>JAJDXW010000265.1 GCA_022823045.1 Gammaproteobacteria bacterium
CGGCGCGGCCGCGCCGGAGGGCGCCCTCTCCACCGTTTCGGGACGGCACGGGCATTGACCCCACCCGCTGTACGCCCTTACGATCTCGCTCGTTCCTCGGTAGCTCAGCCGGTAGAGCGGGTGGCTGTTAACCACTAGGTCGGGGGTTCGAGTCCCTCCCGGGGAGCCAATAATTTCCATGTTATTCTATAAAATCAGTAAATTACATCGAAACAGCTCGAATTCTTCCCACGAGAAATCCCGTGGACACCCAGAGACCCGTGTGACCGCCTGAAATCCAAAGCCGGATCTTCCGGCCGCCGGATAGTGACGGGCCTTGCGCCTCATCCCCCCCGACGAACACCACCACGGCGCGGATCATCGTCTCGTTGGCGCGGGTCACCTCCATGTCGGGCCGGCCGGGTTCGCCGCTCGCAGGACGCACCGGCCGCCCCCGACGGCCATCAGCCGCACCAGCGTCGCGCTGCCGGGGCCGACCCGACATCCGCCTCGATATCGACCATCAATGTGATTTCTATCCGTCTGGCTTGAGCATCCGCAGGTAGCCAACCAACAGATGAACTTCCGTCGACGGATTGAATTCCCCGGTGGCTTCTGCATCCGTGCGCGCCCGAGCGGCATCGGCAATGGCGGATTCCAGACGGTTTTCGAGTTCTCGAAAGAGTCCGGGCGCCCCTTTCTCGTATCCGGGTAGCAAGCCGCGCAATTCGTCTACACAGTGCTGTGCTGCACTCGTCCCCCTGAATCTTGAGTACGGCCGTCGCGTCAAGCCGAAGTGAAGCCGGAGCCAGAACTCGAAGCAGGGCCATGATCTGGAGAGGCATATGCCGCTCACACGGGCCTCGTGGCAGGCGTTTTCAAACGTTGCGTGCTCGTCGCGGTCGAAGACGCAGTAGATCCGATCGTATCTCTCTCCGTTCCGAGCTTCTTTGCTCTGCAACTTCTTTGCCACTCGGACCACCGTTCGAGGGTCTACCCCGCGGCCCAGAATCAGAACGTTTGCGGTGCTCAGCCGATAGCGAGCTGCAAGATCCTGAAAATACAAAGGTTCCGTGCGCTCTCCTTCGCATACTATTAACACCCGATCGTAAGGTTCACGTCTCGGTTGGCGCCTCTTGAGGTGCTGCCGTGGTTGGCGCCTAGGCATTGATCACGCCTTAGAGCGGGCGCGGCCGGAACGTATGTAGGGTAACGCACCGTAGCGACCTGCGAGATACGAGCGCTCCAGATTCTCGACTCCGCGACGAGGGCGAAAATCCGTGAGTGGAAAGACTTGTGTCTCCTGACGGGAATTCCGTTCACAGAACCAGATCTGATCGCGGCGGAAGACTTCCTGGCTGAGAATGGAAGTGTCATGCGTGGTGAATATCAGCTGTGCGCCCTCTGTGCTCACCTCAGGATCGTGAAATCGGTCTACAAGAAACCGCACCAGCGCCGGATGCAGGTTGTCATGCAATTCGTCAAAAACGATGACGTGTCCGTTGGCGAGCGTGTCCAGCCATGGGGCAGCAAGCGCGAACATCTTTTGAGTCCCATCGGACTCTTCATCGAGATCAAGATCGACTGGCTCGCCACGAGTCGTGTCGTGCCTTACCTGTACCTGTACCAGTTTGGCTCCAGAAAGCTCCTCGTTCATCCGGCGCTTTAGCTCCAGAGGCAGCTCGTCCGGGAGCATTTCGGGCGAGAAATCCCTATGGACGAGCCGAAGATCCCCGATCGCAAAGTCCGCAGCACGCAAGAATTGGACGATTTCGGCTTTGCGATCGCCGTCACACCATTCAAGCGAGAACATGTTTGCCCATCCGCCGACTCCGGCAGTGTGTACGTTGTCGTGGAACCAGCTAAAGATCGGTTGCAATTGCTCGCTATTGAGTGTGATAGCGGTGGACAGAAGCAATGCATTGGGGCGTGTCGCTCGTCGCCAGACCTCCTTGTCCCCCGCGAGCTTGTCGCCGAACTTGCAGCTGACGGCTCCGGTTTCCGTATCGGTGCTGCGTTCGAACCAGAACTGAATTCGACCCCTCGGCCATGCGTACAGCCACTCCTCGGTCACAATGTCCTGTCGAGCGGAGAAGCCGTACTGAAACCTCATCCGGTTCGTGATGCCGGTCACCTCGAACGTTGCTGGCTTCTCCCCGCTCTCTGGAGCGAATTGGAACGGCGTAACCGGCAAGTCGTCGAGATCGCGTCCTGAGTGGGTCACGATGCGCTGCATTGCCTGAAGAGCACGAATCAGATTGGTCTTGCCGGCCGCGTTCGCGCCGTAGACTACCGCAGAACGCACGAGCGGGACCGAACGGATGCCTTCGTTCAGTTCCGGCGTGACCAGGTGCGTCTCTCGGTGCTCCTTGCCGGGACCCGCTACCAGGCTCAGCCGAACTTCGTCCTTGATCGAGCGAAAGTTCTCGACTGAAAACTCGACAAGCATCATTTATCCTCAAAATTTGACAGGTTTCGCCGAGTATAGCAGATAAATGTCCTGCGAGCTCTCTTTATCGGTTGCTCCGGTGGTACGTAGTCCGACGGTACGGCGACCCCTGCGAGTCCATCCCGATGAATCCCGAAGCAAGCGGGAACGCTTCCTGACCGACGCCGAGTTCACCCGCCTCGGGCAGGTTCCCGACGAGGTCTCGGGCAATGGCAGCCACAGATATCGGACGGCGCGGTGACGACGATCCGCGTGCTGATGCTGACGGGCCGCAAGACCGAGATCACGCCCCTGCGCTGGAAGTATGTCGATCTCGACAAGGCCAGCGTTCGAAGGAAGCGGCCGGAACAACGCTCAACAGCCCTCGCGCCGCATCGAGCACGATCTCGGTCGGCGCCGTGAGAAGGTGGCGCCTGACCGGCGTATCCATCGGGTCACGCCACTCAAGCAGGCCGACCGCAAGCAACAGCTCGTATCGTTCTTCAGCCTCTTCGAAGCGGCGACGCATGAAGTCCAGGTTTTCGTAGATCTTCTGGACTGCGTGCCACCGGCGCATCTCCTTCGCCCACGGCTCCCATTGGTCGACGAGGTATTCGAGCCACGCCTCCTCGACCTCGGGGTAGTCGTCCAGGCGGCGCAATTCGGGCCGCATTTCGGAAGGATCGCCGATTGCGAGACCGTCTTGTTCGACTTCGGCGAGCACGGTGATCTCTGGATGGAGGTCTAGTTCCCCCTCCGTGCGGTCCAGATCATCGGCCCGCACCCAGTCCACTGCCGTCTCCGGAACAGGCGGCCGCATCGGCATGCGCTTCTTGCGCACTTCAAGCCACAGCTCACCAAGATCTTCCGCAATCGTCGCAGCCTGAAGAACAGCCTGCGACGGTGGGAGGCTACCAAGCGGCAACGCCTTCGGGGGTCAACCACCCTGTCCATGCGCTCGCCGGGACTCGGGTTCAGGTTGGACTTGTCGAGATCATTTCGCGCATTGAACGCTACAACCGACGAGCGTAGAGTGGTGACCATGTCACGGCATCAAGAAACCGCGTCGCCACCGCCCGACAAGCCCGGCCGGCCGAAGGACTGGCGCGAGCAGATCAAGGCCGACCTCGCGGCCCAGCTCGAAGCCGGGGCGACGCTCTATGGCGTCCGGTCGGACGGCGCCTACATTGCGCGGACCAAACACGGAGACCGCGTACTCGAGTGGCCGGTCGACGAGACTTCTTGACCTGACCGATCGGCGTTCCCTGCCATGCCGACCCTCTTCGTGGTCGCCGGTCCGAACGGGTGCGGCAAGTCGACGCTGACGCGCACTACCTGGTTCACCGGGGTGGACGTGATCGACCCTGATGCGATCGCGCGTGGCATGACGTCCGGCTCCCCGGTACAGGCGGCCCGCGAAGCGCTGCGCCAGCGGCAGGCGGCGCTCCGCTCGGGCCGGACGCACCTCGTGGAGACCACTCTCGCCGGATTCGGCGTTCTCCGCCTGATGGAGGCGGCGAAAGCGGCCGGCTACCGGATCGAGCTGCACTACGTATGCGTGGATTCGTCCGATCGTGCGCTCAACCGTATCCGTACCCGCGTCGCGCTCGGCGGACACGATGTCCCGGAAACGGACGCACGGCGGCGGTTCGATCGGTCCCTGGCGCATCTGCCGGCTGCAATCGCACGTTCCGACGAAGCTCGCCTCTACGACAACTCCAACCCTGACCGGCCCCATCGCGAGGTCGCGATCCTCTTGGGAGCGACTCGGTGGACCGGCGAGCGTCTTCCGGGTTGGGCGTCCGTGGCGCTGGACCGTTTGACCGGCTCTTGAGTCGGGGCGAACCGCGCTTTCCGGGTCAGGCTCCGGATTGGGAATCGGGGCCCGGGGGTCGGGGCTTGGCTGCGTCCACGCACGCGTCGCCGTCACGGACGCGGCGGTACTCGGCGATGAACGCGTCGACGTAGCTGCCGAGGTGGTCCAGGAACGAGGCGGCGTCGCCCTGCCCCGCTCCGCCCGTGGACCACGTCTCGGCGAGGGCCGAGAGGCGGAGGCGCTCGGCGACGAGGTCGCGGAGGTAGCGAACCTCCACCGAGTAGAAGGGGATGTGCTCCCCTTCGGGCTCGCCGAGGATGATCTCCACATGGACGAGGGGCTCCGCGTTCGGATCGAGGAGCCGCGCGCGCCGAAGCCGGCCCTCCACCGCTTCGCGGATCGCGTCCCCCGTCAGCCCCGCGCCCGCCGCGTGCGCGGGCAGATCGTCGACCACCACGTCGATGCGCTCGCCCGGCGAGCACAGGCTGAAGAGGTCGAGCTGCTCGGCCATCTCCTGCTGAATCGTCTTGCCGGAGTCCTCGGCCCCGGCGGTGCCGATTGCCGCAAGCATGACGAGCGCGACGGTCCAGCGTGCCGCCATTGCGAACCTCCTGGATGGTGAAGGGGGTGAGGGCGAACGTGGGATTATCGCGCGAAACCGGGTCCGGGATTCCCGGCTACCGCCTGAGGGCCGCCGCCTTCGCCGGGTCCTCCCACCAGGCTTCGACGACTGCTCCGTAGAGGGGCGTCACCTCCGGGCGACCGAACTTGTCCCAGTAGGCGACGTGGTCGACGTTCCGATGATAGAGGGGGACGAAGTAGTGGCCCCAGAGCAGCACCCGGTCCATGGCCCGGATGGTGTCCACGAAGTCCCCACGCGCCCGCACGTTGGTCATGCGCTTGATAAGGGAGTCGACGACCGGATCCCGCACCCCGGGATAGTTGCGGGTGCCGTCCTCGCCGGCCGCGGACGACCCCCAGTAGAACGCCTGCTCGTTCCCCGGGGAGAGCGACATGCCCCAGCGGTAGATGAGCATGTCGAAGTCGTAGACGTTGCGGCGGTTCTGGTACTGCGCGGTGTCGACGGTCCGCACCCGCGCCTCGACGCCGAGGCGTTCCAGGTTGCGCGCGTACCCAAGCGCGATCTTCTCGTTGCCGGGACGAACGAGGAGGATCTCGAACGCCATCGGGAGCCCGTCCGACGCCCGCCGAAGCTCCCCGTCCCGCACCTCCCACCCCGCCCCGGCGAGGAGGCGCCGCGCCTTCCGGAGGTTGGCGCGGACCTTGCCGCCGTCGCCCGGCGGCGCGTACGGCCGCTCGAAGAGCTCGGCGGGGAGCCGGCCCCGGAAGGGCTCGAGCAAGGCGAGCTCGTTCCCCTCCGGCACCCCGCGCGAGCCTAGCTCGGAGTTGTCGAAGATGCTCCGGGTCCGCACGTAGGCGCCGTGCAGCAGCGACCGGTTGATCCACTCGAAGTCGAATGCGTGGGCGAGGGCCTCGCGAACCGTGCGGTCGGAGAAGATCTCCCGGCGGGTGTTGAAGACGAAGGCGTGCATGCCGGAGGGGCGCCCGTGGGCCAGGCTCTCCACCCGGACCCGGCCGTCCGCCACCGCCGGGAAGTCGTATCCGGTCGCGAGGCGCGCCGCCGACGGCTCGCTTCGAAAGTCGTACTCGCCCGCCTTGAACGCCTCCATCATCACGTCGGCGTCGCGGTAGTAGTCGTAGCGGATGCGATCGAAGTTGTACTGGCCGCGGTTGACCGCGAGGTCCCGCCCCCACCAGTCGGGGTCCCGGCGGAAGACGATGCTCCGGCCGGGGTCGACGCTCTCGATCCGGTAGGGGCCGCTCCCGAGCGGGGGCTCCAGGGTCGTCTCCTCGAAGTCGACCGACTCGTAGTACGCCTTCGACAGGATCGGCATGAGGCCCATGAGCATCGCGAGCTCGCGGTCCGGCGATTCCGTATCGAAGACGAAGCGCACCGAGCGCGGGCCGGGCCGCTCGACGCGCCAGACCTGCCGGTAGTAAAGACGGTGGTTGGGCCTCCCCTGCTCCTTCAGGGTCTCCCACGAGAAGACGACGTCATCGACGGTGATGGGGTTCCCGTCGTGGAAGCGCGCCTCCGGGTGCAGGGTGAAGGTGACCGAAGAACGGTCGTCCGGAACCTCGATCGATTCGGCGACGAGGCCGTAGAGGGAGAACGGCTCGTCCCACGCCCGCCGGAGCAGGGTCTCGAACGTGAGGTGGCGCCCGTACGCCCGCACCCCCTTGATGATGAACGGGTTGAGGCTGTCGAAGGTACCCGTCAGGGCGCGCCGGAAC
>JAJDXW010000371.1 GCA_022823045.1 Gammaproteobacteria bacterium
AGCAACTTCCCGCGCTGTTCGGCGAGGTCGTCGTGAGCGGCGGTAGCCATGTCCACCTCCATCTGTCTCCGAATTCCAGAAACAGAAATCGTAGCGTAGACATGGCATTTCTCAACCTCGCAAAATCAGGACGTACACCCAATGCGTCCTCTCAGGTTGACATGAGCCCGGCGGGTCTCTAGACTCGCCGGGCTTCGCGACAGGCAGGGTTTCCCGCCTGTCATTTTTTTCAGGGCTTCCTTCTTTCGACCGGACCCGAGGTCGGCGAACGGGGAGGCTATCGTCTCCGGATACCGGGCGAATGGCCACGATCAATCAGCTCGTTCGAAAGCCGCGCAAGCGGCAGACGAAGAAGACCAGCGTCCCGGCGCTCCAGGGCGGACCGCAGAAGCGGGGCGTGTGCACGCGGGTCTACACGACCACTCCGAAGAAGCCGAATTCGGCCCTCCGCAAGGTCGCCCGCGTGCGCCTCACCAACGGCATGGAGGTGACGACGTACATCGGCGGTGAGGGCCACAATCTCCAGGAGCACTCCGTCATCCTCATCCGCGGGGGCCGGGTGAAGGATCTCCCCGGGGTGCGCTACCACACCGTGCGCGGCACCCTCGATGCCTCCGGGGTCACCACCCGCCGCCAGGGGCGCTCGAAGTACGGCGCCAAGCGTCCGAGGAGCTGACGATGCCGCGCAGAAGGGTTGTCGCGCAGCGGGTCATCCTTCCGGACCCGAAGTACAAGGACGAGTCCGTCGCGAAGTTCATCAACACGCTGATGCTGAACGGCAAGAAGTCGATCGCGGAGCGGGTGATGTACGGCGCGCTCGACCACGTCGCGCGCCGCACCAAGAAGGACCCGATCGCGGTGTTCGAGGAAGCGCTCGACAATGTCCGCCCCCAGGTGGAGGTGAGGTCGCGCCGGGTCGGAGGCGCGACCTACCAGGTACCGGTGGAGGTACGGCCGGTTCGACGCAGCGCGCTCGCGATGCGCTGGCTCGTGGACGCGGCCCGCAAGCGCGGCGAGAAGTCCATGGACCTGCGGCTCGCCGCCGAGCTTGTCGAGGCCTCCGAGAATCGCGGCACCGCGGCCAAGAAGCGTGAGGACACGCATCGCATGGCCGAGGCCAACAAGGCCTTCGCCCACTACCGCTGGTAGTCCGCCCACCTTCCCTCCCGTCCCGGAAACTCGACGATGAGCTCGGTCGCCAAGCAGATCAACCACGGTGCAGGGCAGCGCACGACGCCCATCGAGCGCTACCGGAACATCGGGATCATGGCGCACATCGATGCCGGGAAGACCACCACCACCGAGCGCATCCTGTTCTACACGGGGGTGTCCCACAAGCTCGGCGAGGTGCACGACGGCGCCGCGGTCATGGACTGGATGGTCCAGGAGCAGGAACGCGGCATCACCATCACCTCGGCCGCGACCACCTGCTTCTGGTCGGGCATGACCGGACAGCATCCCGGGTACCGGATCAACATCATCGACACGCCGGGGCATGTCGACTTCACGATCGAGGTCGAGCGCTCGCTCCGGGTCCTCGACGGCGCGGTGGCGGTGTTCTGCGCGGTGGGCGGAGTGGAGCCCCAGTCCGAGACGGTCTGGAGGCAGGCCGATCGTTACCGGGTTCCGCGCCTTGCCTTCATCAACAAGATGGACCGGGCCGGGGCGGACTTCGACCGGGTGGCGGAGCAGATCCGCAGCCGCCTTCGGGCGGTGCCGGTGCCGGTGCAGATGCCGATCGGCGCAGACGACTCGTTCGAGGGGGTCGTCGACCTGGTGCGCATGCGCTCGATCCGGTGGGACGGCACCGGCCTCGGGGCCGCCTTCGATGTCGGCGAGGTACCCAGGGAGCTCGAGAAGGAGGCCGAGCGCCGCCGCGAGATCCTGGTGGAAGCCGCCGCGGATGCGGACGACGCGCTCATGGAGCGCTATCTGGAGACGGGGGATCTGTCGGCGGACGAGGTCCGCCGCGGGTTGCGAGCCCGGACCCTCGCGAACGAAGTGGTCCCGGTCCTGTGCGGAGCCGCGTTCAAGAACAAGGGTGTCCAGCCGCTTCTGGATGCCGTCGTCGAATACCTTCCGGCGCCCGACGAAGTACCCCCGATCCGCGGGATCGTGGACTCGGGGGAGAAGCACGAGGAACGCTCCGCCTCGGACGACGAGCCGTTCGCCGCCCTCGCGTTCAAGATCGCCACCGACCCCTATGTCGGAACCCTCACCTTCTTCCGCGTCTATTCCGGCGTGCTCGAGTCCGGAGACCGGGTCTACAACCCCATCAAGGGCCGTTCGGAGCGGATTGGCCGGATCCTGCAGATGCACGCCAACCACCGGGAGGAGATCCCGGAGGTCCGGGCCGGCGACATCGCGGCCGCGGTGGGGCTCAAGTCGGTGGCGACCGGCGAGACCCTCTGCGACGGCCGGGCCGCCATCACCCTGGAGCGGATGGAGTTCCCCGATCCCGTCATCTCGGTCGCCGTCGAGCCCCGGACGAAGGCGGACCAGGACCGCATGGGGGTCGCGCTCGGGAAGCTCGCCAAGGAGGATCCTTCGTTCCGGGTCACGAGCGACGAGGAGTCGAGCCAGACGATCATCTCCGGGATGGGCGAGCTCCACCTCGAGATCATCGTGGACCGGCTGCGGCGCGAGTTCGGAGTGGACGCGAACGTGGGTCGGCCGCAGGTGGCCTACCGGGAGACGATCCGCCGGAGCGTCGAGCAGGAGAGCCGCTTCGTGCGCCAGACGGGCGGCCGCGGGCAGTTTGGCCACGTGTTCGTTCGGATCGAGCCGGCCGAGCCCGGCACTGGTTTCGAGTTCGCCGACGAGATCGTGGGCGGGGCCATTCCCCGTGAGTACATTCCGGCCGTCCGCCGCGGCGTCGAGGAGCAGATGAAGAACGGGATCCTCGCCGGTTTCCCGGTGGTCGATGTCCGGGTGACGCTCTACGACGGGTCGCACCACGAGGTGGATTCGAGCGAGGTCGCCTTCCGGGTCGCCGGTTCCCACGCGTTCCGGGACGGGAGCCGCCGGGCGAACCCGGTGATTCTCGAGCCGATGATGAAGGTGGATGTCGTCACCCCCGACGAACACCTGGGGGACGTCATGGGCGACGTCAGCCGGCGACGGGGAACGGTGCAGGGCATGGAGGAGTCCGCGAGCGGGCAGACGATCCGCGCCGAGGTCCCCCTCGCCGAGATGTTCGGGTATGCGACGGATCTTCGCTCCCTCACCCAGGGCCGGGCGACCTTCAACATGGAATTCCGGCGCTATCTCGAAGCGCCTTCGTCGGTGGCGGAAGCCATCATTCAGCGCAACCACTAGTCGATTTCAAGGAGATTTGGAGTTGGCCAAGGCGAAGTTCGAGCGTACGAAGCCGCATGTGAACGTCGGCACGATCGGTCACGTGGACCACGGCAAGACGACGCTGACGGCGGCGATCACGCGAGTGATGGCGTCACGTCACGGGGGTGACGTGAAGGATTTCGAGGAGATTGACAACGCGCCGGAGGAGAAGGCGCGGGGCATCACGATCGCGACCGCGCACGTGGAGTACGAGAGTCCGGGTCGTCACTACGCGCATGTGGACTGTCCGGGTCACGCGGACTACGTGAAGAACATGATTACCGGTGCGGCGCAGATGGACGGGGCGGTGCTGGTGGTGTCGGCGGCGGACGGTCCGATGCCGCAGACGCGCGAGCACATTCTGCTGGCGCGCCAGGTTGGGGTTCCGTACATCGTGGTGTACCTGAACAAGTGCGACATGGTGGACGACGAGGAGCTTCTGGAGCTGGTGGAGCTGGAGGTCCGCGAGCTTCTGGACAAGTACGAGTTTCCCGGGGACGACACGCCGGTGATTCGCGGCTCGGCGCTGCAGGCGCTCGAAGGGGGCAAGGAGGAGCTTGGGGAGCCGTCGGTGGACGCGCTGATGGAGGCGCTGGACACGTACATCCCGGAGCCCGAGCGCGCGGTGGACGGTGCGTTTCTGATGCCGGTCGAGGACGTGTTCTCGATCTCGGGTCGCGGCACGGTGGCGACCGGCCGGGTGGAGCGCGGGAAGGTGTGCGTTGGCGAGGAGGTGGAGATCGTCGGGATCCGGGAGACGGAGAAGACGACGTGCACGGGCGTTGAGATGTTTCGCAAGCTTCTGGACGAAGGGGTAGCGGGAGACAACGTGGGGGTGCTGCTTCGGGGGGTGAAGCGCGACGGAATCGAGCGCGGTCAGGTGCTGGCCAAGCCGAAGTCGATCACGCCGCACACGCACTTCGAGGCGGAGGTGTACGTG
>JAJDXW010000058.1 GCA_022823045.1 Gammaproteobacteria bacterium
TTTCCGATGTTCATGGCAGAGAGCTCCCGGTTCCGGGCCCGTGCATGCAGGGCGCCTTGACCCTCCGGTCACGGGAAGCTCTATGTTGCACCATCCCTGGCGGATTTCAACTGCACGATGCACCTTTCCTGCGACCAGTCCGAGAGCACGACCGCGCGCGATCCCGTCTGCGGGATGAGCGTCGATCGCGCCTCGGCCCGACACGTCGCCATGCACGCCGGCCATCCGTTCTTCTTCTGCTGCGAGCGGTGCCGGGTGCGCTTCGAGGCGGACCCGGGCGCGTATCTCGATCCGACTCCCGAGCCCGTCCCCGCGACGGTGCCCGAGGGCACGCGGTACACCTGCCCGATGGACCCGGAGGTCGTCCGCGACGCCCCGGGGGACTGCCCCATCTGCGGAATGGCGCTCGAGCCCATGCTGCCCGCCCCGGCGACCGGACCCGGTCCGGAGCTCGTCGACTTCCGGCGGCGCCTCCGGTTCGGCGCTCCCCTCGCCCTCGCCCTCCTCGTCCTCGAGATGGGAAGCCATCTCGGGCTGCCCTTCCGGGCATGGCTCGGGACGCACGTCCAAGTCTGGCTCCAGCTCGCGCTCGCGACCCCCGTCGTGGTCTGGATCGCGAGCCCGTTCTTCCGGCGCGGATGGGCATCGCTCGTCAACCGCAGCCCCAACATGTGGACCCTGATCGCGCTCGGGGCGGGCGCGTCCTACGCCTTCAGCCTTGCCGCCGTCCTCGCTCCCGAGCTCTTTCCCGCGTCGGTCCTCGGTCCGGACGGACTGCCCCCGGTCTACTTCGAGGCCGCCGCGGTGATCCTCGTCCTCGTCCTCGCCGGGCAGGTGCTCGAGCTCTCCGCGCGCGAGCGGACCGGGGACGCGATCCGGGCCCTGCTCGATCTCGCGCCGAAGTCCGCCCGGCGGGTGCGCGAGGAGGGCGGCGAGGGCGACGAGGACGTACCCCTCGAAGCGGTCCGCGTCGGCGACCGCCTGCGGGTCCGGCCCGGCGAGAACGTCCCGGTGGACGGCGTGGTGCTCGATGGGCGTTCCACGGTGGACGAGAGCATGCTGACCGGCGAGCCGGTGCCGGTGGAGAAGGGGCCGGGGGACCCGGTGACGGGCGGGACGCTCAACCGCTCGGGCGCGTTCACGATGCGTGCCGACGGGGTCGGGGCGAACACCGTCCTCGCCCGGATCGTCGAGCTCGTCGCTGCCGCGCAGCGAAGCCGCGCCCCCGTCCAGGGGCTCGTCGACCGGGTGGCGAGCCGGTTCGTTCCCGCGGTGGTCGCGGTCGCCGCGATCGCGTTCGCCGCGTGGCTGCTCGCCGGCCCCGATCCCGCGCTCCCCTACGCGGTGGTGGCCGCGGTCAGCGTCCTCGTCATCGCCTGCCCCTGCGCCCTCGGGCTCGCCACCCCGATGTCGATCATGGTCGCGGTGGGGCGCGGCGCTCGGGCCGGGGTGCTCGTGCGGGACGCGGCGGCGCTCGAGAGTCTCGCGAAGTCCGACGTGCTGCTCGTCGACAAGACCGGCACCTTGACCGCGGGAGCGCCCGAGCTCACCGACGTGATGGCCGCGCCGGGCGGCCCGGCCGAGAGCGAGATCCTCTCCTTCGCGGCCTCGCTCGAACGCGGTTCGGAGCACCCGCTCGCATCGGCGATCGTGAGCGGAGCCGCGGCCCGCGGAGCGACCCTCCGGGACGCGGAGGACTTCGAGGCGATCCCCGGCCGCGGCGTCCGCGGGCGGGTGGCGGGGCGCGCCGCCGCCCTTGGCAACGCGGCCCTGATGCACGAGCTCGGGATCGACCCGGGGGACTTCGACGCGGAACGGGAACGGCTCCAGGAGGCGGGCCGGACGGTGATGCTCCTTGCCGTCGGGGGCGAGCTCCAGGGCCTCGTCGCCGCCTCGGATCCGATCCGGCCCTCCGCCCGCGCCGCCCTTAGGAAGCTCCGGGGCGCGGGGCTCCGGATCGTGATGGCCACCGGGGACAGCTCGCGCGCGGCCCGGGCCATCGCCCGCGAGCTCGACATCGACGACTGGCGGGCGGAGGCGACCCCGGAGGACAAGCGAAACCTCGTCGCCGAGCTTCAGTCGCGCGGCCATCGGGTCGCGATGGCGGGCGACGGGATCAACGACGCCCCGGCGCTCGCCGCGGCGGACACCGGCATCGCGATGGGGGACGGCGCCGACGTGGCGGTCCAAAGCGCCGGGGTCGCCCTCGTCGGAGGCGACCTCCTCGGGATCGTCCGCGCCCGCCGGCTCGCCGGTGAGACCCTGCACAACATCCGCCAGAACCTGTTCTTCGCCTTCATCTACAACGTGGCCGGGGTCGCGGTTGCGGCCGGCGTGCTGTATCCGGTGTTCGGGGTGCTCCTCTCGCCGGTCCTCGCGGCGGCCGCGATGAGCCTCTCGTCGGTGTCCGTGATCGGGAACGCGCTCCGGCTCCGGAGGATCCCGCTCGAGCGCTCGCCGCGGCGCGGTCGCGGCCGATGATCGGTCAGCCCGCTGCGGCCTGACCGGAATCCGCCCCGAGTCGGAGGAGGAGCGGGCGGATCGTCTCCTCCCAGTCCTCCTCCGTGATCGGTCCGATGTGCTTGTGGGCGATCCGCCCTTCGCGGTCGATGACGAAGGTCTCCGGCACGCCGTACACGCCGAGGTCGAGGCCGACCTTGCCGTCGAGGTCGTGGCCGCTCCGGCGGTAGGGGTCCCCGAAGCGATCGAGCCACTGCATCGCGTCCGCCCGCTCGTCCTTGTAGTTCAGGCCGTAGATCGGAACCTCGCCGGAGGCGGCGAGCCGGAGGAGGAGCGGGTGCTCGGCCCGGCACGCCGCGCACCAGCTCGCCCACACGTTGAGCAGGCTCGGCGCTTCTCCCAGGTCGTCCGACCGGAGCTCGCCCCGCGGCACCCCGGGGAGCGCGAAGTCGGGGAGGGGCCGCCCCAGCAGCGGAGACGCGACCACTCCCGGATTGCGCTCGAGCCCGGCGTAGAGCAGCCCCGCAAGCGCCGCGAAGAGGGCGAGCGGGACGAGGAACGAGACCTTCATTCCCGGCCTCCCGAGTCCGGGGGCGGGGGGATGCGCCGCCTCCGGGCATCGAAGCGCCGCGGCGCCTGCTCCCGGCCGGGGCATTCGAGACCGGCTCCGCCCGCATCGGGTGGCGTCCGGGCGCCCGTTCGTCCGATACCGATGGGCGCGTTCACGCCGACGCGAAGGTGTCGAGGCCGGCGCGGAGCAGGGCGTTGAACGCGTCCGGACCCTCCACGTTCGAGAAGTGGCGCAGGTCCTCGATCACGTGCAGCTCGGCACCGGGGATCCCGTCGCGGATTTCCTCCGCGTGAGAGACCGGCGTCACCGTATCGCCGCCCGCGGCGATGATCCGCGTCGGTACCCGGATCCGGTGAAGCAAGGGCCGCCAGGCGAGGTCGGCAACCGCCGACGTGCCCCCGAGATACCCCGCGACCGGGGTCCGCACGAAGACGTCGCGGATCGCACGGTATCCGGGCCCCTCCGCGTCGACGAAGGCATCGGTGAACCAGAGCCGCCTCGTCATCTCCCACACCGGTTCCATTCCCCCTTCGCGAACGACCGCCTGTCGCTCCTTCACCCAG
>JAJDXW010000281.1 GCA_022823045.1 Gammaproteobacteria bacterium
ATTCCGAGGTGACCCGACGCGTCAACGATGCCGCCGAGCTGGTACGGGTCGCGGAGCTCCTCGAGCGCCGGCCGGAGCAGCTCTCGGGCGGGCAGCAGCAACGGGTCGCACTGGCTCGCGCTCTCGTGAAGGACCCGGCGCTGCTGCTCCTCGACGAGCCGTTATCGAATCTCGACGCCACCCTCCGCCTCGCCATGCGCACCGAGATCAAGGCGCTGCAGGAGCGGCTGAAGGTGACCACGGTCCTCGTCACCCACGACCAGGTGGAGGCGACGACGATGGCCGACCGCATCGTTTGCATGTCGGACGGCCGGATCGAGCAGATCGGCACGCCGGACGATCTCTATCGCAGACCCGCGAGTCAATTCGTCGCGGCATTCGTCGGTTCGCCGCCCATCAATCTCCTTGACGCGGACGCGGCGGACGGGCGGCTCGTCGTCAACGGTCATCCTCTCGCTCTCGAGGGCGAGCCCGCATCGGGGGAGGTCATCCTCGGCATCCGGCCCGAACACCTGCATTTCATGGCGGAGGGCGGCGTTGCATGCCGCATCGAGCAGATCGAGCCGATGGGGCGCGAGACCCTCTATGTCGCGGATTCGCCCATGGGACGCCTGCGCGTGCTGGAAGGCGGAGCCGGTTCCCGTCATGTACCCGGCGACCGCCTGCGGGTCGGATTCCTTCCCGAGCACGTGCTGCTGTTCGAACGCGGCCGCGAGACCCTGATTCCCGGCGCCCACGCCGCCGTTCGGCACGGCTGAGTTCGGTTGCCGGCGGCGCGAGGGAGCGGCGGCGGCCGTCTTCATCAAGGAGATTCGGGCGAGGAGCCCCACCGTGAGCCCCACGTGCCGGGCGGCGCTTGCGGCGCTCGGGACGAAGGCCGCGCCGCCACCGTTCGCGCCAGCGCACACCCGTCGGGCGAGGGCACCGGGAAGCGGATTGATCGGGACCTTCCGTCATGGTTAGATGCGCCGGACACCGCAAGATTCTTGCGAACCGGATCGCTGATAACCGGCTGTATTCAGGGACAGGATTTTCGATTCGACACCAACCCCTCCACTCCGGGCCAGGATGTTCAGGGAGCCGGGAGGGGCGGAAACTGCGCGGGAGCCGAAGAGACGTGGGAAGGATCAGGGTCGCAATCGCCGGTGTCGGGAATTGCGCGAGCTCGCTCGTGCAGGGAATCGAGTACTACCGGGGGCGGAACGCCGCCGCCGAGGCCGGTCTCATGCACGAGGAGATCGGGGGCTTCAAGGCTTCGGACGTCGAGTTCGTGGCCGCGTTCGACATCGACCGGCGCAAGGTCGGGCAGCCGCTCGAGGAGGCGGTCTTCGCGGCCCCGAACTGCACCCGGCGGTTCCAGCCGGAGCTTCCGGCGAACGGAGTCACGGTCCGGATGGGCCCGGTGCTCGACGGGGTCGCGGACCACATGGAGGGCTACGACGACGCGGATGCGTTCCGGGTCGCGGACGAGACCTCGGTGGACGTGGCCGGCGTCCTCCGGGAGACCGGGGCGGAGGTTCTCGTCTGCTACCTCCCGGTCGGCTCGGAACGGGCGGTCCGCCACTACGCCGAGGCCTGTCTCGACGCGGGGGTCGCGCTCGTCAACTGCGTGCCCGTGTTCCTCGCCTCCGACCCCGGCTGGGCGGACCGCTTTCGTACCGCCGGGCTGCCCCTCGTGGGCGACGACGTGAAGAGCCAGATCGGGGCGACCATCGTCCACCGCGCCCTCTGCCGCCTGCTCGCGGACCGCGGGGTGGCCGTCGACCGCACCTATCAGCTCAACACCGGCGGAAACACCGACTTCCTCAACATGCTGGAGCGAAGCCGCCTCCAGTCGAAGAAGCGGTCAAAGACCGAGTCGGTGCAGAGCCAGCTCGACGAGCGGCTCGAAGCGCGCGAGATCCACATCGGCCCCTCCGACTATGTCCCCTGGCAGGACGACAACAAGATCGCGTTCATCCGCCTCGAAGGGCGCGGATTCGGTGACGCCCCGCTCGAGATCGAGCTTCGCCTCTCCGTCCAGGATTCGCCGAACAGCGCAGGCGTGGTCATCGACGCGCTGCGCTGCGCGAAGCTCGGGCTCGAACGGGGTCTCGCGGGCACGCTCGAGGCCCCGAGCGCGTACTTCATGAAGAGCCCGCCCCGGCAGATGCGGGACGAGGTCGCGCGCCGCGAGCTCGAGCGGTTCATCGGAGCGGACGGGCATGGCGAGTCGGACCGGGCCGATGGCGCCGACCGAGGCGACCGGGACGGGGCCGGCGCCGCGGTCGCGGTCGGAGCCGGACCGGGCGGTCCGGGAAAAGCCCGATCGCAGACAGCCGGGCGCCCCGGAGAGGGTTCGTGAGCGCCGTCCTGCCGCTGCCCCCGGGGCAAGGGGAGCGCCTGGACCTCCGCCCTCTCCCCGGAGGCCTCGGAGCCGAGATCACCGGGTTCGACTTCGGTGCCCCGCTCTCCGGAGAACGGTTCGATACCGTGCACCGCGCCTTCCTCGAGTGGCAGGTGCTCGTCTTCTCGGGCGACGAGGTGCCCCCCGACCGCCAGGTCGAGTTCGCCCGCCGTTTCGGCGAGGTCCAGGTCCATGTCATGAACCAGTACCACGCGGACGGCTTCCCCGAGCTCTATCGGCTCTCCAACCTCGGCGCGGACGGCAATCCCTCCGGGCGGCACCCGGACCGGGGAACGCTCGCGTGGCACACGGACGGGTCGTGGCAGGCCCGGACCGGGCTCGCGACGATGATGTACGCGATGGAGATCCCGGCCGAAGGAGGCGAGACCTGGTTCTGCGACATGTACAGCGCCCTCGACCGCCTCCCGAGGGGGACGCGCGAGCGGATCGAGGACTTGCGTGCCATCCACAACCTCGACTTCTCCCGCTCGCGCCGCCACGGCGAGGAGCCGATGACGCGGGAGCAGCGCCGGCAGGTGCCCCCGGTCGCCCACCCGGTCGTCCGCACCCACCCCGAGACGGGCCGCGACTGCCTGTTCCTCGGCGATCACGCGGAAACGATCGAGGGGATGGACTACACGGCGGGGCGCGCGCTCGTCGACGAGCTGAACGAGACGGCCGCCCGCCTCGGGACGGTCTACCGGCACCGCTGGCGCCCCCGGCAGCTCGTGGTGTGGGACAACCGCTGCCTGATGCATCGGGCAACGGCGTACGACACCGCGACCGAGCGGCGGGTCATCCGCCGCTGCACGGTGCTTGGGGACGCGCCGTTCCGCCGCCGGTCCCGGCGGTCATGACGACCCGGGCAGGACGCCACGACACGAGGCATCCACTCGCGAGGAACATGCCATGACCGCCGATTCCACCCGCTTCGACGGCCGTACCGCGCTCGTGACCGGGGGCGGCTCCGGCATCGGCCGCGAAGCCTCCCTCCTCTTCGCGGAACGCGGCGCCCGCGTCGTGGTCGCGGACCTCGTCGCGGAGGGCGGCGAGGAAACGGTGAACGCGATCCGCGACGGGGGCGGCGAGGCCATCTTCGTCCGCACCGACGTGACGAAGCCGGATGAGGTCGCGGCCATGGTCGAGGCGGCGGTCGCGAGCTTCGGCGGCGTCGACTGCGCGATCAACAGCGCCGGGACCTCGACCCCTGCCCGGACCCGGACCCACGAGTTCTCCGAGGAGGAGTGGCGCCGGATCCTCGACGTCAACCTCACCGGGGTCTGGCTCTGCATGAAGGAGGAGATCGCACGGATGCTGAAAGACGAACGTGGGGGCACGATCGTGAACCTCTCCTCCATCTACGGGCTCGTGGCCGCGGCCGGGACCGCCGCCTACACCGCGAGCAAGCACGCGGTGGCCGGGCTCACCAAGACCGCCGCCCTCGACTACGCGAAGCAGGGGATCCGGGTGAACGCCCTGAGTCCCGGGTACACCCGGACCCCGCTCGTCGAAAGGGTCATCTCCCACAAGCCAGAGATCGAGGACTGGTTCGTCGAGCGGACTCCGCTCGGCCGGATGGGGATACCGCGGGAGATCGCGGAGGCAGGGGTGTGGCTCTGTTCCGACGCCGCCGCCTACCTGAACGGGGTGATCCTTCCGGTGGACGGGGGCGTCGTCGCCCAGTAGGGGGACCGCGAGCCCCGCCAGCGGCTAGGTCAGGATCTCGACCTCGTCGCCGACCCGAACCGTACCGAAGGTGCGCGGTATCAGGTTCTGGCCGAGGAAGACGCCGCCCTCGGGGCGCCGGCGGAAGGTCGCAAGGGTCCGCATCGGCTCGCGCCTCGGGTCCTTCGCCGCGGTGTCCGGATCGATGGTGGGGAACTCGCACCGTACGCAGTTCTTCGCCCCTTCGAACTCGACCTCGCCGATTCGGAGCCGCCACCAGTGGTCCTCCGCGAACGGCGGCGCGCCCTCGATCACGAGGTTGGGACGGAATCGGCGCATGGAGGT
>JAJDXW010000335.1 GCA_022823045.1 Gammaproteobacteria bacterium
GCGATGACCCGGCCTGACGACGACGAAGCCGAATGAACCTTCTCCGCGCTGTCGACCGCGCCTGGGCCGGACTGCTATGGCTCATGATGGCGGTCGCGGCGGGCTATATCGGCTTCATCCTGCTCGCGATCGTCTACATGACCGTATTCCGGACGGCGGGCTGGGAATACAACCAGTTCGTCTTCACCCTCATCGAGTACGGCTTCATCTACATCCTCTTCCTCGGCTCGCCCTGGCTCGTGCGCACGCGCGGGCACGTCTACATCGAGCTGCTGACCGCGGCTGTGCCCGAGCGCAGCCGGCGGGCACTGTCGCGTGGCATCGCCGCCCTGTGCGCTCTCATCTGCCTGGTCTGGCTCTGGTACACCTTCGGCATCTTCGTCGAGCACTTCGAGGATCGGCTCGCCTTCGACGAGCTGCGCGCCGAACGCGGCATGCGCCTGTGGACGACCACCATCGCCTTTCCCGTCGGTTTCGCGTGCATGGCGATCGAGTTCCTGCGCTACGTCTTCGGCGCCGAGACGATGCACAGCGGCCAGGCCGGCATCGCGAACGAGCGGGCCGAGCTCGAAGCGACCAGGCGCCATCTCACGGATGCCCGCCGGTCGCCCTGAGCGTCCCGGAAGCTCGAAGTTGAGCAGAACCTCCGGAGCGGGTTTCATGGACGAGAGCACCTGGCGGCTGCCGGTACGGTCCGCCGGGGTTCAGACGATGCCCGGCGGTCTCGAACCGGTCCCTGCGGCCTGAATGGCGGCCTCGCCAGATGGAGTGGTACTGGATCCTCCTCGCCCTCTTCGGCTCCACACTGTTCCTGATGTTCGCCGGCCTGCCGGTCGGCATCGCCTTCATCGCCGTCAACACGGTGGCCGCGTTCTTCATCTTCGGGCGCTTCGGCGACTTCGACATGCGGGTCGAGTCCGCCATCGGCCAGCACGTCGACAACGCCTTCGGCAACATGGCGATCTTCGCCATCGTGCCGATCCCGATGTTCCTGCTGATGGGGGAGCTGTTCTTCCATACGGGGCTCGCCGGCCGGATGTTCAACGCCGTCGAGCAGTTGATGGGCCGGGTGCCCGCGCGCCTGTCCTACGTGACGGTCGCGGGAGGCACGGCGTTCGCCACCCTCTCCGGCTCTTCGATGGGCTCGACCGCGCTCCTCGGCACCCTGATGGTCCCGGAGATGACGAAGCGCGGCTACAAGAAGGGCATGTCCATCGGCCCGATCCTGGGGACGGGCGGCCTCGCCATGCTGATCCCGCCCTCGGCCCTCGCCGTGCTGCTCGGCACGCTGGCCGAAATCGACATCGGCCGACTGCTGATCGCGGGGGTCGTGCCGGGACTGCTGCTGGCCGTCTTCTACGCGATCCTCATCTTCGTTCGCGCGACCCTCGACCCGGAGGCCGCTCCGTACTACGAGCCGGACGCCGTGACCGTCCGCCGGCGCATCCTCGTGTTCCTTCGCGATGTCCTGCCGATGGTCTCGATCATCGTGTTCGTCATCGGCCTCATCATGGGCGGGGTGGCGACGCCGTCCGAGGCCGCCGCCTTCGGGTGCGTCGGCGTGATCGCGCTCGCGGTGGGGTACCTGTTCGCCGCGCCGCTCGTCCGCGGCGACTTCCGGGGCGCCCTCGCCTTCGGCCCGCTCTTTGTCGTGGCGATGGGAAAGTCCCTGTGGGGCGCGGCGCGAGTGACCGTGATTGCGCTCATGATCCTGCTCGGCTCGTCGCTCTTCTCCAACGTGCTCGCCGCCTCCGGCTCGAGCGCGGCGCTCATCGAGTGGGTCGCGGGCTTCGACGTCTCGCCCTACGTCATGCTCCTCATGATGTTCGGGATCCTGCTTCTGCTCGGCATGTTCATGGATCAGCTCGCCATGATGCTGCTCACCGTCCCGATCTTCTTTCCGATCGTGCTCGGCCTCGAATTCGGCCTCGCCGCGGACATGAAGCTCATCTGGTTCGGCGTCATCATGCTGCTCGCGATGGAGATCAGCTTCACGACCCCGCCGTTCGGCCTGCTCCTGTTCGTGATGCAGGGGGTCGCGCCGCCCGGCACGCGCTTCGGCGAGATCTGCGTCGCCGCGCTCCCCTTCATGGGCTGCGCCCTGCTGCTGACCGTGCTGATCGTGGCGTTTCCCGGCCTCGCGGTCTGGCTGCCGTGGCTCGGCGGGTAGCCTTTCGGCCGTGGCCTTCCCGATCGCGCGCAAGGCCTGACTCCGGCCCGCCCGCGCGTCACTCTCCTCCCCCGGGACCGGCCGCGTTCGACTCTATTCCCCTTCCGGCGGCCGGCTTCCCAGCGTCGTCTGCGCGATCACCGCCGCGAGGACGACGCCGCCCCCGACCAGGGTGGCGAGGGCCGGGACCTCTCCGACCCCGATCCACACCCAGATCGGCGCGAGCACGATCTCGGACAGGGCAAGGAGCGCCACCTCGGCGGCCGGGAGGTAGCGCGCGCCGAGCGCGAGCAGCACGAAGCCGCCCGTGTACTGGACGATGCCGAGAAAGAGGCAGAGCAGAAGATCGTGACGCGTGATGGCAAGGCTGTCCGCCATCGCGAGTCCGAGCCCGGCCCCGACCAGCCCGGCGAGACAGATCGCGGGGATCATGTCGCGGTCCCCGGCTCTGCGAAGGGCGACGAGCATGATCGCGAAGCTGATCGGGGGGCCGAACGCGACGACGTTGCCGAGCAGGCGACCGCTCTGGACCCCGTTGACGACCATGAGCGCGATGCCGGCAAGCGCGAACGTCATCGCGGCCCAGGTGACGGACGTGACCCGCTCGCGCAGCCACAACCAGCCGAGGATCGCGGTCATGAACGGTGCGGCGGCGATGATGAAGAGGGCGTTCGCAACGGTGGTGAGGAGGAGCGCGAACACGTAGCACGCCGACCCGAGCCCGAGGCTGAGCGCGACCACGATCCCGGGCTTCCCGGTCTGGACGAACGCGTCCACGACGCGCGCGCGGTATCGGATCGCGAGATAGGCGGCGACCACCGCGAAGAAGGTGAGCGAGCGGTAGAAGAGGATCTGCCATCCGCCCGCCGACTCCATGTGGCGGAGGGTGACCCCCGCGAGGCTGAGCAGCGCCCCTCCCCCGAGAGCGAGTGCCGCCCCAATGGCACGGCGGCGCGCGCCGCCGCTCTGCGCCGGGTTCCGCGCCCTTTGAGTGCCGGGAGGAGTCATCGGTGGTCGATTGCCGCGGGTCGATGGCTAAGCGGCGGGAGTCTATCCCGCGGCGGATGCGGGTATAGTCCGCGCGCGATGTATCGAGAACGACAAGACCCGGGGGACGGCACGGCAGGCGCGGGCGAGGCGCCGCCCGCGGCGGGCGACCGGCGGCTGCTCGGGCCGGACGAGCCGCCGGCCTTCGAGGTGTTGAACCCGGAGGGGACGGCCCGGTTCGCGATCCTCTGCGATCACGCGAGCAACCGGGTGCCGCGCGCCCTCGACAACCTCGGCCTTCCGCCCGCGGATTTCGAGCGGCACATCGCGTGGGACATCGGGGCGGCGGCCATCACCCGCCGGCTCGCCGCCCACTTCGACGCCCCGGCGGTGCTCGCCGGGTACTCGCGTCTCGTCATCGACTGCAACCGCCGGCTCGAGGACGCGCAGTCGATCCTCTCGCGAAGCGACGGGACCGCGATTCCGGGCAACCGGAACCTCGCCGCCGAGGACGCGGCCGCCAGGGTGCAAGCGTGCTTCGAGCCCTACCACCGAGCCTGCGCCGACGTCCTCGATCGTGTCGAAGCGCGGGGCGATACGCCGCCCGTCGTGATGATGCACAGCTTCACCCCCGACCTGAACGGAACCCGGCGCCCCTGGCACGCCGGCGTCCTCTGGGACAGGGAGGACGGCCGGATGGCCCTCCCCCTCCTCCGCGCCCTGCGCGCGCGGAACGATCTCCTCGTGGGAGACAACGAGCCCTACGACGGCGCCTCGCCGCACGGCTACACGATGCCGACCCACGCCGCCCGGCACGGGCGCGCCAACGTGCAGATCGAGGTCCGCCAGGATCTCGTTGCCGACGAGGCGAGCATCGAGCACTGGTCCGGCCTCCTCATCGAGGCCCTCAGCGGCGTCCTCGCCGACCCCTCCCTCTACGCGCGCCGCGCCGCCTGAAGCGTTCGCAGGGCAGGCTTCCCGCCGCGACGACGCAAGAGGCGTCGGGTACACTCGGTCGTCCACGCCGCCCTCGCGGGCGCGATGCAGGACAGTGGACATGCGGGACGCGGATGCCCCCATCCCGACGGCAATGGACCGCGACGAAGAACGCTCGCGTCCCTGGCGGGCGCGGATCCTCCGCCGCCTCGCCCTTTCCCGCTCCCGAGCTCTCCCCCTCGCCCCCGCCTCCGCCCTCGCGCCGCTCCGGCTTCGGTGCCGCCTCCCCCGATGAGGCAGTTCATCGAGCGGCACACGTTCTGGGCCATCGTCCTGGTCCTCGTCATCGCCGTCTTCCTGTGGCTCGTCTTCGCGGTCTGGCCGCCCTGGCTGGTCGACGCCATCGGCCGGAAGAAGACGTTCGTGAACACCCTCATCAACGGGGTGACCCTGGGCGGGCTCTACTTCCTCGTCGCGAGCGGGTTCACCCTCGTCTTCGGCCTCATGCGCAACGTCAACCTCGCGCACGGCTCGATGTACCTCCTCGGCGGCTACATCGGCTACGAAGTCGCCGAGGCGAGCGGAAGCTGGTTCCTCGGCCTTGGCATAGCGTTCTTCGTCATCGCGCTGAGCGGGGCCCTCCTCCAGGTCCTCGTCTTCCGGCGCATGGAGGGCGACGACCTGCGCCAGACCCTCGTGACCATCGGAATCTCCATCGTCGCCGCCGATCTCATGCTTGCCGCCTGGACCGGAGTGACCTACCAGTTCAGCCCCCCGGAGTGGCTCTTCGGAGCGACGAAGCTCCCCATCATCTCCGTCGTCAAGTCGTCGGGAGCGGCCGTCTACATCAAGTACCCGATCTACCGGCTCACCGTCCTCTTCGCCGCGATCGGGATCGGGATCGCCCTGTGGCTCTTCCTCAACCGCACCCGCATCGGGATGATGATCCGGGCCGGGGTCAACGACCGCGACATGCTTTCGGCCTCCGGGGTCAACGTGCAGCTCGTATTCGCCGTCGTGTTCGCGATCGGGGCCGGCCTCGCCGGGTTCGCGGGGGTCGTCGGCGGCACCGCCCTCTCGATCTCCCCCGGGGAGGACATCCGCTACCTCCTCGCCTCGCTCGTCGTGGTCATCGTGGGGGGGCTCGGCTCGGTGACCGGGGCGGCCATCGGCGCCCTCATCATCGGGCTCGCGGAGCAGTTCGGGCTCGCCTACTTCCCGACCTACGGGGTGGTCCTCACCTTCCTCATCATGGTGTTCGTGCTCGCGGTGCGGCCCCAGGGGATCATGGGAGGGCGCTGAATGGCCAACGGCAGAACGGGCGAGCGAAGGCTCGGGCACGGCATCTTCTCGGGCGGGGTGGGCTGGTCCGATCTCCACCCCGCGACGGTGGTCGCGGTCGTGTTCCTGCTCGCGTACCCCGGCTTCACCTCGGACTTCTTCACCGTCCAGATCGGCGCCTACTCGCTCATCCTCGGGACCATCGCCCTCTCCCTCATGATGCTCGCGGGCTACGGGGGCATGGTGAGCCTCGCCCAGCTCACCGTCGCCGGGTTCACCGCCTACCTCGTCGCGATCCTCGGGGACAACAGCGTCGGGGTGATGGGGCTCGGCTGGCCATGGTGGCTGACGGTGCCGGCCGCGATCCTCGCCGGGGCGGTGCTCGGAGCCCTCATCGGGGCCATCGCGGTCCGCACCGAGGGGATCTACACGATCATGATCACCCTCGCGATCGCGGTCGTCCTGTTCTTCTTCGTCCGCCAGAACTACGTCATCTTCAACGGCTGGACGGGGTTCGCAGGGATCGAGCCGCCGACCCTGTTCGGCATCTACTGGCGCGACCCGGTCCCGTTCTACTACCTCTCGCTCGCCGTCGCGGCCTTCTTCTTCTGCGCGGTGGTGTACATCTCGCGCTCGACCTTCGGCCTCGGGCTCCAGGCGATCCGCGACAACCCGCGCCGCATGCGCGCGCTCGGCTTCGACGTGGCCCTCCACCGGATCTTCGCCTTCTTCCTCGCCGGCCTCGTCTCGGCCACCGCGGGGGTGCTCCTCGTCTGGTTCTACGGCCGCGTGTCGCCGGGCACGATGGGGGTCGAGGGGACCATCGACATCCTCGTCATCGCCGTCGTCGGGGGCCTTCGCCATCCGGTCGGCCCCTTCCTCGGGGCCATCGCGTTCGTCCTCCTCGAGAACTTCGCGATCGATCTCATCGACCGCGAGCGCTTCAACACCGTCATCGGGCTCGTGTTCCTCGCCATCGTGCTGTTCTCGCCCGATGGACTGTTGGGGCTCTGGAACCGGATCCGCCCCAGGCTCCGGTTCGACCGGAACGCGCGGTCGCTCGCCGACCGTGCCGAAGTGGACGCGGAGGGGGCTCACCCCGCCGGCGTCCGACAATCCACAAGCTAGGGAGAACAAAGATGTACCGAAAAGGAAAGACAGTCCTCGCCGCGGCCGTACTGCTCGCGGGGAGCTCCGGCGTAGCCGGCGTCGCCCAGGCCGAGGACATGATCAAGATGGGCGCCCTCGCGACCCTCGAAGGCGCGTTCGCGGCTCCCGGGCAGGACAGCATCCGCGGCGTCATCATGGCCCTCGAAGAGGTCGACTACATGGTGGCGGGGAAGAAGATCGAGCTCATCACGGGTTCCTCCGACGCTTCGCCCCAGAGCGCCATCAACGCCACCAAGAAGCTCGTCGAGCAGGACGGGGTCAAGGTCATGGTCGGCCCGCTCTCCGGATCCGAGGGCCTCGCGGTCAAGGACTACGCGAAGACCCAGCCGGACGTGACGTTCGTGAACGGCACGTCGGCCGCCCAGGACACGACGCTCCGCGACCCCGCCCCCAACTTCTTCCGCTTCAGCACCGAGGGTGCGCAGTGGATGGCGGGGCTCGGGGAGTACGCCTACAACGAGAAGGGCTACCGGACGGTGGCGGTCCTCGCCGAGGACTACTCGTTCCCGTACACCCAGGTGTTCGGCTTCCTCGAGCCCTTCTGCCGCCTCGGCGGCAAGGCGCCAGTCGATGCCCGCTTCTGGGTCCCGATCGGCAACAAGGACTACTCGTCGGTCATCGCCGCCCTGCCTGACGACGTGGACGCGATCTACGTCGCCCTCGGCGGCGCGGACGCGATCAACTTCCTCACCCAGTACGAGCAGGCGGGCGGCGAGCTTCCGCTCGTCGCGGGCTCGATCACGGTGGACCAGACGGTGCTCGGCTCGAAGGGCAAGATCCGCGACTTCGTCATCGGCACCCCGTCCGCGGGACCGATCTCCGACACGTGGGACGACCCGCGCTGGAACGCCTTCGTCACCACCTACCAGGAGCGGTTCAAGGAAGAGGGCTTTCCGTCGCCGTCGCTCTTCGCCCACGGCTACTACATCAACACCAAGGCGCTCCTCATGGGCCTCGAGGCGGTGGGCGGCGACCTCTCGGACGGGGGCGAGGCGCTGCGCGCGGCGCTCTCGAGCCTCGAGTTCGAGACCCCGACCGGCATGGTGAGCCTCGACGAACGCCGCAACGCGATCGCGGACATGTTCCTGACCGAGGTGATCGCGGGTCCGGAAGGAAACCTCGTTAACAAGACCATCAAGGTCATCGAGGGAGTGAGCCAGACCTTCGGCGTCCCGTACGAGAAGTTCCTCGAGTACGGCCAGGTCGGCCGCGAGAATCCGCCCTGCGATTGATCGCGGAGCGAGACGCCGTGACGAGGCGGCAAGGATGAGGCGGGACGAGGCGCGGGGCGGAATGCGTCCCGCGCCCTGCCCCGCCGAGTCGCGCTAGCCGCCGAGGCACACCAGAGATGCCCGGGACCGACGCCCTCTCAAGGCTCCAGGGAGCCGGCCAGCACGCGCTGGAGCTCGAGGCGGTCAGCCGCTACTTCGGCGCGCTGGTCGCCCTCGCCGACATCAACCTCACCCTGGGGGCGGGGGAGCGGCGCGCGGTCCTCGGATCGAACGGGGCGGGCAAGACGACCCTGTTCAACGCGATCACCGGCGACTTCCCGCCGACGACGGGGCGCGTGCGCCTCTTCGGCGAGGACGTGACGGATCTGCCCGTGCACGAGCGGATCCGTCGCGGCCTTCGCCGCACCTACCAGATCTCCCTCCTCTTCGGAGGCCTGAGCGTGACGGACAGCATCTACCTCGCCTGCCGCGGGGTGAGCCGCCGGCGTTTTTCGCTCCGTCGCGCGCGGCGCGACGACGGGGCGATGCACGCGGCCGAGACGCTCATCGGCGCGGTCAACCTCGAGGAGGTGCGGGACCACCTGGTATCGACCCTTGCCCACGGGCAGCAGCGCCAGCTCGAGATCGCCCTCGCCCTCGCGGGGGCGCCCCGGCTCACCCTTCTCGACGAGCCGGCCGCCGGCCTCTCGCCGAGCGAGCGCGCGGATCTCGTGGAGATCCTCCAGTCGCTGCCCCGCCACATGAGCTACATCATCATCGAGCACGACATGGACGTGGCCCTCCGGGTCGCGGACAGCGTGACGATGATGAACAACGGCCGCATCTTCAAGGAAGGGACCCCGGACGAGATCGAGAACGCCCCGGAGGTCCAGGAGCTCTACCTGGGGCACGGCCATGGCTGAGCGGGCCGACCCCCGGACCGACTCTCGGAACGACCGCCGGACCGACTGGCGGGCCGAGCGAGCGCGCCGGCGGGCCGCCTCGTCGGCGACCCTCCAGATCCGGGACCTGCACGTCCACTACGACCAGTCCCATGCCCTGCAGGGCGTCGACCTCACCCTGGACGAGGGGGTCCACGCGGTGGTCGGGCGAAACGGCATGGGCAAGACGACCCTGTGCAACGCGATCATGGGGCTCCTTCCGGTGCGGCGGGGCTCGATCCGCTTCGAGGGGGGAGACATCACCGGGCTCGCCCCCTACCAGATCGCCGCGCGGGGCATCGCCTACACCCCCCAGGGACGACGGCTCTGGCCGGACCTCACCGTGGACGAGCACCTGCGCCTCGCGGGGCGCGGCGGCGGCTCGTGGACCGTGGAGCGGGTGTACGACGTGTTCCCGCGTCTCGCCGAGCGGCGGCGCAACGGGGGCGGGCAGCTCTCGGGCGGCGAGCAGCAGATGCTCGCCATCTCGCGCGCCCTCCTCCAGGACCCGCGGCTGCTGGTGCTCGACGAGCCGACCGAGGGGCTCGCCCCCCTCATCGTCGCCCAGCTCGAGGAGCTGCTCTCGTCGCTCGCCGCCGAGGGCGATGTCGCCATCCTTCTCATCGAACAGAACATCGGGGTCGCGACGGCCATCTCCGATGACGTCGCGATCATGGTCAACGGCCGGATCAGCCGGGTCATCCCGGCCGGCGAGCTGGCCGCGGACCGCGCGCTCCAGCAGCGCCTTCTCGGGGTCGGACGGGATTTCGCCGAAGACGACGATCTCGAACGCGCGGAGCCGCCCGGCATGCCGGAACCGAGGAGAGCGGAGGCCGGCGAGCCGGACGCCGCGAAATCCGCCGCCCCGGGCGGTGCGAACGGGGGCAAGCCGCCCGCCGACGCGGCGGCGCGCGGGGGACCCGTCCCCGCGGACGACGGGGATGCGCCACCCGGGCCGCGCCCATCCCGCCCCCGCCTCGCCTACGTGCCGCCGACCCGATGGTCGCGCGCGGCGTGGGATGCGGATCGGGACCTGAGCGCGGGTTCGGCCCCCGCCGCAACCCCGGGCACGGAACCCGCCGCGGCTCCCGGCGCACCCGGGCCACCGCCTCCTCCCGACAGCCGGACCCGGCCGCCGAGCCCCTGGCCCGCCCCGCCCGAGCCGCTCTTCCGGGAGCCCGCGTCTCCGCGCCGCGATCCCGCCGGCGGCAACGAGGTGCTCGTCGCCGGCACCTTCGACACCAAGGGGGCCGAGCTCGCCTACATTCGCGACTGCCTCGCGGCTTTCGGGCTCAGCCCCCGCACCGTCGACCTCTCGACCTCGGGCCGGCCCTCGTCCGCCGACGTCCCTCCGCACCACGTCGCCGCCCACCACCCGCGCGGTGCGAACGCGGTCTTCACCGGCGAGCGCGGCGCCTCGGTCGGGGCGATGGCCGAAGCCTTCGAGCGCTGGATGGGGCGCCAGGGCGGGATCGGCGGCATCATCTCCGCCGGAGGCTCGGGGGGGACCGCCCTCGCGACCCCGGCCATGCGCCTCCTCCCCGTCGGGGTGCCCAAGGTCATGATCTCGACCGTCGCCTCGGGCGACGTCGGGCGCTACGTCGGCGCCTCCGACATCATGATGATGTACTCGGTGACGGACGTGCAGGGCCTGAACCGCATCTCGCGGCGGGTGCTCGCGAACGGCGCGAACGCCCTCGCGGGCATGGTCCGGCCGGCGGGGCCGGAGCGCGCCGCGCGCCGCCCGTCCCGTGCGCCCGGATCCGAGGACGACGACCGGCCGGGGCTCGGCCTCACCATGTTCGGGGTCACCACCACGGCCGTCCAGCAGATCACCGCGCGCGTCGAGGACCGCTACGACTGCCTCGTGTTCCACGCCACCGGGGTCGGGGGACGGTCCATGGAGAAGCTCGCGGACAGCGGCCTCCTCGCCGCCGCCGTCGATCTCACCACCACCGAGATCTGCGACATGATGATGGGCGGGGTCCTCGCCGCCGACGAGGACCGCTTCGGCGCGTTCATCCGCACCCGGATCCCCTGGGTCGGCTCGGTGGGGGCGCTCGACATGGTGAACTTCGGGCCCCGCGACACGGTGCCGGAGCGGTACCGGAGCCGGCGCTTCGTCGAGCACAACCCCCAGGTCACCCTGATGCGGACGACGGCCGAGGAGAACGCCCGCATGGGCGAGTGGATCGCGCGGCGCGTCAACGAGATGACCGGCCCGGTGCGCTTCCTCATCCCGGAGGGCGGCGTCTCCGCCCTCGACGCCCCCGGCCAGCCCTTCCACGACCCGGAGGCGGACCGGGCCCTCTTCGACGCCATCGCCGGCACCTTCGAGGAGGGGGCGAACCGCCGGCTCGTCCGCACCCCGCACCACGTCAACGATGCGGCCTTCGCCGACGCCGTCGCGGGCGCGCTCGCCGCCATCCATCCCCCAACGATTCCATCCGGGAGGACCCCACGACATGCCGCGCTTTGAGCGAAGCGAACTCGTGGCCCGATTCCAGGACATGAAGCGCCGCGGCGAGCCCATCGTCGGCGGCGGGGCCGGCACCGGCCTCTCCGCCAAGTGCGAGGAGGCGGGCGGCATCGACCTCATCGTCATCTACAACTCGGGCCGCTACCGGATGGCGGGGCGGGGCTCGCTCGCCGGCATGATGGCCTACGGCAACGCGAACGACATCGTGATGGAGATGTCCCGCGAGGTCCTCCCGGTGATTCGCCACACCCCCGTCCTCGCCGGGGTCAACGGCACCGACCCCTTCTGCCACTTCGAGCACTTCCTGGACGAGGTGAAGGCGGTGGGGTTCTCCGGGGTGCAGAACTTCCCCACCGTCGGCCTCATCGACGGCACCTTCCGGGAGAACCTCGAGGCGACCGGAATGGGCTACGCCCTCGAAGTGGACATGATCCGCCTCGCCCGCGAGAAGGACCTCCTCACCACCCCCTACGTCTTCAGCGAGGACGAGGCGGCGGCGATGGCGGAGGCGGGGGCGGACATCGTCGTCTGCCACCTCGGCCTCACCACCGGGGGCGCGATCGGCGCCGGGGTAGCGTTCTCCCTCGAGGACTGCCCGGCCCGCGTCGACATGTGGGGACGGGCCGCGCTTGCGGTGAACCCGGACGTCATCCTCCTCGTGCACGGCGGGCCGGTGTCGAGCCCCGAGGACGCGCAGTACGTGCTCGACCGCACCGAGCACTGCCACGGCTTCTACGGCGCCTCCTCGATGGAGCGCCTCCCGACGGAGGTCGCGCTCACCGAGCAGACGCGGGCGTTCAAGGCGGTCCGGATCGACCGCCGGCAACCCGCGACATGACGGCCCGCAAACGCTAGCGAGAATCAGAGAGAAGGAGAGGAACCATGGCTACCGGATTGATCGGTCCGATCATTCTCTGGCTCATCGTCGCGATCATCGTCATCGTGGTGGTGGCCTATCTCCTCAACTGGCTCTATCACCGGTCGACCAAGGAGCTGGCCTTCGTCCGCACCGGGTTCGGCGGCGAGACGGTGGTCATCGACGGCGGGGCCCTGGTCCTGCCGATCATCCACCAGGTCACCCCGGTCAACCTCAACGTGGTGCGGATCGCGGTCTCGCGGGAGCGCGAGGAGGCGGTCATCACCCGTGACCGGATGCGGGTGGACATCGAGGCGGAGTTCTTCGTCCGGGTGGTCCAGGAGCGCGAGGCGGTCGCCGCCGCCGCGTCCACCCTCGGGCGCCGCACCCTCGACCCCGAGCGGCTCGCGGACCTCCTCTCCGGGAAGTTCGTGAGCGCGCTTCGCTCGGTCGCGACCCAGATGACCCTCGACGAGATCCACGAGAAGCGCGGCGACTTCATCTCCGAGGTGGGGGTCCGGGCCGCCGAGGTGCTGACCCCGAATGGCCTCGAGCTCGAATCGGTCGCGATCACCGGCCTCGACCAGACCATGCTCGAGTTCTTCAACCCCGCGAACCGCTTCGACGCCGAGGGACTGACCCGGCTCATCGAGGAGATCGAGACCCGCCGCAAGGCCCGCAACGACATCGAGCAGACCTCGATGGTGGCGATCCGCTCCCGCAATCTCGAGGCGGAGAAGGAGACGCTGCAGATCGACCGGGAGAGCGAGAGCTCGCGGCTCGACCAGGAACGGGAGCTCGAGGCGATGCGGGCCGAGCAGCGCACCGCCATCGTGCGCGAGCAGGTCGCCCGCGAGGCGGAGGCGCAGCAGTCGCGCATCGCCACCGAGCGCGAGACCACGGAGTTCGAGATCGAGCGTCGCGAGGCGGTGGAGAAGGCCGAGATCCGGACCCAGGAGGAGGTCCAGCGGGCGCGGATCGCCCAGGAGCAGGCCATCGAGCAGGCCCGCATCGAGCGCGAGAAGCTCATCCGCGCCGAGCAGATCCGCCAGCGTCACGAGACCGAAGTCGCCGAGATCGGCGCCAACGAGGACATCGAGCGCGCCCGCGTCGTCTCCGAACGACAGGTCCGCGAGGCGCAGATCGCGGCCGAGGAAGAGACCGAGAGCCGCGAGATCGCCCGCGGCGAGCAGCTCGAAACCGCCCGCATCGCCGCCGACCAGGCCATCGAGGCGGCCCGCATCGCGCAAGGGCGTGCCATCGAGCAGGCCCGCATCGAGCGCGAGAAGCTCATCCGCGCCGAGCAGATCCGCCAGCGGCACGAGACCGAGGTCGCCGAGATCGGCGCCAACGAGGACATCGAACGCGCCCGCGTCGTCTCCGAGCGACAGGTCCGCGAAGCGCGGATCACGGCCGAGGAGGAGACCGAGGGCCGCGAGATCGCCCGCGGCGAGCAGCTCGAAACCGCCCGCATCGCCGCCGACCAGGCGATCGAGGCGGCCCGCATCGCCCACGACCAGGCCCTCGACACGGCCCGCATCGAGCGCGACCGGCGGCTGCGCTCACAGCAGATCGCGCAGCGCCAGTCCACCGAGGAGGCGGAGATCGCGGCCGGGGAGGAGATCGAGCGGGCCCGGATCGCGTCGGAACGGGGGCTCGACGAAGCGCGGGTCCTTCGCGACCGGGATCTGAAGCGCCTCGAGATCGATCGCGAGCAGGCGGTCGAGGTGGCCGAGATCGACCGCCAGATCGCGGTCCGGCAGAAGGAGGCGGAGGAAGCGGACGCGCGGGTCGCGACCGAGGTGGCGCGGGCCCGGGCGGCCGCCGCAGAGGAGCAGGTCGCCACCACCCGGGAGACCGAGGTGGCCGAGCGCATCGCGGCCGTGGACCGGCTCATCGCGGCCAAGGACGCGGACCTCGCCCGCATCGCGGCCGAGGCCGACAAGGTGACCGCCGCGGTCGCGGCCGAGGGGCAGCGCCTGCGCAACGAGGCCGAGAACGTGCTGAGCGACGACGCGCGGGCGGGGGCGCTGCGGAGCCGCCTCATCGACCGGCTGGAGAGCATCGTCCGCGAGAGCGTCCGGCCGATGGAGAAGATCGAGGGGATCCGGATCCTGCACGTGGACGGTCTCGGCGGCGCGGGCGGGGGCGAAGGCCATCGGTCCCCGACCGACGAGGTGATCCAGAGCGCGCTCCGCTACCGCGCCCAGGCCCCCCTCATCGACGAGGTCATGAAGGAGATCGGGGTCGAGAACCCGAACGTCGCGGGGATGGGCGACATCTTCCGCTCCGCCCGCGACGCGCAGAGCCTCGTCCGCGAAGCGGCGCCCGAGGAGAAGGAGGAGAAGGACGAGAGCTAGCCAACCCGGAAGAGTCACCGATGTCCGGCCGCGGCCTCGAGGCCCGGCTCAGGCATCGGAAGCGCTCGCCCCGACGAGCTGCTCCACCTCGTCCGTCGTCCGCACGTCGGCAAAGAACTGGAGCATGTTGACCAGGGTCGCGACGTGCTCCTCGTCGCTCCGGGCACCATTGGCGTCCGAGACGAACACGGTGTCGTAGTTCATCAGCATCGCGTCGCGGGCGGTCGCCTCGCAGCACACGTTGGAGAGTGTCCCGGTGACGATCAGGATGTCGCGGCCGGCGTCCTGGAGCCGCTCATGGAGGTCCGAAGCGCCCGGGGTGAAGGCGCTCGACCGGCGTTTCACCACCCGGAGGTCGCCCGGGGCCACGTCGAGCGATTCGTGGATCGCGAAGCCGTGCGCACCCACCGCGGTCTCCGCGACGATGCGGTCACGCATGTCCGGGGACGCGAAGTTGCGAAACCACGAGCGCCACTCCTCGGTGTACGTCTGCTGCGTCCAGACGACGAGCACCCCGTGTTCCCGGCAGGTCCGGGCCAGTCGGTTGATGTTGGGCACGATCGCGGCGAGCCCGGGCACCTCCAGCGGGGAGTATCCCGGAATCAGGAACCCGTTCTGCATGTCGATGACGAGCAGCGCGGTGCGCGCGAGATCGAGGCGCTCGAAGATGTTCAGCCGCCCGCGTCGCCGGATGACCCAGTCCACGTACTTCCGTGGGATTTCCGTGGGATGCATCGTCTTTCCCTTCCTGGTCACACGCGGGCTCGGCTAGCCGACGACCGAGAAGCTGCTCTCCCGGTTGATCTCGCGCTTCCGGGAGCAGAACGACATGTCGAGCGTGAAGTCCATGTTCGGAAGCGGGTACCGGAGCGGGCTCGCGTCGTGGTCGTTGCCCCTCTCCACATAGTCGATGAGGGCGGCCATCATCATGCCGACCACCGGGGCGTTCTTGAACTGGTTCCCGCTGGTGCCGACGGCCATGAAGAACCCCGGAAGGTCGGAGTGATCGTAGATGGGGATCCAGTCGTCGGAGGTGTCGTAGAGATCGGCGATTCCCTGGACACGGTTCGGAACCCCCATGGTGGGAAACCGCTAGGCGGCCCGGAGCGCCTGGAGCCGGGACTGGTCGGTCACCTCGGTGTTGTAGTCGTCGGGGTCGACCCAGTCCAGGGGGTCGCACTCGGGCTCTTCGCTCCCGATGAGGATCTTGTTGCCGACCTCGGGGCGCCAGTACCCGCCGATGTCGGCGTCGGAACAGATGAGGCCGTCCGCCTCGAAGTCGAAGCCCTCCGGCGACGGGACGTGGGCGACCTCGACCCGGAGGGCCCGCGTCCGGATGTTCATCCCTTCCGTGACCCCCGCCATGTCGTTCACCTTGTACGAGTGCGGGCCGGCCGCGTTGACGACGACGGGGGCAAGGAGCCTTCGCCCCGACTCGAGGACCACTCCGGAGACGCGTGCGTCACCCTTCAGCACGTCCACCACGCGCTCGCCCATGAGGAAGGTCGCGCCGTGGCGCTTCGCGGCCGACTGAAGGTTCTGGGTCGCGAGCATCGGATCGTTGATGTACCCCGCCTTCGGGAAGAACAGCACGTAGCGCATCTCGCCGTTCTGTTCCCCGAACGCGGGGTCGTCGGCCGTCTTCGCGGGATGGAAGTGGCCCGGGTTCATGATGGGCAGGTGGGCGCGGACCTTGGCCGGGGTCCAGACCTCGTAGGGAATGTCGAGCTCGTTCGCGATGTCCTCGAGCTTGGTTCCGTAGCCGTTGCTCTCGAAGCACGTGTAGCAGCAGCCGACCTCGCGGTAGCTCGCGAGGAACTCGCCATCCTCGGCACCGAGGTAGCCCGGCCAGTCCTCCCAGAACGGGTAGTTCGACTTCGCGAGCGCGGCCCCGTTCAGGGTCGAGTAGTGGGTGCGGATGATTGCGCACGAATTGCAGGTGGAGCCGGATCCCGCCACCGCATTCTTCTCGACACACGCAACCGTCCGTCCCCCCTTCGCGAGCTCGTAGGCGATGGCGCAGCCGATGATCCCGCCACCGATGATCACCGCGTCACAGCTTTCCGTCATCTTTGCTCCTTGTCGGATCGGGCGCTCGCATCGCGGAGCAGCGCGATCACCTCCCCGGTTGTCCGAACGTCCGCGACGAGCTGCATGACGTTGACGAGGGTCGCATTGTGCTCGACATCGGTGCGGGTCGCCATCGCGTCGCTCACCATGATGTTGAGGAATCCGAGGGCGGCCGCGTCGCGGGCGGTCGACTCGCAACAGGCGTTCGTCAGCGTGCCGGTGATGACGAGCGTGTCGCGTCCGCGGGCGCGGAGCTCGGCCTCGAGCCGCGACGAGCCCTGGACGAGCGCGCTCGGCCGCGTCTTGTCGACGACGAGGTCACCCGGATGGACGTCCATCGCGTCCGCGATCCGGTGCCCGCGCGAGCCGGGGACGGTGTCCGCGATGATCCGATCCCGCCACTCGGGCGCGCCGAAGCGCGCGTAGCTGCGGGTGGTCCAGTCCTCGGGAAAGGTGGATCTCGTCCACGCGACCACCGCCCCGGCCGCGCGCGCCGCCCCGGCCAGCGCGTTGACGTTGGGGACGATGCCGCGTGTCGCGGGGATGTGAAGCGGCGAAAACCCCGGCTCCACCCAGCTCGTCTGCATGTCGATGACGATGAGGGCGGTGCGCCCGGGGTCGAGGTCCTCGAAGGCGTGGCGCCGACCCCGAAAGCGGATGCAGGACTCGATGATCTCCTGCGGGATGTCGATCTCGTGCAAGGTTCAGCTCCGGGTGGAGGCGAGGCGAGGTCGATCCTACGCCGATTCCGACGGGTCGAAGGGGCGCGGATCGAGAAAGCGCCGGAGCACGTTCTCGGTGATGCGCGAGACGTTGTTCTCGAAGCCGTTCTGGCTGAGCGAGGTCGCCCAGGCGATGGAGCCGGTCGACCACACCGCCCCGCCCCCCGGGGTCTCGAAGAACACCATGTCGGCGCGCACCCGTCCGTTCTGGATGCCGTCGAGCGCGCGCGTCGTGGTCACGAACTCCTCGACCGAGAGCAATCCTCCGATGCCGATGTCCTCCGAGGTGGCGAGCACCACGGAGTTCGGCGGCGCGCCGAGGGCCGGGTCGAAGCGGTCGATCTCCATCCCCACCGCCCCGCCGCCCCTAAGCCCGAAGTCTCCGATCCGCTCGTCGTCTCCGACCCCCGCGAACACGAACGCGTACCGCGGTTGGCGGCCCGCCTCGGTTCGCCGGTAGTACGTCGAGCGGTTGAAGATCGTGGCGCTGAAGCCCACCCCAACCAGCCGCTGCGGCGGTCGCCCGTTCGAGCGCCAGAGCCCGCCCGGCTCGCCGGTGAACGACAGGTGGTGCTCTCCTGGCTCCCCCTCCCACGTGCGCACCCCGGTGATCCCGCGCCGGTTCTCGATGACCCCGGGCACCTCGTCGCTGAACGCGATGCGCCAGTAGAACCCGTTGCCGCCGAGATACATGTGACGGCCGCCCGCGCGCTGGTACGCGTCGAAGGCGTCCCACATGCGCGTCGACGTGTACTCCGGGTGCGAGCCGGTGATGACGACCCGGTAGCGGGCGAGCAACTCCGCCCCTTCCGCGTGGATGTCCTCGTCGGTGACGACGTCGAAGTCGAACCCCCGTTTCGTCAGCCACGCGACGACGTGGGTGTCGTTCAGGTAGTTGAACGTGTAGAGCCCGGGCCGGAAGTTGAGCATCGGGCGGAGGCGCGAGGCGTAGAAGACCCCGCTCCCGTCGGCGTGGGTGTCGTAGTGCGAGAGACCGAGCTCCCGGTGCTCGTTGAGGTAGAGCTCGTCCTCGCTGATGGGGGTCAGGCTCTCGTAGAGGTTCTCCGTGTTCAGGCTGTCGAACTTGATGTGGGTGTTCGCGTAGGACATGTACGTGGCGGTCGAGGCGACGAGCGCGATGG
>JAJDXW010000232.1 GCA_022823045.1 Gammaproteobacteria bacterium
AACATGGCCCACGGCGAGTTCGTGATGCTGGGCGCGTACAGCGCGGTGGTGGTGCAGGCGGCGGGTCTGCCGCTCCTCGTTTCCATTCCCCTTGCCGTCGCGGTCTCGGCCGCGGCCGGCGCCCTCCTCGAATGGCTCGTGATCCGCCACCTCTACCGCCGGCCGTTCGACACCTTCCTCGCGACCTGGGGGCTCGCGGTCCTCCTCCGGGAGGCGATCGAGGCGCTCTTCGGCCGCGAGTACCGGAGCGTCGACCAGTTGCTTCCCGGCACCGTCGATCTCGGCGGAATCGAGTATCCGGCGTACCGGCTCCTCCTCCTCGGCTTCGTCGTCGCCGGGTTCGCGGTCCTGATGCTCTGGTACCGGCGGAGCAACACCGCGGCGCGCATCAAGGCGATGGTGTCCAACCCGCCGCTCGCCGCCGCGGTCGGGATCGACACCGCCCGCCTCGCCCGCTGGACCTTCGTCTTCGGGGTCTCGACGGCCGGGCTCGCGGGCGCGCTCCTCGCGCCGCTGGTCCGGGTCGAGCCCTACATGGGACTCGACTACCTGCTCTCGTCGTTCTTCATCCTCGTCGTCGGCGGCCTCGGCACCCTCGAAGGCATGCTCATCGGCTCGGCCGCGATCAGCGGCACCGACACCGTGGTCTCCGCCGTCCTCGACAAGACGGCGGGCTACATCAGCGTGCTCGCGGTGTCCATCGCGTTCCTCTGGCTCCGGCCCCATGGGCTCTGGCCGCGGCGCTGACCGGGGTGCGGGCCGCGGCGCTGGCCCCGGGGCGAGCCCCGGCGCCGGTCCCGGCGCGAGCGTCGCCGCCCGCCCCGCGGCCCGACCCGTCGCCACCCTCGCCGTCTTCCCCGGGCTCGCCCTCGTGCCGTTCGTCTGGGGGAGCTTCACCGCCTACGAGCTCGGGCTCTACCTCCTCTACGGCATGGTCGGCCAGGGGATCGCGCTCTGCTGGGGCCGGGCCGGGTTCCTTCCCCTCGGCCAGGCCCTGTTCTTCGGGATCGGGGCGTATCTCGCCGGAGCGGGGCTCCGGGCCGTCGGGGGCGAGTCGTGGCTGCTCGTCCCCGTCCTCGCCGGAGCCTGCCTGGTGCCCGCCCTCTTCGCGGGCGTGGTCGGGGCGCTCGTCTTCCACCGGCAGGTCGGCTCCGGGCCCTACTTCTCCCTCATCACCCTTGCCCTCGCGATGCTCGGCTTCCAGCTCGCGAACTCGCTCGTGGACGTGACGGGCGGCTTCAACGGGATGACCGGGATCCCCGAGCCGGCCGGCATCGACCCCTTCGAGCACCTCTACTTCGTGATCCTCGCCGCGCTCGCGCTCACCACGGCGGTGATCGGATACCTCCTGCGCTCGCCGTTCGGGCAGTTGCTGGCCGCGGTGGCCCAGAACGAGGAGCGGCTCCAGTTCTTCGGCTTCCGGACGAGCCGCCTCAAGGCCCTCGCGTTTGCGGTGAGCGCGGGCGTGGCGGGCCTCGCCGGCGCCCTCTACGCACCGCACCAGGGCATCGTCACCCCCCAGGCGGTCGGGTTCCTGCTGTCGGCGGAGCTCGTGATCTGGACCGCGGTCGGCGGGCGGGCGAGCCTCGCGGGTCCGGTCCTCGGGGCGGTCGCGATCGGCTTCCTCGCGTCGGGGCTTCGCGATGCGTTCCTCTACTGGGAGGTGGTGGTCGCGCTCGTCTTCGTCGTCGTGGTGCTCCGATGGCCCGGCGGAATGGCCGGCATCCTCCGGTCGGCGATGGAGACGACGGTCGAGGCGGTGGTCGAGGCGGCAGGGCGAGCCGTCGGCCGAGCGGCGGGCGGGACGGGCCGGTCGCCGCATCGGTGGCCGAGGCCGGGGGCAGGAGTACCGGCGGAGCGCGGCATCACCCTCCCCGCGCCGGTCGAGAAGCCCGCCCCGCGGCTTCGCTTCGACGCGGTCGACGTGGCGGTCGGATCGGTCGAGATCCTGAAGGGCCTCAGCTTCGAGATCGACACCAGGGCCATCCACTGCCTGATCGGGCCGAACGGCGCCGGCAAGACCTCGGCCCTCAATGCGCTCACCGGAAAGCTGCCCCTCGCGGCGGGCGACATTCGGTGGGCCGGGGACTCCCTCGCCGGGGAACCGGTCTACGGCACGGCCGCGCGCGGGATCGGGCGGAAGTCGCAGGTCCCTTCCATCTTCCCCGAGCTCACCATCGGCCAGAACGTCGACATCGCCCTCTGGGCGAACCGGCTCCGGCCGCGCGACCTCTTCCGCATGACGCCCTATCGCTGGCGCTCCCCGCTTCTCGCGAGGCTCGAGACCCGCTTCGCGTTTCTCGGCGACGAGGGACAGCCGGCCGGGGCTCTCTCGGTGGGGGAACGGCAGATGCTCGACTTCGCCCTCACCATGCTCGCCGAGCCCGACTTGGTGCTGCTCGACGAGCCCTGCGCCGGGCTCTCCGTCGAGGAGACGGCGCGGATGACGGAGGCGATCGCGGAGCTGACGGCCGAGATCGGCGCGACCGGGATCATCGTCGAGCACGACATGCAGGTGGTGGAACGCCTGTCGGACCACGTCCTCGTCATGCACCAGGGCCGGCTGCTCGCGAGTGGGACGATGGACGAGATCCGGAGCGACCCGGAGGTGCAGGCGGTCTATGCCGGAGGGGGCAAGGGGTGAACGCGGGCGCTCCGGCTCCGGTGCTGTCGATCGACGCGCTCTCCGGCGGCCACGGCGACATCACGGTCATCCACCGCTTCTCGGCCGCCGTCGCTCCGGGCGAGCTCGCCTTCGTCACCGGCCGGAACGGGGTCGGCAAGTCGACCCTGGTGAAGCTCGTGGCCGGGCACCTCCCGGCGCGGGCGGGCCGGCTGACGTTCCGTGGCGAGGATCTGACCGCGGCCCCCGGCCATCGCCGGCGGCGCCTCGGCCTCGGGTACGCACCGCAGGAAGGGATCGTCTTCGATGAGCTGACGGTGGCTGAGAACCTCACCCTTCAGTACGCGAACCGGTCCCTCGACCGCTACGAGGCGCTGTTCGCCCGCTTCGCGTTCCTCGCCGATCGCCTCGGGCAGCGGGCCGGGACCCTCTCCGGCGGGGAGAAGAAGATCCTCTCCTTCTGCCGGGCCCTCGCCGAGGACACCGTGCTCGTCATCCTCGACGAGCCGAGCGAAGGGGTGCAGGCCGAGAACATCGCCCGGATGGCCGCGGCCATCCGGGAGGCGGCGGCGGAAGGCGGGCGCGCCTTCCTCGTCGTCGAGCAGAACCTCAACCTCGTCGAGGAGGTGGCGGACCGGGTCTACCTGCTCGACCGGGGCGCGTGCGTGTACGACGCCCCGAATGGCCCGGACCTTCGCGCCGCCCTTCTCGACCGGCTCCGGATCTGATGCTGATTCGCACAAAGCCGGAATCCGGTCCGGGAAATGGGGTCAGAGTGAGTCTTCGGTTGGGGAAATTGGATCGGGCGAATTCTTCGGCTGCGAAAGCTCACTCTGGTCCCATTTTCCGTGCGGGCGCGGGACGCACCCTTCGCGTGACCGTCAGTGCAGGGCGAGGCGCCGGAAGAGCTGGTTCCGCCCGGACACCCCCAGCTTCTCGAAGACGTGCCGGAGGTGGGTACGAACGGTCGTGTAGGCGATCCCGCACTCGTCCGCGATCTCGCGGTCGGACTTCCCGAGGAGGGCGGCCATCGCGATTTCCTTCTCGCGCCGGGTGAGCCGCGGGCGTGCCGGCACGCGGTCGAGGGCGTCGAGGAGCGAGAGGACGCCGTGTTCGTGCCCTTCGCGGGCGAGCGCGGTCCGCATCGCGTTGGTGAAGGCGGGGCCGATCGCATCCAGGATCTCGACCTCGCGGCGCGAGAAGTCCTCCCGGTTGCGCGCCCGCCAGATCCGGACGTCGCCGATGTTGAGCCCGCCCGCCCAGGCGTAGTAGTTCATCCCGAAGTGGAGGCCGTCCCGGGCGAGGAAGTCGTTGAAGAACTCGGTGCTCTCGAGGCCCGGGCGGGAGATGATCTCCGCGACGGCGGTCGCGCGGCGCCGGCGCTGGAGAATGGGAGTGATCGGGTCGCAGAACTGGTAGTGGGACTCGTAGGTGCGGAGGTTCTCGTCCGTCATGTTGACGGCGACCCGCTCCTCGAACGTGGCGGAGCGGTCGGACCAGACGTAGGAAGCGAAGAACTGGGCATCGAGGAGCCGAAGGAGAAGCGGTCCGACCCGCTCGCGAAGCTCGCGCGAGCCATGGCCGCGCGAGAGCTCGGCCATGATCCGGAAGACGATCCCCGATTCCCTGGACGAAAGGTTCACCGTCGGAGCCTCCCGTGGACCGGCGCGCGGGCGCCCTGCCGCTCAAGACTCTAGTGCGCCGGAAGGCGGAAGCGCAACCGGGGCGGGGCGAACGCCGGTCTCTCGGGGCTCGGGGTCGAGGGTTCGGTACGTTCACGGCGACATCCCCGGCCCTTTGACACCTGGCGCTCAGTCACCCACCTTGGCTAGCGGCTTCGGTGTGGCCCGTCTCGCGGCGTCGCGAGCCTCACTCCCAGTCCTTCGGAGCGCGTTCCCGGCGTGCCGCCTCAAGGGCGCCCGAAGCGTGGGCGAGACGTATCGCCTCTTCGAGCCACGCGAGCCGCTGCGCCGGCGTTGCCGCGAGCATGGTCTCGAGCTGCGCTCGCTCCGCCCCCTCCCAGGAGGCGGCTTCCCAGAGCTCCCCGCGCCCGGCCTTCTCTTCCTTCTTGGACTTCATGGTCTTCACTACGCGTCGGGCAATCGCCGCAACAGGTCCTTTTCGATCAGGGTGCGGAAGTGCGTTACGGTGGTTGCGGCGAGGGCGCGGTCGCGGACGACGAGTCCGAGCTCGATATTGCGGTCCTGAGCGGCCTCGGTCAGGTTCGCGGACGTGATGAAGACAGATTCCTCGTCGGCGACGACCGCCTTGGCATGGAGCACCCCGCCCGGGCTGTCCGTTTCCACGGAACGAGGGGCGTAGTACACCTTCGGGCGGGCGGTGCCCGGCCATTCCCGGCCCCAGAACTCGTCCGCGAACCGGCGGACGAGGCTGTCGGCGGCGGTGGTGTCGCCGCGCCGGCGCTCGATGTTGAGCAGCAGGGTCACGTCGAGTTCGCGGACGGCATCCATGCGCTCCGCCAGCGTCCCGAATGCGCGTGGTCCGTCGGAGAATACGTACGTCGAGGCCCAGATCGATCGCTCCGCGGTACCCAGCAACTCTTCGTACACCCGACGCGTGTCCCTTGCATGCAAGCCGGTGACCTGCGGGCCGGTCCACACGAAGTCCGGGACAGCAACCCGGGACGCCGCGAGCCGGAGGCTCCTGAGCCACGCGACCCCTGCGGCGGCCGAGACACCAAGGTGTTCCCACTCTCGGAGGACCTCGAGGATCGCGTCCTCGTGCCCGGCGCCCACCGAGGCACGGACCGCCATCGCGGAACCGGGCGGCGCGAGCAGGCCGGATTCGAGGGCGCTCGCCAGGCGGGCGCGTACGTGGCTCGGAATATCGAGAAGGGCGTCGATCATCGCACCGTCCCGGACGGATTCGGGTGGCGTCCTTCCTCCGCCGACATGTTCAGGGGGCGGCGAAAAGCGCGGCGCCCGCCGCGTGCAGGGTCGGCACCACCAGCGCCCGATCCAGGTATTCGTTCCGCATCTCGCAGGAGGTCTCCGCAATCAGCGTGCAGCCGTGGCAGGCGGCGCCATGCAGCCAGCGCTCCTCCATGCTGTGCCCAGGGACGTGCTCCGCGCACACCGGGTCGTTGGAACAGAGCGCCGCCGCCCTGAGTGCGTACCCCACATGATCGTCGATGCGTCGGGCCTCCTGCACCAGGCCACCCAGCGTCCCTTCGGCATCCGGGCTCGCGGTGTAGAGCAACAGGGCATAGCGCTTTGCCTGAGCGTCCACGAAGATGCGCTCGCGGATCGACGCGGCCGGATAGCCACAGCGCATGGAGAGCGACTGGATGAGCAGGTGGGACAAGGTATGGAGCAGGATGTAGGGGCCGCCCGGGAAGGGCCGCTCGCTGCCCCGGTCCCTCGCCCATGCCATGTGACCCGCGTTCAGTTCGTCCAGCCGCTGCTTTACCTCGTCCCGGTCGAGCCAGTTGGCCACCGCGCCGCTGCGAAGCACGAGGAGTACTCCTTCGCCGCGGTTCTCCATGGCTGGGAACCAGGCCGGCTCCAGGGCGATTTCGGCGCGCTCGACATCGCTCTCGTACTCGCCGTCCACGTTCGGCATGACTGGTTCCAGTCGGGTGAACCCGGCGAGCGCGAGCACTTCGCGTAGCCGGTGGACCTGGATGACTGACTCGACGGCATCGAGCCGTGCGGAGCGGCGCCACACCGATTCGGGGAGGCGGCGAGCGTGAAAGTCGGGGTCGATCGGAACGTCGTCGCCATAACCTTCCGGGACAGCCAGCAACGCGTCGAGCTCCACGTGCTTGATCGGGCGTTCCGCGTCGGTGCCACCCGAGCGCCGCACGGCAATCGCTTCAAGCACTTCCTCGTCGGAGAACGGCGCCAGGCGGTTCGCCACCTCGGGATGTGCCTTCAGGAACCCGAGTCCGTTTGCATCCTGGACAATCTGAAGGTGGTTCCACAGCTCCTCGACCGCCTCGTCGACTTCGCTCGCCCGATCCGGCAGGGACAGGACGCTCACCACCTGCGGAAACCATGCGTTCGAGGCGGTACGGATCAACAGTCGGCACGGTTCGCCGCACTCCTCGTTCGCGTGGCGGCCGAGCCAGGGCCTTGCACCCCGGCAGTCCCCGAGCGGGAAGCTCGCCAGATCCGTCGCCTCGTGCATCCGCCGCGATTTGCCGCACTCGCAACGCACGATCTGCTCCGCGAGGTCCCCGCTCGTGCCGCGTTCATCGAGCCAGAGCGCCCGGCGGCACGGATCGTCCGGGCCGTGGACGAACCGGAACCAGTCGATATCGTCGACGTGGCCCCTCCGGCACGCGCGGACGAACCTCGTGGCGACCACTGGCCTCTTCTCGAAGCGCCCGTTGTCGAGGGCAGTGCGGTGAACCAGCCGCCGCGAGCGCACGTTCGAACGGGCGGGGGGGCCGGAATCCTGCACCACGAACCACTCGGGGAAGCGCCACGCTCCGATCCCCCGCTGCTTCTCCTGCCATCCCTCGGGCTCGGGAGGTGGCGCATAGAGGCGTGGGTTGGAAACGCCAGTCATGTCGCGAAGCTTGGCCGCGAGGCGCGGCTCGTCGATCCCCTGGAGGCTCGACTCGCTGCCCCAGGTATCGAGGCCGGCCACGATGGCGGAGTCGTTCGGGAGGTCGATGAGCGCGCCCGGACCGAACGTGGTGATTACCTGGCTGCGGCGCAACTGCCCGTGCGCCCTCCTACCGTTCATGGATTGCCACCGGTGTTCAGCCGGCTCGTGAGGTCGCTCAGGAACAGGTTCACCTGCGGTTCCACGTCGCGAAGCGAACGGTTGGTGCGGAACTTCCGGTGATGGTAGGACTCGAACTCGGTTTCGAGCATCTCCTGAAGAAGGGGCCGCCCGGTCGATGCTTCGTATCGCTGATAACGCATTCGCACCCCGACCGCGTGATAGTCGTCGTGGATTGCGTGCCAGGAATCGAGCAGATCGCCGATCCGGTTTCGGACGCTGCGCAGCCGTTCGTTGCGTTCGGAATCGTCCTCGAAGGGCTGGTCGTCGAGCCGGCCCGCGAACACGTCGAACAGCAACCGTTCGAGCGCCGCGCGCTCCGCATCGATTCCTTCCGCTCCGGCAGGCGGGGTCATTGCCGGGCGCCCATGACGGGCGAGCGCCACCATCGCGCCGGCGAAGCCCCGGTCGAGGGCGCGGGCCGCGAACGGGGTCACGCTGGACACCTCGACCGAGCGGTAGAACGTCTCGTGGTAGTGACGGAAACGCTCGTAGTGGGAGCGGTCCCGGGGCTTGTGGGCGTTGTATAGGGTCACCACCAGTCCCGGGCGCCGATCGTCCCGTCCTACCCGGCTCGTGGCCTGGATGTATTCGGAATGGGTCTTCGGCTGTCCGTAGACCAGCATCAGCCCAAGGCGCTGGATGTCGAGCCCGACCGAGATCATGTTGGTCGCGATCGCGCAGTCGACTCGCTGCTCGCGGTCGTGAAAGGTGCATCCGAGGCGCCTTCGGGCCTCGGCGACCCGGTCGGTGCTCACCCGGGACGTAAGTTCCACCACACCGGAGAAGCGGAGCCGGTCCCGGAACAGGCCCGCCGCCTCACCGAGGCGCCGACGGTCGCCATACCGTTTGAGCGTGTTCTGCACCTCCTCTTCGAGGATCCGTCGGGCGCCCCCAAGCTCGCGCAAGCTGTTGAAGTAGCCGAGCATGGTCATGTACGGATCCGCGGGATTGGCCGCGTTCCGGTTGCTGCCCGCCTCGCGCCACGTCCGCTCCGCCGCGCCCATGAGCGCGAGCACCACCCGGCGCATCACCTCCTTCGGGTTGCGCCCCTGGGCGGCGACCCCGAAGTACCTTCGCGCGTGCCTTTCCGATGCGGGCAGGGTGCGGGCGAAGAACGAGTCCCGGCGGCCCGGTCCGGACGGCGGAAAGACCTGGGTGGTCGGGCGCGCGAAGAGGGCCTGGATCTGGTTCTGGGCATGACGGACGGTGGCGGTCGAGGCGACGATCTTCGGCTTGAGCCTCCGTCCATCGTTCTCTCGCGTGCAGAGGGCCTCGATCACCGTCTCGTAGAGCCCGGCCATCGTGCCGAGCGGGCCGGAGATGAGGTGCAGCTCGTCCTGGATCACGAGATCGGGCGGTGGTACGGGCCGCGCGAGGCGGTCTCCCCGGCGGGGCTCGGCGGCTCCGTAGAACCCGTTGGCGTCGTACCGGTCCGCGCCGCCGAGCAGCGCTCCGGAATCGCCCACCCAGGGGAGCGAGGCGAACTTGTCCACGGTCGCGATCAGAAACGCGGGGAGGCGCCGGTAGAGCGGTTCGTCGACGGCGACGATCGGGAGGGGCTGGTCGCCCGAGAAGTCGCACTGCCAGTTCGCGCACGTTATGCGGAGATCGGTCGGGTGGTCGGAATCGGGGAGCAGTGTGAAGGACTCCGGGGTGAAGTCGTCGCCGCACCATGGGCAACTCTCGAGCGGTATGGGCGACGGCTTGCCGCTCGGATTGTTCTTGTACTGGCTGACCTTGCTGCGGGCGGAGTCCGAGCGCCCATCTCCCCTGGCGCCGAGGTGGTTCGGCGTGCCGGCCTTGCCTACCCAGAGACCGATCTCGAAGTGCCAGGCGCCGAGCCGGACCGTGTCGCGGAGGCGCTCGAGCTCGAGCGCGCAGACGAGCGCCGCGGCGCGGCTTAGCTGATCGAGGGTCAGCAGCCGCAGGGTGTAGCGCATGATGACGCTGACCCCGGCCCCGGCTCGTCCGCCGTCGTCCGGGTTACGGAGGCGTCGGAGGACCATGGTGAACGCGGCAAGGCCGAGGTATGCCTCCGTCTTGCCGCCGCCCGTCGGGAAGAAGAGCAGGTCCACGAATTCGCGTTCGGGACTTGCGGGGTCCGATATGCCGGGGAGGTTCAGCAGGATGAAGGCGAGTTGGAACGCCCGCCAGCGAGGCTGGGTCCCGGTGGCTCCTTCACGAGCAAGGCGGCGTGCGAGAGCGGCGGCGACGGCCCGATTCGCGGTGCGAAAGGCGTCAAGCGCGTCTGCGTCGTGCGCCAGCAGGCGAACCCCGCGCTCCATCCGATCCGCGGCGACCCCGGCGAGGCGCAGGAGCTGCTCGGCGGTTGCCAAGCGCTCGCCTGCCAATCCACCGAGGTCGGCGCGCCGGGCTTCGATCCATGACCGGTACTCGGTCACAAGCGGCGTCAGCGCCGCCTCGGCCGCGGATCCGTCCGCGAGAGCCCCGAGTGCCTGCATGTCGAGCTCCGTGCCCGGCACGTCGAAGGTCTCCGTCTTCTCGACCTCGGCGGCCGGGGTCCAGGTGGTGCGGAGCACCCGGCAGGCATCGTCCACCAGCTCCCAGTCCGCGGAGACCCCGTGGCCCGCCGCGTACTCCGGGGATTGGGCGTAGTGGAGGTCGGCCACGCTCTCATCCCAGTCGTCCGCGGTCATCTCGCGGGGGTCGGGGCGCGGGACGAACGGCACTTCGCTCCGCACCTCGATCTCGGCCTGAAAGGCAAACGTCTCGTCCCGCTCCCGGTCGGACGAGGGTTCGCGGCCGTTCACCAGGAACAGGGACACGGAGCGGGTCCCAGGAGCGATCCGGCCTGCGAAGCTCGCGGCGTTCACGGGCCGGGCGACTACGTGGAGGGTGAGCCCGCCGGAGCTCGGCACCGGATGGGGACGAGGGCCGCCTCCGGCCGTCGGCAGATTCACCCGGAGCGATTCCTCACGAGGACTCCGCTGCCACCAACTCCGAACGCTGCTCTCATCGGATTCGGCCGTGCCGCCGTCCGCTTCGGCTTCCCCGCGATCGACCCCGCCTGGCTCCTCCTCCCCGTCGGCTGCACGTTCCTCCCGCTCGCCGGTCTCCATCTCGGCCTCGTCATCTCGGTTCTGGTCCGAGCCGTCGACCTCCGCCTGCACCCTACGGTAGTCGCCCCAGCGGAGGACGATCTCCAGCGAATCGACCTCCGCATCCACCAGGAAGCTGAGCCCCATGGACGAAGGGAAGAAGCCCTTCTTCGCGGCCTTCCGGTCCTCCACGGAGTCATCCCCGAGACCTGCACTCTCCGCAACATCGAGATCGTCGTCCACGTCCGCATCGCCGCGCTGCCTGGCCGGCATCCCCCGGGGAACCAGAAACCCCGTGAGATACCAGTTTGACGGCCGCACCCAGCCCGGCAGGCGCTCGTCCGCCAGCGAATGCCCGGCCCATGGACCGATCAGATCGAGCCGGAGCGCCCGGACAATCTCCTCGCGAACCTCCGCAGATTCCGCCAGACGCGCCACGTCACCTCGCCGCTTTGCGGGCAAGCCTATCGCAGGGCGTCGATTGCCCGAACATGGCCCTCGGCCGCATAGGCCAGGATTTCGCGATCAGCGGTGAGTAGAGGGGTACTCCATCGACGGGCAGTGGCGATGATCAGACGGTCGGCGGGGTCGGCATGGAAGCGACCGGGAAGTCGTACGCTATCGATCGCTATCCTCGGCTCGATGGGCAACAGGTCAATGCCGGGTGCCTGCAGCACCGTCTGTATCCAGGCTCCGAGTTCCATTGCGAGCTGCAGACGATCCTTCTTGACCAGAAGCGCGATCTCCCAAGGTGTAATGGCCGAGACCCCGGCGCGGTCTTCACGTCTCGTCTCTTCGATTGTCGCCCGGGCGGTCTCGCCGAGCCGTCGACTGCCCTCCGCGGCCCAGACCAGCACATGCGTATCGAGCAGGATCACCGCAATGCCGACCAATCCGACGGCGGTGCCGCCGGCTCGAACGGATCTTCGTACCGCAACACCGTGCCCCTCATCATCCCAATGAACGGGGGGAGCTTCTCGCCGGGCGTCGGCACCGGCGACAGCACCGCGACCGGCCGTCCGCGGTTCGTGATCGTCACCGACCCCCCGTCCCGATTCATCTCCTTGATGATGCGCAGGCACCTCGCCTTGAACTCCGCCGCCGGGACTTGCCTTGCTGTCATCTGTTTCTCTCCGTCGAGATGCCGGATGAAGGTAAATGTACCACTTAGGTGTACACAATGCGGAACGCAACCAAGCGTTGCAGCTCGCCCGGGAGCTGGAGCCTGCCCGCCACCCGTCCGGCTTCGGGATCGCCACCACGGCAAGCCTCTGATCGAGGCAGTGCCTCGACGGTAGTCCCGCTCCTTCGGCAGTTGGATGCGATAGAGTCCGAGGATCGCGACACCATCGTCTCGCTTGGAGATGATCGTCACGGTGGAACCGGAGGTTGAATCGTGAATGACCTCGACGCCCCTCTCGATTCCACCGGCCTGCGGCTCCGGGAAACGCGGGAGTACCTTGGGTTCTCCGAGGGGGAGCAGCCGAAGGACCTTCGAATGGATCCTCTTGTCGATGACCTTCGGCGCTTGGCGCCTGGAATCAGCGTTGGCGGTGGAGCATTCGCCCACTGGCTGCCGCCGCCTGCAGATGTGTCGCCGGACGACCGTCACGGAGCGCTGAGACAGGCGATCCGGAGCGCGACCGGAAAGTGCTTGACGGACCTCCTTACGGAAGCGGGGCTCCCTGCGGTGGAGCCCGGTCACCTCGCTTCTGGGTCACGGGACTGGCCGGCCGGCCACGTTGGAAGTGTGAGCCACAAAGGAACCAGGGTGGTTGCCGCGCTCGCCCCGACCAGCGACGTGAGAGCGCTTGGTATCGACATCGAAACTCTGGATCACGTCGAGGGTCTCTCGGAAATCGACGGACTGGGGGCCGCGGATGAACTGCCGCCTGGGTACGAAGCCGTCGGTCCGGGGATCCTCTTTTCGGTCAAAGAAACGGTCTATAAGGCATTGAATCCACTGACTGGACGGGAATTTGGCTTCGACGGTGTCACGGTGTCATGGGTGCGGGTTCACTCTACAGAGATGAGAGGCACCGCCCGCGCCGACGGCGTCGCTGTCGATATCCGCTGCTCCATCGCGCTCCCCTCGTGGGTCGCGTCTGTGGCTTTGGTGTCGGCGTAGTCGAGTCGGTGGTCACCGTGGCCGCTCAGTACGTTTGATTTCCGGACAACATCGTGATACATGTGCTCATATCGAACACAGGTTCAGCCGTACCGTGCCAGCCCCCGCTCTGAACATCGTCGGATCCAGCGAGGCCGCTGTCCCCAGACAGTCGGACCGAGCGGTTCGCCAGTCCCTGAGCCAAGAGCTTCGAGAGTGGTGGAGCCAGGAGAGCGCGGATTGGGATGCCCAAGTCGAAGGCGGCGGTGCCGAAGCCATCTCTGAGGCACCCGACTCGGACCTGTGGGACTCCATGCCGGTGATGGACTCCAAGAACGTCGCCCGCACCTCCCCAATCTTCGAGAAGTACTTGGGCTGTCCCCTCGACGTTCGACTCATTCGTCCCCGTGGCTATGAAAGCATTGACGACATGATCCGTCATCTCGTTCCCTTGATGATGAATGCCCCCCACGCCCGGAGTGGGGTCCGGGCAGTCAAGCAGGAGAGCGAATCATGAACGATGAGCAGACCGTAACGGACACCATTGGCGCGAGGCTCAAGGAGGCCCGAGAGTATCGCGGATATTCCCAAGAAGAGGTCGCCCAGCATCTAGGGCTGCCAAGATCGGCCATCTCCCTTATGGAGAGCGGCTCGCGGCGTGTGGGTGCCCTGGAGCTCCGCCGTCTCGCCAATCTCTATCAGACCACCATGGAGAACCTCACGGGACTGGAACAAGAGAATCAGGAACCGGAATCGGTCCGGTTAGTGGCCAGGGCCGCGGCCGACCTGTCGGCGACCGACCGCCAGGAGGTTCTACGCTTCGCACAGTTCCTGCAGTCGAGAAAGTCGGATGAACAGACGTAATGAAGTGCTACGCGCGGTCGCGGAGGCGGCGAAAATTCTCACCGAGTTTCCTACCGGTAACCGCACCAGCTTTGACATTGTAGGTGCCATCACGGAGCGTGGTATCCCGCTCTTGTTCCGGCCGCTGGAGAATCTGCTTGGAACGGTTGTGGCTATCGGTGGGATCTCTGGCATCATGGTAACAACCCAGCGCGATCTCCATGTCCAGCGCTTCACATTGGCCCACGAGTTAGGACACATTCTGCTTGGGCACCAATTGAGTCTTGATCGAACGATCGAAGTTGCGGGGCGCAACGCCCCAGCAGCTCGACCGGTTGAGGAAGTGGCGGCGGATACCTTTGCGTCGGAGCTGCTTGGCCCCAAACGACTCGTGATGGAATCAGCAAAGCGTCAGGGATGGACCAAACAAAAGCTTCATCAGCCTGACAACATCTACCAGCTCTCGCTTCGGCTTGGAATCAGCTACCAAGCTGCCTGTTGGGCTTTGGTTACCTCCAAGGTGCTCTCCTCTTCACAGGCCAAGGGACTTCAGGGCGCGCCGGTAAAGAACCAGAAACAGGCTTTGGCTCCGACAGAATTCATTGTGAACTCCTGGGCGGATGTATGGGCATTGACCAAGGCGGACACCGAAACATCTCTAGAGGCCGGACCCGATGACCTTTTTGCAGTCCATGTTCAGGATCATGCTTCAGCAGGGTACCTCTGGCAGCTTGTCGACACCGGATCTAGCGCCAAGATTGTTGGCGAACGCTGTCCGAATCCCGACTTCGCCTACGGAGAGCAATCCACTCGAGTCGTGTACGTTCGATTCAACGACCGGGGTAAACACCGGCTCGTATTCGAGCACCTCAGACCCTGGAACAAAGCCACTCTCGACCACATTGAGATCGACGTTGACGGCCATGGGAAGGAGCATGTTGGACATGCAAGACGATTCAGGCTCGAAGCTGTAGCGCGTGCAGCATGAACATCATCGTCCGTTTTGACCATCGACCCGATCTTGGTCCGATCCGCGATCAAGGCCCGCGACCGACATGTTTGTCGCTTGCAGCGACGGCAGCCCACGAGTACGCGCGGGGAAGTAGAGTACCTCTTTCACCGGAGTACTTGCATCATTTTGCATCCGACAACGGTCTATCCGAAGGCGTTCTCTTCTCGGATATTTCTCGTGCGCTTGAATCTCCCGGCCAGCCGGTGGAATCTGATTGCCGATATTACTCCGAGGGACCACCTCTCGGGTGGCTCCCGCCGAAGGGTGTTCGTCTGTATCGACGAAAGAGCAAGTTGATGCGCCTCGATGTTGACCGACTTTCGGAACTGTTGACCGACGGCCATGTTCCCGTCCTGGGAATTACGGTACCACAGCCGTTTTATTCTCCGACCCCCCCATGGGTCATATCGCCCAATGGACCAGTCCGGGGGCTTCACGCGGTCGTCGCAGTGGGCTTGGGGTCTAGCGGGGCCAAGCAGTGTTTCCTCATTAGGAATAGTTGGGGGAGCGATTGGGGCGATAGCGGATATGCTTGGCTAGATGAAGTCTTCATGGTGCAACACCTGCGCTACTTGCTCGCACTGGCGGAAGAGGTGATCTGACGATGAAACTGATTGAGACCACCACCCGCGTCGAAGCGTGGATGAAAGGGGTGGAGTTTCTGTTGGATAACGGTACTTCGCTTAACCTCGTATTGGCGATCGAATCTCCAGGTAGCAGTGGACGGTACTCAGACGTTAATCGGTACATCGATAGCTTTCTCAACGAAAGCGAACAGCTTCCGATGCATTCGGTGGCAGAAACAATCTTCCCCGGCTATGAATATCGCAAGCGTGGATTGCGAGGTGTCTTCGAGGTCTATCCGAATGAGGTCTATCCAGCAATCAAGAGAAATCCAAAGATTAGGTGGGGTACCTATGCCTATCGGTTAGTTCGCCGGCAAGGGGCAAATGGTGAGGTCATGAATCCGTTGGAACAGATGATCGAGAAGATGAAGAAGCAGCTTGCGACGACCGCGCCAAAGAGGTCATGCTACGAGCTGGGAGTAGCCGAAGGAGAGTATGACCTGCCTCTCTACAATACGGCGAAAGACGGGACTCGGCATATGGGAGGTCCTTGCCTATCCCATCTTTCGTTCAAGCTCTTTGAAGGAGCAGTTCATTTGGTTGCTCTCTATCGGAGCCACGACTACGCATACAAGGTACCGGGCAATCTACTTGGTCTTGCCAGGCTTCAAGACTGCGTTGCTCGCGAGACAGGTCAACGCCTTGGAACCTTGGTGGTTCACTCGTCGTATGCATTTCTGACCGGGGGAAAGAACCGTATCCGGACAGTTCTCGATTCAATCCAAGCCGCCGGGGAGCAGGGAGAAGCAGAAAATGTCATGGCTCACTGAATACCGCGAAGTCGCGAAGTCCACGGACCAATTTGTTGGAAAGCGGGATCACGCCGAGTTATTGGCAGCCGGTCTCTTTGGAGAAACCGGAAGTGTATTTGCTGAGATAAAGAAGAAGGGTCGGGAAATGCAGGCCTATCCTGCCTATCAAGGACGCCTCATTGAGGAGTTCGGAGATCTTTTGTGGTACCTGACCCGACTCTCGGATACCATTTGTCCGTCAGCGTTCCACGAAATATCAACGTCGTTCGAGTCGGATCCACTACAACGTAATGACGCCTTGACAGACGCATTCGCGCTCGGTGAAGCCGCGGGGGGTCTCTTCAGAGTGCTGCGCCAAGGTGATAGAGACGTCGCCGTGAAGCAACTTCCCGCGATCTGGGATGCTCTTCGCCGGACCGCATCCGGGTCAGGCATTGATCTCAAGGAAGCGGCCGATGGAAATATCAGGAAGATTCGGAGCCGGTGGCCCAATGAGCGAACCTTTGTTCCCTTATTCGACGACAGTTTCATTCCGGAGGAACAATTGCCGCGTACGCTGGAAATGGAGTTCCGTGAAGTCGACCGTGTTGGCAAGAAAATTGTATTGCTTCGCTGTAATGGCATAAACTTCGGTGATCGGCTTACCGACAATATCGAACATCCCGACTTCTACAGGTACCACGATGTCTTTCACTTCGCTTACGCCGTATATCTTGGATGGTCGCCAGTCATGCGTGCTCTGTTGAACTGTAAACGCAAGAGCCAACCCGATGTAGATGAGAATCAAGATGGGGCGCGAGCGAGGATCATCGAGGAAGCGGTTTCAGCAATTGTGTTCAGCCGCGCCAAAGAAATGAACCTGTACGAAGGCATCGACCAAATCGACTACGACT
>JAJDXW010000416.1 GCA_022823045.1 Gammaproteobacteria bacterium
AGGGCGGAATGCGCTGGACCGTCGCCGGCGCCAACGCCATCATCGCCCTGCGCTGCGCCGTCGAGAGCAACCGCTTCGACGACTTCTGGGAGCGTCGCGCCAGTGCAAACGCCTGAATCTCACAAATGAGACGTGCACCCCTCGGCCAGCAGCTCCCCGCCGGCCGGTGTGATGACGTCGTATTCGGTGTCGAAGGCGAACATGGTCGAATCTCCCGTGCCGCGCCCCGTGCCTAGGGAGCCCATCTCCCTCTCTCCCACCGGGCGCTCGCCCGGCGCTCACCATCCTCCGCCTCGAACGGCGGGAAGGGACGAGGGCGCGGCGTGGAGGAGCGGGCGCGGGGACAACGCGTCGATGCCGAGCGCGATGCCCGCGACGCGCGACAGGGGGCCGGGTCCGGACCGGGGACGGCGCTCGCCGGTCGGGCGGGCAGCGCGGGTGCGGTCCGCGGTCCGGATTCAGTGCAGCGTGCGGCCGCCCGCCGGATGCATGCAACGCTCCACCGGGGCGGTCCAGGCCGCGCGGTCGAGACCGAGCCTGCGGTTCAGGCGGTCACACAGCCCGAACGCTTCGCTCAACGACACGGCGGACAACGAGGTCGGGATGGAGACGGCCATGTCCTCGACCGCGATGCGGGTCTGGAACGGGCCGTCATGGGAATCGCCAGCCGGGCAGAAGGCGTAGGCCGGGTCGTCGGGCAGGGTGTCGGCGCTCATCGCGGCTCCTTCGAGGTGATGGCCGGCGACGGCGCATGGCCGCCCCGGCAAGCGGGTGACCGGCCGGCAAGACGTCTGCGGCCGGTGTGGCGGCCGGCGCGTTCGTCCGGCCGCCGGCGGGCGGGCTATTCCCAATCGGCGAGGGTCATCAGGTCCGGCTGGCCCGTCAGAACCTCCACCTGATCGAGCGAGAGGCGCGCGAAGGCGAGGCACATGGCCACTTCCTCCCACGAATCCCAGGTGCCGTGGTCCTCGCCGGTCGCGAGCTCGACGACGGTGTACTGCGGCGGGTAGAGCGGCATCCCCCGGAAGTGCTGCGAGCGGCGATACAACCGCCGGGCGCACGGCTCGCACCGTGCCGCCCCCTGCGAGGTCTCGCCGCAGTCGGTGCAAAGGCCCTTCGCTCGGCGCTTCGCGTAGAGCCTGCGGGCCGAAGCGTTCCTCTGCTCGGGCGACCGGCGCTCGGTGTCGCGCACCGCGCACGGCCCACAGCGCGAGCCGCCGTCGAGGGCCGGTCCCCTGCAACTGCCGCACAGCCCCGCGGTCCGGCGCGCGGCGTAACGCTCGCGCTCGAACGCCCGGCGCGTCTCGCGGCAGGGCTCGCAGGTCGTGCCACCCTCCGCCGAAGTCCGCTTGCCGCAGCCCGTGCACAGCCCCGCGGCGAGCCGTTCGGCCCGGCGCCTGGCGGTCTTCTCGCGGCCGATGCGGCGCCGGGTCTCGACCTTCCGCCCGCCGTAGAGCTTGCCCTGGGCCTTGCCCCTGGCGTAGCGGGCACGCGCCGTCGCACGCCGCTCCTCGCCGCAGGATTCGCACACGGTTCTCTCCGGTGCGGGCGTCGCCTTGCCGCATTCTGGGCACAGCCCCGCCTCGCGGCGCGCACGGTCGGCGATGCGCGCCTTCTCGGGGTCGCGGCGCGGCATCCCGACGGCCCGCAGCAGCGCGTCCCTGGCCCGGCCGGCGACGGCGTCCTTCGCGAGGCACGGCCCGCACTGGCTGCGCCCGGGCTCCGGCGGACGCTTCCCGCACGTCGGGCACATCCCCGCCGCGATGCACTCGGCGGTGCGGCGGTGGTAGCGCTCCAGGTCGCGCTTGCGGGAGCTCGATGTCCTGATCGCAAATGGGAGGTCTCCTTGCCGGGGTGGGACTCCAGGCGAAGGACGCGCGGCCGGCGCCCCGGAACGGGTCCGGGGCAGCCTCGCCCGCGGGACGCCCGGGGATGGCGCCGCCTATCCCTTCTGCCTGCGGTCGTGGAACATCGACGTGGCGATGTCCCCCAGAGCTGCTGACCGCCCCGGGTGCGAAGGCCCGTGCAGACGATGATCTCGGTGCGCGCGGGGCGCAGCTCCTTCACCTCGTTCAGGGTGGCGATGGCGTGCTTGCCCCCGCGCTTGCCCTTCTTCGTCGTCGCGGGCTCCTCGCCGGTCACGCGGCGGATGTCGCCGCATGCCAGAGCCTGGACCGCTCGACCACGTAGCGGCCGCCGCCCCTCTCGCGGCCGGTACTCTCCTCTCGGCGGCGCGCCCGCACGGGCGCGGACCAAATCGGTGGCCGGGCGTATGGCACGGCGACGGCGCGGGTCGAGGTTGGCGACGGTGACTTGACCGGCCCGGTGGAGCGGAGCAGGCAGGCGAAGTGCGTCACGCGGGACGGTCGGAATGGCGCTGGCGGCGGCCGACGGCGGGCCGGCGGAGCGTTCTACGGCTTGGAGCGGGAGACGAGTCGGCGTAACAAGTACTTGACGGGGATTCCGTCAGTTCGCTGGTCGTGCACGGCATAAAGTCTTCTTGCACCCATCCTCGTATATCCACGCACGATGCCAATAGCTTCTCAATTGCGGGAATCGAGAAGTCGGGAATAGCGCCTTCATATCGTCTGGCGAGGTTTTCCCGCTGGTCCGTTGTATGGAGCTTGCACGATAGGTAATGCGCGCGGGAAGGTGTCCGCCAATCCGGAAAGCAAGATAACCATCGGCGTCCACGGTGAACGACGCTAGGGACGCAGGATTGGCCGAGTCTGCGTCTATGGTCTTGGAGTGTTCTCTGATTCGTTTTGCCAGCTCGGTGAGAATTGTAAAGCTCCGTGTGTCCCAAATGCGCTGCGTCTGCTGATTTACCGTGTCTGAGTACGAGGCGTTATTCGGAACGAACACCGGATATCGCGCGTCGAATAGAATCATATCCCTCAATTCGTTCAGATTTCTTTCATCATCTTGGCTGAGGGAGAATGCGATTTCATTTGCCATTGAAACTAATTTATGCCCAAACCGTTGCTTAATATCCCTACCAAACATTTCTTCGGAACAACCGTAATAGGCCCTGACCAACCCTGCTTTCAGAAACATCTCAACAGCGTACCCAAGAAGCAGCATTGACGAGCGCGGAAGTCCAAGCAATAGATTCCAGTCAGACGAACGATCACGATGTTGCGATCTTCGCTCTTGAATGGTTTGTGAGAATTCACTCCGATGACTTGTTCAGAGTTCTCTTGTTTTCGTCGCCGAGGCGAGGAGACCGTCACCTTCGGCGAACCAGTCCTTGGGATCGAATTGTCCAACGCTTCGGTTTGAAATCCTATGGGATTGATTCAAGGTTATAACCTCTTGAATTTCGGAACAGGAGTGGACGGAGACTGTTGAACCAGGTGGGGATCGTCGATGGCGTCCGACTGTCAACAGTAGGTTGCGTCTTCCTTGAAATACCGGACCTTCACCATCAGATCCGGGCCCGGGCGCCCGTCGACGGTAGCGGCCCAACCGATCAGGTCGGGACGCCGGCCAAAAAGGGCGAAGACCTGCCCGTCGCGGTCGGGGCCGGGTTGAAGGCCGCCATCGACGCGCCATCCGCCCGCCGCGCCCGGTTTCAGAGCGGCCGAAGGCGCGGCGATGCCGTCAGCATGTTCGCGATATTGCCGTGCGGCTTGCCGGCATACCGGCCAAGTGTTTGGGTCACCCACCAGTGTCTCGCGGGGCAGGTCCGGCCGATGCGGGGGGACATCGCCGATGTCGACCGCCCAGAGGGCGCGGCGTATGGTCGGGAGATCCTGCGGGTCGCGGATTTCCTCGTGGCGAAGGAACTCGGCCCAAGCCCCGTCCGGCGTGTCACAGAAGTATTGGGTCAGCTCGCCCTGCGCGTTCCACCGGCCGGCGGACTGCGACGAATCCTCCCGCAAGAAAGGAAAGCGGGGATCGGCGTGGCGGTAGGCGATCACGTTGCCGGGGAGGAGGCCAAGGCTCGGGCGAGCGCGCTTACCCTCTGTGGCCCATCGTCTCCCGGCGACCAGTCGTCGCCGAGCGTTCGCGCGGGCGTGGTGCCGTCAAGCCGTTCGCGGGGCCGATCGAACCAGCGCCGGACACCAATGTCGTTGTAAGCGCCTGCCAAGTCGCCGACCACGAAGGCGAGGAAGTGAAGGCGCGCGGCTATCGCGTCCGGAGTGGAGCGCTCACCGGAGATGTAGCGCCGCGCACTGGACTGGGAGATTCCGAGGAGACGGGTCAGCATTTCCACTCCCAGGACACCCTGCAAGGCGCGCCATTCGTGGGCAGGGGCCGGTGACTGGTCCAGGGCCTCGTTGATCTTCGCCAGGAGCGCGGAAAGCCGGGCCGCATCGAAGCAGGGCAGCCGGTGAAGTTCCGCAAGGAAGCTGCGGCCGATTCCGGCTTCTGACATGCCGGTCTCAAGTCGCTGTATCGCGGAATCGTCCAAGCATGTGACGGGACGGGAGAGCAGGCCCATCGCATCGGCTCGGGTCAATGCCGCGATGGCGGCGGATGCAAGCCTCGGGTCGTCGAATGGACTGCGAACGGACTGAATATGGAGATTGCTCATGGTCCATAATGTATGCGGCGGCGTCCGTCGGGTCAAACGCAGGCCGAATCTACGCCGCTTGCGTATCGTACGGTCGTGCAACCGGCTTTAGCGCAATCACAAGATATCGTCGGCGATGCTGGAGGCGATCCTCTCGGCCGATTCCCTCACCGAGTCACGCGCGAGATGCGCATAGCGCGCGGTCGTCTCAACCCTGCGGTGACCGAGCAGCCGGCCGATGATTGGCAGCCCCTCGCCGAGCGCGAGCGCCCGCGAGGCAAAGCTGTGTCGTATGTCGTGGATGCGCACGTCGTGAAGCCCGGCCTTCGCGCGGATGCTCTGCCATGCCCCGTCGATGTCTGCCATGTGCGTGCCCGGCTTCGCGCCGGGAACGACCCAGCGATTGTCCGGCTGGCGCGGCAGGGTCGCCAGAACGCCCATCGCCGACGGCGACAGGTGGACCGTGCGGTCGCCCGTTTTCCCGTTGACGATGCGGATCTCGGCCTTGTCGAGATCGACATGCTTCCATCGCAGCGTCATGATCTCGCTCTTGCAGCAGGCCGTCAGTATCAGCAGGCGGATGGTCGTCATCGCCGCGGCCGATACCTGGCTGCCGCTGCCCGAGACCTCGTCGAGCACCTGCCCGAGCTTGGTGAACTCGGCGTCGGTCAGGAACCGCTCGCGCGTGCGCTTCGGGTTCAGCGGGATGGACTCGCAGGGGTCGTCGCAGTCCTCGGAGACCACGTTCCAACCCCAGGCGAGCTTATACATGTGGCTCAGGGTCTCGACCGCCATGTTGGCCATCGCGGGGATATCCCAGAGGCTCTCGCGCATGGCCATGACATGCCAGCGCTCCACCGCCTGGAGCGGCAGCAGGCCGAGCGCCGGCGCGATGTGGCGGTTGACGACGCTGCGGGTGGTGAGCCGAAGGGTGCTCCTCTTCGGCATGGCGTCCCCCGGTGGCGCGTCCGGACCGGAGAAAACGTTCGGTCACGCGATGATGGAGGAGACGATTGCACAGAGCGAAGGCGGCCGAAGTCCAGCAGAACGCGGAGTTGGCATCGTCGTCCTAATCGTCGTCCCGCTTTGACCGAACGCTTTCGGACCGGATTCGACACGGTCCAGGTTCGTGTCATCAAACCGCAAACGCGCGGCATCAACCCGAGGCGGCAGCTTAGGACCTGCGTGGCCTCAATGCAAGGGGATGGGAACGTCGGAGGAATGAAAAAGACCAATTATAACGGTCAGTTAGGAACCACATGGCCCTGCATGGATCTGACTGGCCCCGGAGGGAAAAAGGCGCCTGTCTTTGGAGCCGACAAGCAAAGGCTGGATCCGGAGACCAGGGATTTCGTCGAATCGACCTACCGGAAGCTATGGCCCGTTTGCGGTTACACACCCGACGCGGAACGTGCGGATCGCCGATGGGTTGACGAGCTGCTCGAACGTTCGGGGCTCCCCGCTCCCTGAATGGCATGAATTGCAGGAACCGAGACCGTAGCAGTGCTTGACTCCGACGTTCATGCGCGCGCGTGGCGAGAGGAAAGTGGCGAGATGCCGCGCGGGGTTCGCGAGGTGCCGGACCTCCGTAGGCGCGAGGGCGCGATCGGAGACATCGCGCTCCGACGGGACGCAAGGGAGTGGGAACGCTCGACGACCGGGCGTTGGTCGGGCATCACCGCATCGCCGGGACCGTAATGGCCCGTGCCGCTGTCAACGCAAAGCCTTCCCCAATCATGTTGCGCCCGTCGAAGGTGGCGGGGAGGACGCTGGCGGCAGTCTCCGGTGGCCGAGGTAGCTTGATGACGCCGGGGACGGGGGCATCCGGATCCAACAGACGAACGAGGTCGCACCCGACGGGCACGGCAGCGGCCGCCTTCGCTCGCGAGATGGCGGCGGTGCGATGGCATTCCCCCCTGTTCGGCAAGATGGAATTGCGTTTCGGGTTCGTTCTCGACCTCCGCACCCGCCGGAAGAGACCGGATCGCGGCGAAGGAGCGCTTGCGGAGGCTCGGGGCGAAGGGATAGCCTTCGCCGACCGCTCCCGCCGCCGCGCACGCGCGAAACCCGGGCGCGAACCCTGTCCGCAACGCCGAGGAGCCATCCGATGAAGAGTGCATTCCGCCTGCTCGCCGCCGCCGCGATCGCGGTCGCCGCGACCACCGCCCACGCCGCCGACTTCAAACCCGCCGTGGTCTACGACATGGGCGGCAAGTTCGACAAGTCGTTCAACGAGGGCGTCTACAACGGGGTGAAGCGGTTCACCGAGGAGACCGGCATCGAGGTCATGGAGTTCGAGGTCACCAACGAAGCGCAGCGCCAGCGCGCGATGGAACGCCTCGTTCAGCGCGGCGCCACCGCTCTCCTCGGGGTGGGGTTCGCCCAGGCCGACGCAATCGCCGCGGTGGCCGAGGCCAATCCGGACGCCCAGTTCGGAATCATCGACGTCTACTGGCTCGACCACCCGAACCTTCGCCAGTACTCGTTCAAGGAGCACGAGGGAAGCTACCTCGTCGGGGTCGCGGCGGCCATGAAGTCGGAGACCGGCACGGTGGGCTTCGTGGGCGGCATGGACATCCCCCTCATCCACAAGTTCGCCTGCGGCTACGTGCAGGGGGTGAAGTCGGTGAGCGCGGACATCGACGTCCTGCAGAACATGACCGGGACCACCCCCTCCGCGTGGAACGACCCGGTCAAGGGCGGGGAGCTCGCCCAGAGCCAGATCGACCGGGGCGCCGACGTCATCTACCACGCGGCGGGCGGCACCGGCATCGGGGTCATCCGGACGACGGCGGACGCGGGCAAGCTCGCCATCGGCGTCGACGCGAACCAGAACTACCTCGCGCCCGGCAACATGCTCACCTCGATGGTGAAACGGGTGGACGTCGCCGCGTACCAGTACTTCATGGATGCCCACAAGGGAATGTTCTCGGCCGGCATCATGCAGCTCGGGCTTGCCGAAGATGGTGTGGACTGGGCCGTGGACGAGCACAACCAGAGCCTGGTCGCTGGCGAGATCGAGGCAGCGGTGGCCGCCGCGAAGGAGGGCATCATCTCCGGCGAGATCGCCGTCCACAACTACGAGGACGACCAGTCGTGCCCGATGTGACGACGGCCCCGCGAAGCGCGGGCTGAGCCGCACGCGGGTCCCCGTCCCTCGCCCCGGGAAACACGGCTCGCCCCCGTGGAGGGACGCGCGGACAGGATCGAGGCGGCCGGGACCGCCGGCGGGACGAGCGCCCCGCCGGCGGTCGAGCTCCGGCGGATCAACAAGCGCTTCGGGGCCGTCCAGGCCAACCGCGACATCGATCTTTCGGTCGACCGCGGGTCCGTTACCGGCATCATCGGCGAGAACGGCGCCGGCAAGTCCACCCTCGTCTCCATCCTCTACGGCTTCTACACCGCGGACAGCGGAGAAATCCTGATCGACGGAGAGTCGGTCCGGATGGCCGGCGCCTCGAACGCCATCGAGCACGGCATCGGCATGGTGCACCAGCACTTCATGCTGGTGCCGACGATGACGGTGCTCGAGAACGTGATGCTGGGCCGGGAAGGCGGCCCCTTTCTTGCCGATGGGAAGCAGGCGACGCGGGACCGGATGGCGGAGCTCAGCTCGGCCTACGGGCTCGAGGTCGATCCCGACGCGCTCGTCGGGGAGCTTCCGGTCGGCCTTCAGCAGCGAGTCGAGATCCTCAAGGCCCTGCTCCGGGGCGCACGCATCCTGATCCTCGACGAGCCGACCGGGGTGCTCACCCCGCAGGAGGCGGACCGGCTGTTCGAGATCCTCGCGATCCTCAAGCGCGACGGCGTCACCATCCTCCTCATCACCCACAAGCTGCGCGAGATCATGGCCGCGACGGACATGGTGTACGTGATGCGGCGCGGCGAGATGGTGGCACGGCGCCCCACCCGCGACACGAGCCAGGAGGAGCTCGCCCGGCTGATGGTCGGGCGAGACGTGCTGTTCACCGTCGGCGGCGAGCCGGGGGAGCCGGGGGCTCCGATCCTCGTCGTCGAGTCGCTCAGCCATGCCGATGAGCGGGGAGCACCCCGCCTCACCGACGTCGCCTTCGAGCTGCGCGCGGGCGAGATCGTCGGCATTGCCGGAGTGGCCGGAAACGGGCAGACGGAGCTCCTCGACGTCCTGTCCGGCATCGAGCCGCCCCAGTCGGGGAGCATCATGTTCGCGGGAAGGACGTTCTCGGTGTCCGCCCCGCCCGAGCCCTCTCTCCTGCGCGAAATGGGACTCGCCCACATTCCGGAAGACCGGCAGCAGCGCGGACTGGTCCTTCCGTTCACCGCCTCCGAGTCGTCCATCCTCGGGTACCAGGGCGGGGTGGAGGCGGGCGAAGGCATCTTCCTCGCCCTCGCGGCGATCCGGGCGCGGTGCGAGGGGCTCATGGAGCGCTTCGACGTCCGCCCGCCCGACCCGGACCTTCGCTGCGGCGGCTTCTCGGGAGGCAACCAGCAGAAGATGGTGGTGGCGCGGGAGCTCTCCGCCGCCCCAAAGGCCCTGCTCGTCGGCCAGCCGACCCGCGGCGTGGACATCGGAGCGATCGAGTTCATCCACTCCCAGCTCCTCGCCATCCGCGACGCCGGTTGCGCCATCCTCCTCGTCTCGGTCGAGCTCGACGAGATCATGTCCCTCGCCGACCGCATCCTCGTGATGAACGGGGGCCGGATCGTGGGCGAGGTGGACCGAAGCGAGGCCGACGCGAACCGCATCGGCCTCATGATGGCGGGCATCGACCGTCCGGCGGCGACCGCGGCGTGAGCAGCGCCCCGCCCCTCCCCCGCTGGGCGGACATCGGCCTCCTGCCGCTCATCAACCTCGCGATCGCCCTCGTCGTCTCGGGCCTCGTCGTGCTCGCGGTCGGCGAAGACCCGGTCCGCGCCATCGACGTCATGATCCAGGGCGCCTTCTTCTACGAGGGAAGCCTCGGCTACACCCTCTACTACACCACCAACTTCATCTTCACCGGCCTCGCCGTCTCGGTCGCGTTCCATGCCCTGCTGTTCAATATCGGGGGCGAAGGACAGGCCTACATCGGCGGGCTCGGGGCGGGGCTCGTGTGCCTCGCGCTCGACGCGGTGCTGCCGGGCCTCGTCCTCATTCCACTCGCGATCGTCGCCGCCGCCGCATTCGGGGCGGGGTGGGCGTTCGTCCCGGCCTGGCTCCAGGCCTATCGGGGGAGCCACGTCGTCATCACCACCATCATGTTCAACTTCATCGCCGCGGGGGTGATGGTCTCGCTCCTCGCGGGGCCCCTCATCAAGCGGGGCCAGAGCTCGCCCACGTCGCGCGGCTTCGAGGAGAGCGCTCAGCTTCCCGACATCCAGGAAATCCTCGGCTTCGTCGGCATCGAGATCGGACGCTCGCCGCTCAATCTCTCCTTCCTCCTCGCGATCGCGGCGTGCGTATTCGTCTGGCTCCTCATCTGGCGCACCCGCTTCGGCTACGCGGTGCGGACCCTCGGGCACAGCCCGCGCGCCGCCGCGTACGCAGGGATCCGGATCCCGCGCACCATCATCCTCGCGATGGCGATCTCGGGCGGGCTCGCGGGCCTCATGGCGGTGAACGAGGTGCTCGGCGTGCAGCACCGGCTGCTGCTCAACTTCACGGCGGGCTACGGGTTCACCGGGATCGCGGTATCCCTCATGGGACGCAACCACCCGATCGGGATCGTGCTCGCGAGCCTCCTCTTCGGGGCCCTCTACCAGGGGGGAAGCGAGCTCGACCTCGAGTTCCAGACCATCACCCGCGACATGCTCCTCGTCATCCAGGGACTCATCATCCTGTTCTCGGGGGCGCTCGCCTACATGCTGAACCCGCCGCTCGCGCGGCTCCTCGCCGCCGTCATGCACCGCTCCCGCGCCCGGGAGGCCCCCGCGTGAACGAGCTCGCGTTCCAGCTCCTCCTGACCCTGGACGCCACCCTGCGGCTCGCGACCCCGCTCGTCTTCTGCGCCCTCGCGGGCCTGTTCTCGGAGCGCTCCGGGATCATCGACATCTCGCTCGAAGGGAAGCTCCTCGGGAGCGCGTTCGCGGCGGGGGCCGTCGCGGCGGTGACCGGCTCGGTGTACCTCGGGCTCCTCGCCGCGGTCGGGGTGTCCGTCGCCATGAGCCTGGTGCACGGCTTCGCCTGCATCACCCACCGGGGGAACCAGATCATCAGCGGGCTCGCGGTGAACATCCTCGCGTCCGGGCTCACCGTCACCCTCGGGATCGCCCTCTTTCACCGGGGCGGTCAGACCCCGACCCTCGGCGCCGCCGAGCGCTTCCAGCCCATCGAGCTTCCGTTCGCGGAGGCGCTCGCGCACGTGCCCCTCGTCGGGGTGATCTACGACGAGCTCGTGAGCGGGCACAAGCTCCTCGTCTACGTCGCGTTGATCGCGGTCCCGCTCGTCGCCCTCGTGCTCGCCAGAACCCGCTTCGGACTCCGGCTGCGGGCCGTCGGGGAGACCCCCGAAGCGGTGGACAGCGCCGGCGTCTCGGTGCCCTGGCTCCGCTACCGCGCCGTGATCATCGCCGGGATCCTCTGCGGGATCGCGGGGGCGTACCTCTCGACCGCGCACGGCGCCGGGTTCATCCGGGAGATGAGCGCCGGCAAGGGCTACATCGCGCTCGCGGCGATGATCTTCGGCAAGTGGAGACCCTGGACCGCCCTCTTCGCGTGCCTCCTCTTCGGCTTCCTCGAAGCCGCCTCGTCGCGCCTCATCGGGATCGAGTTCCCGATCATCGGCGAGGCGCCCACCGATCTGATGCTGATCCTTCCCTACCTCATGACGGTGGTCCTGCTCGCGGGCTTCTTCGGGCGGGCGGAGGCGCCGAGCGCCCTCGGGACGCCGTATGTCAAGGAGCACTGACGCGGTGCGCGCGTGCCCGGCGATTGCGTACGGCGCCGGACTCCCGCCAACCGGCGGGCCGCTCCCGCCCGCCGAGTCCGGGTAGCGAGCCGCGATGGCCGAGACGTGGCAGTTCCAGATCCGCCTGCGGCTCGCCGACGCGCTCGCCGAGACCGCGCGCCGCGATCCGTCGGCGCCCGAGCTGGCGCCGCTTCCGGAAATCCTCGCACGCCACGACGCGGCCCTCGTCTGCCAGCTCGACGCCTTCGCGGGGTACGTCGCGGAAGCGGAGCGGCAGGGCGTCGGGGGGTTCCCGCTCTACGCCTGGACCAAGGCGACCATCGAGGACCCGATCAAGAAGGCGAAGCACCTCCGCTCGTTCACCGTCCACGTGGACGGAGCCGAGGTCTACTCCCGCGAGGCCGCCGATGCGCTGGAGAGGGAGCTCAAGCCCCTCGCGGGCGGCCCGGTCGTGGCCGCGCTCTCGCGCCACGACACCAACCCCGCGAACAACCCCCAAATTCCGAAACGCTACCGCTCCTGAGCCGCGCCTCTTCGCTGCCGCCTCCTGCGCTCCGGCTTCCGGACGGAACGCAGATCCCGCCTCATGCAAGAACGTTTCGAGTCATGGACATTATTGCCGTTGACAAAAGCGACCGCGCGTGCTCACCTGCCCCGATCAGGAAGAACCCTGACCGTCGTCAGGCAGGGCGCGGGCAAGCACGGTTGCCCGCCCTCCGGGGCGGCT
>JAJDXW010000243.1 GCA_022823045.1 Gammaproteobacteria bacterium
ATCACGCACTCCTGGCCGTAGAACTTGGGCGCGCTGTCGGAGCGCCGACCCCCGTAGTCGAACACCTTGGTCTGCTGCCACTCGGCGAGCTGTCCGATGTGCCGGACGTGGGCCGCGCTGTTGATGGTGAACTCGGTGTCCATGCCGGCGAAGCCGTTGGCCATCGTGCCGATCGGCTGGTTGTGCCAGGCCGAGAAGTTCTCGATCTGGACCCAGGACTACCAGCCGGTGGTGAAGCCGCAGGGGTATCCCGCTTCCTGCGCCTTCATCGCGGCCGCCTCGACCTCGGGCCAGGTCTTCGGGGCGGCGTCGATGCCGGCCTTCTCGAACGCGGTCCGGTTGTAGTAAAGGACCGGCGTCGAGCTGTTGAACGGCATCGACAGCATGTTGCCGTCGGTGTCGGTGTAGTAGCCGGTGACCGAGGCGAGGTAGCCGGCCGGGTCGAAGTCCTCGCCCGAATCCGCCATGAGCTGGTAGACGGGATAGATGGCGCCCTTCGCGGCCATCATGCTCGCGGTCCCGACCTCGAAGACCTGCACGATGTGCGGCTGCTGCCCGGCGCGGAACGCCGCGATGGCCGCGGTCATGGTCTCGGTGTAGTTGCCCTTGTAGACGGGCATCACCTTGTAGTCGGACTGGGATGCGTTGAACCCGTCGGCGATCTCGACAACCTTCTCGCCGAGCTTGCCGCCCATGGCGTGCCACCACTGGACCTCGGTTGCCGCCTGGGCGATGCCGGCGAACGAGAGGGCGGCCGCCGCGCCGATGACGGCCGAGCTGGTCTTGTGCTTCATTTGAGTCTCTCCGTGATTGGTGCTGGTCGTATGGTTGGATATTACATCGTGACACCCGCGCTTTACGCTCCGGTGACGACGAATCCTCCCGGTACGGTTCAACGCGAATTCCCGGGAGCGCGGGCTTCCAGCCCGCGTGCGCCACGGTGGTGCACGGCCACCAGCTCACCCCAACGCCTCGCGCGGCGGTGCCAGGGTGAGAGTGCCTCGCCGGGCGGAACCGTACGCGGGCAAGATGCCCGCGCTCCCGGGGAGATGCCCCTTGGTCTTCGGGGAGACCGGCGGTCCCGGGGCGCTCGCGTCGGCAACCTCGGCCCGGCGCGAAATCGGGCGAGAATTTGGGATAGAATGCCGGGCTTCATGCCGAAGTGGTGGAATCTGGTAGACACGCTGTCTTGAGGGGGCAGTGCCGCGAGGCGTGCCGGTTCGAATCCGGCCTTCGGCACCAACATCGCCGGCGGCGCTGACGGGGGCGCTCGCCACGGTTGAAGGACCGAGATGCTCGAACAGAACTACCTCCCGATCCTCATCTTTCTCGTGGTGGCGACCGCGATGGGGGTGGTTCCGCTCACCCTCGGCTGGCTGTTCGGGCCGCGCCGTCCCGACCAGGAGAAGACCTCCCCCTACGAGTGCGGCTTCGAGGCGTTCGAGGACTCGCGCATGAAGTTCGACGTGCGCTACTACCTCGTCGCGATCCTGTTCATCATCTTCGACCTCGAGATCGCCTTCCTGTTCCCGTGGGCGGTCGTCCTCGACGAGATCGGCATGTTCGGCTTCGTGGCCATGATGGTGTTCCTCGGAATTCTCGTGGTCGGGTTCATCTACGAGTGGAAGAAGGGCGCGCTCGAGTGGGAATAGAAGGCGTACTGGAGGAAGGCTTCGTCACCACGACGGCTGACCGCCTCATCAACTGGGCGCGGACCGGCTCGATGTGGCCGATGACGTTCGGGCTCGCCTGCTGCGCGGTCGAGATGATGCACGCGGGCGCAGCCCGTTACGACCTCGACCGCTTCGGGATCATCTTCCGCCCGAGCCCCCGGCAGTCCGACGTGATGATCGTGGCCGGCACCCTCGTCAACAAGATGGCCCCCGCGCTGCGCAAGGTCTACGACCAGATGTCCGAGCCCCGCTGGGTGATCTCGATGGGCTCGTGCGCGAACGGCGGCGGCTACTACCACTACTCGTACTCGGTGGTCCGGGGGTGCGACCGCATCGTCCCCGTCGACATCTACGTGCCGGGGTGTCCCCCGACCGCCGAGGCGCTGCTCTACGGAGTGCTTCAGCTCCAGAACAAGATCCGGCGAACGAACACCATTGCCCGCTGAAACCGCACCCGCCGACGCGGTGCCCGACACCGGACCGCGAACCGAGCTTGGCGCGCGCCTTCGCGAGCGCCTCGCGCCCGAGGTCGCCCGCGTGCACGAGTCGGCCCACGGGATCGGGGGCGAGGTCGTGTGCGAGACGGACCCCCAGCATCTCCTCGAGGTGTGCGAGCGGCTTCGCGACGATCCCGATCTCGGCTTCGAGCAGCTCATCGACGTGTGCGCGGTCGACTACGCGGCGTACGGGCAGGCCGACTGGGAGACGAGCGAGACCGCGACCGCCTCCGGCTTCTCGCGGGGGGCGGGCTACGGCCGCTTCTCGGGCGGCGACTGGGAGGGGAAGCGCTTCGCGGTCGTCTACCAGCTTCTCTCCGTCTCGCGGAACTGGCGGCTTCGCCTCAAGGTGTTCCTCGAGGGCGAGTATCCGCGCCTGCCGTCCGTCATCGGGGTCTGGGCGTCGGCCGACTGGTTCGAGCGCGAGGCCTTCGACCTCTTCGGCGTGCTCTTCGAGGGGCATCCGGACCTGCGCCGCCTCCTCACCGACTACGGCTTCGTCGGGCACCCCTTCCGCAAGGACTTTCCCCTGAGCGGGCACGTCGAGATGCGCTACGACCCGGAGAAGGGCCGCGTCGTCTACGAGCCGGTGACCATCGAGGAGCGGGTTCTCGTGCCGCGCGTCATCCGGCACGACCAGCGCTATGCCCGCGACGGCGGCCCGGAGGAGGGCGAGGCCGGAGCGGAGGCCGGAGGAGCCTGAGACCGCGCCGATGCCCGAGATCCGCAACTTCACCCTCAACTTCGGCCCCCAGCACCCGGCCGCGCACGGGGTGCTCCGGCTCGTGCTCGAGATGGACGGGGAGGTCATCGAGCGCGCCGACCCCCACATCGGGCTCCTCCACCGCGCCACCGAGAAGCTCGCCGAATCGAAGCCCTACAGCCAGAGCATCGGCTACATGGACCGTCTCGACTACGTGTCCATGATGTGCAACGAGCACGCCTACGTCCTTGCCATCGAACGCCTTCTCGGCGTCGAGCCGCCCCTTCGGGCGCGCTGGATCCGCACCATGTTCGACGAGATCACCCGCATCCTGAACCACTTGATGTGGATCGGGGCGCACGGGCTCGACATCGGGGCGATGACCGTCTTCCTCTACGCGTTTCGCGAGCGCGAGGACCTGATGGACTGCTACGAGGCGGTCTCCGGCACCCGGATGCACGCGACCTACTACCGTCCGGGCGGGGTGTACCGGGACCTCCCGGAGGAGATGCCGCGGCACACCGCGTCGCCCCGGCGCGGGGACCGCGAGACGCAGCGCCTCAACCGCGCCCGCGAGGGCTCGCTCCTCGACTTCGTCGAGCGCTTCACCGACCGCTTCCCGGGCTGCGTGGACGAGTACGAGACCCTCCTCACCGACAACCGGATCTGGAAGCAGCGCACCGTCGGCATCGGCGTGGTGCCGCCCGAGCGCGCGCTCCAGCTCGGGTTAACGGGGGCGATGCTGCGCGGGTCCGGCATCGAGTGGGACCTTCGCAAGAAGCAGCCCTACGAGATGTACGCCGACGTCGACTTCGACATCCCGGTCGGGGTGAACGGCGACTGCTACGACCGGTACCTCGTCCGCGTCGAGGAGATGCGCCAGTCGAACCGGATCGTCCGCCAGTGCGTGGACTGGCTCCGCGCGAACCCCGGGCCGGTCATGCTCGACGACGCGAAGCTCGCCGCCCCGACCCGCGAGTCGATGAAGGAGGACATGGAAGCCCTCATCCATCACTTCAAGCTCTTCACCGAGGGCTACTGCGTGCCCGAGGGCGAGACCTACGCGGCGGTGGAGGCGCCGAAGGGAGAGTTCGGCATCTACCTCGTCTCGGACGGCGCCAACAAGCCCTACCGGGTCAAGATCCGTGCCCCCGGATTCGTCCACCTCTCTTCCATCAACGAGATGGTGCAGGGTCACATGCTCGCGGACGTCGTCGCGGTCATCGGCACCCAGGACATCGTGTTCGGAGAAGTAGATCGGTGAACTTGTTCACCGATCAGGGCGGCAGAGTGGCCGACGCGGCTGCCGTTGGCCCCCGGGGCATCGTGCCTTGCGGAGAAGACCGGTGAGCGGGCTTTCCGAGCACGTCCGGCACGAGATCGACGGGTGGGTCGCGAAGTTCCCCCCCGCCGGAAGGCAGTCGGCCATCCTCGGCGCGCTCCGCGCCGCCCAGCACGACAACGGCGGCTGGCTCTCGGTGGAGATCATGGACGAGGTGGCCGAGTACCTCGGGCTCCCCCGCATCACCGTCTACGAGGTCGCGAGCTTCTACTCGATGCTCGAGACCGAGCCGGTCGCCCGGCACAGCGTCTCGGTTTGTACCAACATCTCGTGCATGCTCTGCGGCGCCGACGAGATCGTCGCCCACATCGAGCAGCGCTACGGGGTGCGCCTCGGTGAGTCGACCGCCGACGGGCGCATCTTCCTCAAGCGCGAGGAGGAGTGCCTCGCCGCCTGCTGCGGGGCGCCGATGATGATGGTCGACCACCGCTACCACGAGAATCTCACCATCGAGCGGGTGGAGGAGATCCTCGACGCGCTCGAGTAGCGCGGGCGACGGGCGCGGGCGCGGGAACGAGAGAGGAAGAGGCGTGGCCAACGAAGTCTGTTTCCAGACCCTGCGCTTCGACGAGCCGTGGACCTTCGAGAACTACCGGCGGATCGGCGGCTACGATGCGTGGGAGCGGATCCTCCGCGACGGGGTCCCCCCCGGCGACGTCGTCGAGATGGTCAAGGCCTCCGGTCTCCGGGGCCGCGGGGGGGCCGGCTTTCCCGCCGGGCTCAAGTGGAGCTTCATGCCCCGCGACACCGGCGGCCAGAACTACGTGGTGTGCAACTCCGACGAGAGCGAGCCCGGCACCTGCAAGGACCGCGACATCCTGCGCTACAACCCGCACGCGGTCATCGAGGGGATGGCCATCGGCGGCTACGCGATGGGGGCGACGGTCGGCTACAACTACGTGCGGGGCGAGTTCTGCGAGGAGCCCTACGCGCGCTTCGAGGCGGCGCTCGCGGAGGCGCGCGAGGCGGGCCTCGTCGGGGCGGACATCCTCGGCTCCGGGGTCGAGTTCGAGCTCCACTGCGTGCTCGGGGCGGGGGCCTACATCTGCGGCGAGGAGATGGGCCTCCTCGAGTCCCTCGAGGGCAAGAAGGGGATGCCCCGCTTCAAGCCCCCGTTCCCCGCCAACTCCGGGCTCTACGGCCGGCCGACCACCGTCAACAATACCGAGACCTTCGCTTCCGTGCCGTCGATCGTGCGCAACGGCCCGGACTGGTTCCGGGAGCTCGGGGTCGAGAACTCCGGGGGCACCAAGGTGTTCTCCGTCTCCGGGCATGTCAACAGCCCGGGCAACTTCGAGATCCCCCTCGGCACCCCCTTCCGCGAGCTCCTCGCGATGGCGGGCGGGGTGCGGGACGGGCGGCGCCTGAAGGCGGTGATCCCGGGGGGCTCCTCGATGCCGGTGCTCCCGGGCGACGTCATGATGGAGGTCGACATGGACTACGACTCGATCCGGGCGGCGGGCTCGATGCTCGGCTCGGGGGCGGTCGTCATCATGGACGACACCACCTGCATGGTGCGGATGGCCGAGCGCATCGCGCGCTTTTACTACATGGAGTCCTGCGGGCAGTGCACCCCGTGCCGGGAGGGGACCGGGTGGATGTACCGGGTGATCCGGCGCATCGAGGCGGGGGGCGGAGAGCGCGAGCACCTCGACATGCTCCTCGACGTCGCGAACAACATCGAGGGGCGGACGATCTGCGCCTTCGGCGACGCGGCGGCGTGGCCGGTGCAAGGTTTTCTCAGGCATTACCGGCACGAGTTCGAGTACCACATCGAGCACGGCCGATGCATGACCAACCTTGCCGAGGCCGCGGACTGATGGGCGGATGGGAATTGAACGAAGCCTCGGCCGCTCTTGCAGAGGCCGCGGACTGATGGGCGGGTACCGACGAGCGGCAGGCCCATGAGCGCGGCCGAGGCCAGGTCCGGCGGGTGCTGCGGGTTGAAGGGCGCACAGAGGTCATGAGCGCGGCCGAGGCCATATCGGCGGGAGCGCCGAATTGAAGGGCGTACACGGGCCATGAACGACGACACGGTCACCATCGAGATCGACGGGCGCGCCTGCGAGGCGCGCAAGGGGGCGATGGTCATCGAGGCCGCCGACGCGGCCGGGATCGCGATCCCGCGCTTCTGCTACCACAAGAAGCTCTCCGTCGCCGCGAACTGCCGGATGTGCCTGGTGGAGGTCGAGCGCGCCCCGAAGCCGCTCCCCGCCTGCGCGACCCCGGTCATGGACGGCATGAAGATCTTCACCGCCTCGGAGACCTCCCGCCAGGCCCAGCGCTCGGTGATGGAGTTCCTCCTCATCAACCACCCCCTCGACTGTCCCATCTGCGATCAGGGCGGGGAGTGCGAGCTCCAGGACCTCGCGATGGGATACGGCCGCGGGATCTCGCGCTTCACCGAACGCAAGCGCGTGGTGCCCGACAAGAACCTCGGACCCCTCATCGCGACCGACATGACCCGGTGCATTCACTGCACCCGCTGCGTGCGGTTCGGGACGGAGGTGGCCGGCCTCACCGAGCTCGGGGCGACCGGGCGTGGCGAGGACATGCGGATCGGCACCTTCATCGAGCGCAGCGTCGATTCGGAGCTCTCCGGCAACGTCATCGACGTCTGCCCCGTCGGGGCCCTCACCTCGAAGCCGTTCCGGTTCCGGGCGCGCGCCTGGGAGATGGTGCAGCGCGAGGGGATCGCCGCCCACGACGCGGTCGGCTCGAACCTCCACGTCCACGTCCGGCGCGGGCGACTGCTCCGGGTCGTGCCGCGCGAGAACGAGGCGGTGAACGAGGTGTGGCTCTCCGACCGCGACCGGTTCAGCTACGAGGGGCTCTACGCGGAGGACCGGCTCCTTCGCCCGCGGGTGCGGGGCGAGGACGGGGCATGGCGCGAGGTCGACTGGGAGATCGCCCTCGATGCGGCGGCGCGGGAGATCCGGGCCGTGCTCGACGCGGAGGGGCCGGGCGGGATCGGGGCGCTCGCCTCGCCGGTCGCGACCACCGAGGAGCACTACCTCCTCCAGGCCCTCGTCCGGCGGCTCGGCGGCGCGAACCTCGACCACCGCCTCCGCCAGGCGGATTTCAGCGACCAGGATGAGGCCCCCGCGTGGCCGTGGCTGGGGATGGACCTCGCGGAGCTCGAGCGGGTGGACGCGGCCCTCGTCGTGGGCAGCAACGTCCGCAAGGAGCAGCCCCTCGCGGGACTCCGCCTGCGCAAGGCGGCGCTCGCGGGCGCATCCGTATTCGCGGTGAACCCGATCGACTACGCGTTCAACTTCGATCTCGCGGGCCGCATCGTGGTGTCCCCGGACCGGATCCCGGTCGAGCTCGCGGGCATCGCCCGCGCGGCCGAGGCCGGCGTCGCCGGAGCGGGCGGGGAGGGGGTTCCGGCCGGTTCGGCGGGTTCGGACGGGGCGCCCACCGAGGCCGAACGCGCCGCGGCGGCCCTCGCCGGGGCCGAGCGGGCCGTTCTCCTCCTCGGGAGCGGCGCCGCCGCACACCCGCAGGTGGCCCGGATCCGGGCCCTCGCCCGCGCCATCGCCCGCCGCACCGGCGCGCGCCTCGGGTACTTGAGCGACGGCCCGAACGGGGCGGGGGCGGCGCTTGCCGGCATGCTTCCCCACCGGGGTCCGGGTGGCGCGCCGGCCGCTTCGCCGGGCCTCGACGCGGCCGCCATGCTCGACGCGAAGCTCCCCGCGTACCTCCTCCTCGGCACCGAGCCCGAGCTCGACGGCGCGAACAGCGAGGCGGCCCTCGTGGCCCTCGAGGGAGCGCGCTCGGTGGTCGTCCTCACCGGATTCGTGTCTCCCGCGATGGAGTCGTACGCGAGCGTGCTCCTCCCTATCGGCCTCTTCACCGAGACCCCGGGCACCTTCTACAACGCGGAAGGGCGGCGCCAGCGCTACGAGGCGGCGACCACCCCGCCCGGGGAGGCGCGCCCGGCGTGGCGGATCCTGCGCGTGCTCGGGAACCGGCTCGGCGTGGAAGGTTTCGACCACGAGGGCATCGAGGACGTGCAGGCGGAGGCGGACGCGAGCATCGGGGAGGTCGCGCCCCCCGACAACCTCGCCGGCCCGGAGTCCAAACCCGGCCCCGACCCCGACCCGGGCTCTGAAGCCGGCGCGGCCGCCGGCGACGGCGAGGAGGGGGCGGGGGCCGCCGCCTCCCCGCTCTGGCGGGTGGGCGACGTGCCGCTCTACGCGGTGGACCCCCTCGTCCGGCGCGCCGGCGCGCTCCAGCGCACCGCCGAGACCCCGGCTCCCGCGGTGCGGGTCAACCCCGCGGTCGCCCGGGCGCTCGGGCTCGTCGCGGGGGGGATGGCCGCGGTGCGGCAGAACGGGAACGAGCGGACCCTCGCCGTCGAGGAGGACCCTGCCGTTCCGGACGGGTGCCTCCTCCTCCACGCGGGTGTCGCGCACAGCGTCGGTCTCGGCCCCGCGTGGGGGCCGGTCACGGTGGAGCCGATTCCCTCGTGATGCCCGAGTTCGTCACCGGCGCGGTCGCCTGGCTGCCTCACGCGCTCCAGGTCACGGTCCTCACCGTGCTCAAGATCCTCGCGATCATGATCCCGCTCGTGCTCTCGGTCGCCTACTTCACCCTCGCCGAGCGCAAGGTCATCGGCTACATCCAGGTCCGGCTCGGGCCGAACCGGGTCGGGCCGCGCGGCCTCTTCCAGCCGTTCGCGGACGTCATCAAGCTGCTCCTGAAGGAGGTCATCATCCCCGCCGGCGCGAACCGGGGGCTCTTCCTGATGGCGCCGGTGCTCGCGCTCGTCACCGCCCTTTGCGCATGGGCGGTCGTGCTCTTCGATCAGCACCTCGTCCTCGCCGACGTGAACGCGGGGCTCCTCTACGTGCTCGCCATGACCTCGCTCGGGGTCTACGGGGTCATCATCGCCGGGTGGTCCTCCAACTCGAAGTACTCGCTCCTCGGGGCGATGCGCTCGGCGGCCCAGATCGTCGCCTACGAGATCGCGATGGGTTTCGCGCTCGTCGGGGTCCTCGTCGCGGCGGGGAGTCTGAACCTGCGCGAGATCGTGCTCGCCCAGGAGGGCTCCGTCCTCCACTGGTTCTGGCTCCCCTTGTGGCCGCTCCTGCTCGTCTACTGGATCTCGGGGGTGGCGGAGACCAACCGGGCGCCCTTCGACGTCGCGGAGGGGGAGTCGGAGATCGTGGCCGGGTTCCACGTCGAGTACGCGGGGATGGGCTTCGCGCTCTTCTTTCTCGCCGAGTACGCGAACATGATCCTCATCGCGGTCCTCGCCGCGGTGATGTTCCTCGGCGGGTGGCTCTCTCCCCTCCAGGGGGTCGTCGACTTCGGGCGCGTCGCCGAGTGGTCTCCGGTGGCCGCGGCCCTCCTCGGTCCGGGGATCCACTGGTTCGTGTTCAAGACCGCGCTCTTCTGCTTCCTCTTCCTCTGGATGCGGGCGACCTTCCCCCGCTACCGGTACGACCAGATCATGCGCCTTGGCTGGAAGGTCTTCATTCCCGTCACCATCGTGTGGATCGTGGTGGTCGGGCTCGGGGTCGTGTTCGCGATCCCGCCCTGGTTCGACTGAGAGGAGCCGTCGATGGGTGCGCTCGCAAAGTTCCTCCGCACGTTCTTCCTCGTCGAGCTCCTCGGGGGGCTGCGGCTCACCGGGGGGTACCTGTTCCGGAAGAAGTTCACCGTGCAGTACCCGGAGGAGAAGACGCCGCAGTCGCCGCGCTTCCGGGGGCTGCACGCGCTCCGCCGCTACCCGAACGGGGAGGAGCGGTGCATCGCCTGCAAGCTCTGCGAGGCGGTCTGCCCGGCCCTCGCGATCACCATCGAATCGGAGCCCCGCGATGACGGGACGCGGCGCACCACCCGCTACGACATCGATCTCACCAAGTGCATCTTCTGCGGGTTCTGCGAGGAGTCCTGCCCGGTCGACTCGATCGTGGAGACCCGCATCTTCGAGTACCACGGCGAGGAGCGGGGCGACCTCCTGATGACCAAGGAGAAGCTGCTCGCGATCGGCGACCGGTACGAGGAGCAGATCGCCCGCGACCGCGCCGTGGAATCCGCGTACCGATAAGGGCAGGGGCGGCGGTGTTCGAGCAGATCGTCTTCTACTTCTTCGCGGCGGTGCTGGTGGTGGCCGGCGCCCTCGTGATCACGGTGCGCAACCCCGTGCACGCGGCCCTTTGCCTCGTGCTCGCGTTCTTCACGAGCGCCGCGATCTGGTTGCTCCTCGAGGCCGAGTTCCTCGCCATCGCCCTCGTCCTCGTCTACGTCGGGGCGGTGATGGTGCTCTTCCTCTTCGTGGTGATGATGCTCGACATCAACCTCGTGCCGCTCCGGGAAGGCTTCATCCGGTACCTCCCGGTCGGGATCGGGATCGCGCTCATCGTGCTCGTCGAGCTCGTCATCGTCCTCGGCGGGGACCGGCTCGACATGCTGCCCGTGCCGGAGCCGCACCCCGCCGACTACAGCAACACCCGCGAGCTCGGCTCGGTCCTGTACACGGTGTATGTGTATCCCTTCGAGATCGCGTCGGTCATCCTCCTCGTCGCCATCGTCGCGGCTATCGCGCTGACCCTGCGCCGCCGCGAGGGGCGCCGGGGGCAGCGTCCGGAGGAGCAGGTGCGGGTGCGGCGCGAGGATCGCGTGCGGCTGGTGAGCATGCCGGCGGTGCGGCGCGAGCCGCGCTTGGAGGAGGGCGGCGCGCCGGGAGCGGCGCCCGGCGGCGAGCCCGCGCGGGAGGGTGGCGAGTGATCCCGCTCTCGCACTACCTCATGCTCGGGGCGGTCCTCTTCTGCCTCAGCATGGCCGGCATCTTCCTCAACCGGAAGAACGTCATCATCCTGCTCATGTCGATCGAGCTCATGCTGCTCGCGGTGAACCTCAACTTCATCGCGTTCTCCCGCTTCCTCGGCGACATCGGCGGGCAGGTCTTCGTGTTCTTCATTCTCACCGTCGCCGCGGCGGAGGCGGCCATCGGCCTCGCCATCCTGGTGGTGCTGTTCCGCAACCGCGACACCATCAACGTGGCCGACATCGACACGATGAAGGGATGACCCCGTGAGCCTTCTCGCCCTTTCGCTCTGGATCGTGCTCGCCCCCCTCGCGGGAGCGGTGGTGGCGGGCCTCTGCGGGCGCGCGGTCGGGCGCGCCGGAGCGCACTCGGTGACCATCGCGGGGGTCGCAATCTCCACCGTCCTCTCGTTCTTCGTCTTCAAGGCGGTGGTGCTCGACGGGGGGGCCGGGTTCAACGGCTCCGCCTACGTCTGGGGCGAGGTCGGGGGCCTCAGCCTCGAGATCGGCTTCCTCATCGACGAGCTGAGCGCGACCATGATGCTGGTGGTCTCGTTCGTCTCGCTGATGATCCACATCTACACGATCGGCTACATGGCGGACGACCCCGGCTACCAGCGCTTCTTCAGCTACATCTCGCTCTTCACGTTCTCGATGCTGATGCTGGTGATGTCGAACAACTTCCTCCAGCTCTTCTTCGGGTGGGAGGCGGTCGGGGTCGTCTCGTACCTCCTCATCGGCTTCTGGTTCAAGCGCGAGAGCGCGATCCAGGCGAACCTGAAGGCATTCCTCGTCAACCGGGTGGGAGACCTCGGGTTCCTGCTCGGCATCGCGGCGGTGCTCCTCCTGTTCGGGACCCTCGACTACGCGGCCGTGTTCGGGGCGGCGCCGCGCGAGGCGGCCGCCACCTTCAACATCGTGGGGGCCGCCGAGTGGTCGGCGATGACCGTCATCTGCCTCCTCCTCTTCATCGGCGCGATGGGGAAGTCCGCCCAGGTGCCGCTCCACGTGTGGCTCCCGGACTCGATGGAAGGCCCGACCCCGATCTCCGCCCTCATCCACGCGGCGACGATGGTGACGGCGGGGATCTTCATGGTCGCGAGGATGTCGCCCCTCTTCGAGCTCTCCGAGGTGGCGCTCAACGTGGTGATGGTGATCGGGGCGATCACCGCGTTCTTCATGGGCCTTCTCGGCATCGTGCAGAACGACATCAAGCGGGTGGTCGCCTACTCGACCCTCTCGCAGCTCGGGTACATGACGGTCGCGCTCGGGGCCTCGGCCTACGCCGCCTCCATCTTCCACCTCGGGACCCACGCCTTCTTCAAGGCGCTCCTGTTCCTTGCCGCGGGCTCGGTCATCATCGCCCTGCACCACGAGCAGGACATGCGCCGCATGGGCGGGTTGTGGCGCCACATGCCGATCACCTGGCTCTGCTCTCTCATCGGGACCCTCGCCCTCATCGGCTTCCCCGGCTTCTCCGGCTTCTTCTCCAAGGACGGGATCATCGAGGCGGTGCGCCACTCGGAGCTCGCCGCGGCGTGGGTCGGGTACCCGGCGGTGCTGTTCGGGGTGTTCGTTACCGCCCTGTACAGCTTCCGCATGTACTTCCTCGTCTTCCACGGCAAGGAACGGATCGACGAGCACGCACGCGAGCACCTCCGCGAGAGCCCGCTGGTGGTGACCGTGCCGCTCGTGGTGCTCGCCTTCTTCTCGGTCGTCATCGGCTGGCCATGGGTGGAGCCGATGCTCTTCGGCGGCTACTTCGGCGAGGCGATCGTGGTGCTGCCCGAGCACGACACCCTTGCCCGCGTGGGAGCCGGGTTCACGGGGGCGGGGGCGTTCGCGACCCACGGCTTCGTGGTTCTTCCGTTCTGGCTCGCCGCGGCCGGGGCGGCCCTCGCCTGGTACGTGTACATCCGGAGCCCGAGGCTTCCGGCCGCGATCGCGGAACGGTTCCGGGCCGGCTACCGGCTTCTCGTCAACAAGTACGGATTCGACGACTTCTACGGCGCGTTCTTCGCGGGGGGGACCCGGCGGGTGGGGGGCCTGCTCTGGCGGCTCGGGGACGTGCGGGTCATCGACGGGTGGCTCGTGAACGGCTCGGCGCGGGCAGTCGGCCGGATCGCGAGCATCATCCGGCACGTGCAGACCGGGCTCCTCTACCACTACGCGTTCGCGATGATCATCGGCCTGCTCGCGCTCATGACGTGGCTCCTCTACGGCGGTGCGCGAGGCTGAGCCGGCGCCATGTTCTCCGCATTCCCGTTCCTCAGCCTCGTCATCTGGGTCCCGATCCTCGGGGGGGTGTGGGTGCTCCTCCTCGGCGAGGAGAACCGCGCCCGGAACGCCCGGTTCGCCGCCCTCGTCGTGTCGCTCCTCGCCTTCGTCCTGTCGATCCCCCTCTATGCCGGGTTCGACGGGACGACGGCGGCGATGCAGTTCGTGGAGAAGACCTCCTGGATCCCCGCCTTCCAGATCTTCTACCACCTCGGGGTGGACGGGATCTCGATGCCCCTCGTCCTCCTCACCACGTTCACCACCGTGCTCGTGGTGATCGCCGGCCAGGAGATCATCGAGTACCGCGCGTCGCAGTACATGGCCTCGTTCCTGATCCTGGAGGGGCTCATGGTGGGGGCGTTCTCCGCCCTCGACGCGATCCTCTTCTACGTATTCTGGGAGGCCCTCCTCGTCCCGATGTTCCTCATCATCGGCATCTGGGGCGGGGAGCACCGGGTGTACGCCACCATCAAGTTCTTCCTCTACACCTTCCTCGGCTCGGTGCTGATGCTGGTCGCGTTCCTGTACCTCTACGCGCAGGCCGAGAGCTTCCAGATCCTCGACTTCCACCACGTCAAGCTCGGTCTCCCGGCCCAGATCTTCATCTTCCTCTCGCTCCTCGCCGCGTTCGCGGTCAAGGTGCCGATGTGGCCGGTGCACACCTGGCTCCCCGACGCCCACGTGGAGGCGCCGACGGGAGGGTCGGTGATCCTCGCCGCCGTCATGCTGAAGCTCGGCGCCTACGGGTTCTTCCGGTTCAGCCTGCCCATCGCGCCGGACGCGAGCAACGAGCTCGACTGGCTGATGATCGCGCTCTCCCTCATCGCGATCGTCTACATCGGTTTCGTCGCCCTCGTGCAGCCCGACATGAAGAAGCTCATCGCCTACTCGTCGATCTCGCACATGGGTTTCGCGACCCTCGGGGTGTTCATCGTGTTCACCCTCCTCGAGGCTCCGGACGGGGCGGGGCGGACGAGCGCGATCATGGGGCTCGAGGGCGCGCTCGTGCAGCTCGTCTCCCACGGCTTCATCTCGGGGGCGCTCTTCCTTTGCGTCGGGGTCATGTACGACCGGCTGCACAGCCGCCGGATCGCCGACTACGGCGGGGTCGCCAACACCATGCCGGTCTTCGCCTCGTTCATGATGCTGTTCGCGCTCGCGAACTCGGGCCTGCCGGGGACGTCGGGCTTCGTCGGCGAGTTCCTGGTGATCCTCGGGAGCTTCCAGGCGAACTTCTGGATCGCCCTCGCCGCCGGCCTCACCCTCATCCTCGGGGCCGCCTACACCCTCTGGATGTACAAGCGGGTGGTGTTCGGGGAGGTCGCGAACGAGGGGGTGGCGGGCCTGAGCGACGTGAACCCGCGCGAGTTCATCGTGCTCGCGGCGCTCGCGGCGGCGGTACTCCTCATCGGGCTCTGGCCCGCCCCGCTCCTCGAGGTGATGGGGCCGTCCGTCGAGAACCTGCTGGACCACGTGGCGAAGTCGAAGCTGTGATCGGGGTTCTGGAAGGCTGGCCGTCATGACCGCGGTGGAAGTGCCGGCGTTCGCGCCGATCGCGCCCGAGATCGTCCTCGCGGCAGCCGCGTGCGTCGTGCTCGTGGTGGAGGTCTACGGGCGTTCGGCGGACCTCACGTACCGGCTCTCCCAGGCGTCGCTGGTCCTCACCGCCCTCGTCCTCGCCCTCAACTTCCCGGACGGCTCGATCGTCTCGTTCTCGGGGACGTTCGTCGCCGATCCGATGGCCGCGATCCTCAAGCTCGCGACCCTCGTGATCGGCTGGTTCCTGTTCTTCTACCTGCAAGCGCACCTCCGCGTCCGGGAGAAGGCGCGCGGCGAGCACTTCATCCTCGGGCTGTTCGCCCTGCTCGGGATGATGGTCCTCGTGTCGGCGGCGAATCTCCTCACCGTGTACCTCGGGCTCGAGCTGCTCTCGCTCTCGCTCTACGCGATGGTCGCCCTCGACCGCGACTCGCCGGTCGCCGCCGAGGCGGCGATGAAGTACTTCGTGCTGGGGGCGCTCTCCTCCGGGATGCTGCTCTACGGGATGTCGATGGTGTACGGGGCGACGGGAACCCTGGACCTCGCTGGTGTCGGCGCGGCGGCGCAGGACCGGACCGACCTCATCCTCATCCTCGGGCTCGTGTTCGTGGTCACCGGCATCGCGTTCAAGCTCGGGGCGGCGCCGTTCCACATGTGGATCCCGGACGTGTACGAGGGCGCCGAGACCCCGGTCACCATGTTCGTCGGCACGGCGCCCAAGCTCGCCGCCTTCGCGATGGCGGTGCGGCTTCTCTCGGACGGTCTGTGGGGCCTGCACGGCGATTGGCAGGACATGCTGGTGGTGCTCGCGGTCCTGTCCATCGGGATCGGCAACGTCATCGCGATCGCGCAGGCGAACCTGAAGCGCATGCTCGCCTACTCGACGATCGCCCATATGGGGTTCCTCTTCTTGGGGCTCATTCCGGGGACCGGAGAGGGCTACGCGGCGGCGATGTTCTATGTCATCGTCTACGCCGTGATGGCCCTCGGCGCGTTCGGCATGATCATCGTGCTCTCGCGCGAAGGCTTCGAGGCGGATCGCATCGACGACTTCCGCGGGCTCAACGAGCGCAGCCCCTGGCACGCCTTCCTCATGCTGGTGCTCATGCTGTCGATGGCCGGGGTGCCGCCCTTCGTCGGCTTCTGGGCCAAGTGGTCGGTGCTGCGCGAGGTCATCGCGGCGGGCCACGTGTGGCTCGCGGTGGTCGCGGTCGTCTTCTCGGTGGTCGGGCTCTTCTATTACCTGCGCATCGTCAAGCTCATGTACTTCGACGAGCCGGCGGAGCCCGCTCTCGTGGTCGCGAACCCCCTGCGGCTCGTCATCAGCGTGAACGCCCTGAGCGTGCTCGTGGTCGGCCTGTTCCCCGGCGCGCTCCTCGGCTGGTGCCTCGCCGCCCTCACCGGCGGCTGACCCTCCCGCCTCCCCTTACGTCTGCCGCCGGGAGGCTCCCCGGCGGAGCCCCGCCGGCCCGTTGCGTCCGGCCCCTGCGACCGTGCGCCGGCCCGGACCCGGGTCGTCGAAGGATCGTCAGAGGGAGAGGGTCATGTAGACGCTGTAAGGATCGGGGCGGTAGTCGGCGAAGGGGGGGCACTCCTCGAAGCCGAAGCGGACGTAGAGCCTGCGGGCGGGCGCGAAGGCGTCCATCGAGCCGGTCTCGAGGCTAAGGCGCCGGTACGAGCGGCGCCTCGCCTCGTCGATCAGGTGCTCGAGGATCCGCGCCCCGACGCCGCGCCGGAGATGCGCCTCCGCAGTTCGCATCGACTTGATCTCGCCGTGGTGCGAATCGAGCTGCTTGAGCGCGCCGCAGCCGAGCAGCTCCCCGTCCTCCCAGGCGGTCCACATCGTCACCTCCGGGGCGCGGAGCGCCTCGACGTCGAGGGCATGGACGCTCTCCGGGGGGAGTGCCGGGCGACGTCGGCGAGGTGCGCTTCGAGGAGGGCGAGGATCTCGGCCCCCCGGACGTCGTCCTCGCGTATCTCCATCGCGCTTGCGGTCTCCACGTTTTCAGTCAACGGCCGTGCAAGTGTAGACCGCCGGGAGAGGTCGCCGGGCTGCCGCCGCCCCGCTTTCACGATGGCGCGCGGGTGGGGGACTTGACTGCCGCGCGGCGGCGGTCACAATGCGGGCGAGTTGGATGAGATGGGGGTTCGCGCCGCGCCGCGCCGCGGAGTCGCGGAGTGCGGCGATATCCCGCCCTGGAGGATGCACGATGCGACGTTCCGCACTCGCTTTCGCGGCCCTGCTCGCCGTCGCCGGTTCCGCCGAGGCGGGCGGGAGACATCACCACGGGCACGGCGGCGGCGACGCGGTCGCGTGGTTCGCGCTCGGCTCGCTCGTCACCTTCCTCTCGGTGGCCCACGTCCACCCCGCACCGGCCCCGCGGGCGCACCACCATCGGTGGCACT
>JAJDXW010000177.1 GCA_022823045.1 Gammaproteobacteria bacterium
GGAGCCGAGGATCTCCGCGAGGGCATCGCGCTCGTCTTCGAGCTCCTTCCGCTCGCCGCGGATCCGCACCTCCTCGAGACGCGCCAGGTGCCGCAGCCTGAGCTCGAGGATCGCCTCCGCCTGCACGTCGGTCAGCCCGAAGCGTTCCATCAGCACCGGCTTTGGCCGATCCTCCTCCCGGATGATCGCGATCACCTCGTCGAGGTTGAGGTAGGCGGCGAGGATCCCCTCCAGGCGGTGGAGGCGGACCTCGATCCGGTCCCGCCGGAACTCGAGCCGCCGCCGCACCGTCCGGCGCCGGAACTCGATCCACTCGGTGAGGAGGGAGCGAAGGTCCCGGACCCCGGGCCGGCCGTCGAGCCCGATGACGTTGAGGTTGACGCGGCAGGTGCGCTCGAGGTCGGTGGTCGCGAAGAGATGGGACATGAGGCGCGGCACGTCGACCCGGTTCGACCGCAGGCCGAGCACGAGGCGGACCGGGTTCGCCTCGTCCGACTCGTCCCGGAGGTCCTCGACCATGGGGAGCTTGCGCTCCGCCATCTGGGAGGCGATCTGCTCCATGACCCGTGAGCCCGAGACCTGGTACGGAAGCGCGGTCACGATGACCGCCGGCGCCGGCCCCCGTTCCCGCTCGCAGGTCGCGCGGAGGCGGACCGTGCCGGTGCCGGTGCGGTAGATCGCACGAAGGTCCTCGGCCGGGGTGACGATCTCCCCTCCGGTCGGGAAGTCCGGCCCCCGCACGTGCTCGCAGAGGTCGTCGGTCGTCGCCCCCGGGTCCTCGAGGAGCCGGACGCAGGCCGCGGCCACTTCGCCGAGGTGGTGGGGCGGGACGTCCGTCGCCATCCCGACCGCGATGCCCGAGGTGCCGTTGAGGAGCACCGCCGGGAGGCGGGCGGGGAGCAGCTCCGGCTCCTCCAGGGTGCCGTCGAAATTGGGCCGGAAACCGGTGGTGCCTTGCCCCAGCTCCTCCAGAAACACCCCCGCGAACGGGGTGAGCCGCGCCTCGGTGTAGCGCATCGCCGCGAAGGATCGGGGGTCGTCGGTGGACCCCCAGTTGCCCTGCCCGTCGACGAGAGGATAGCGGATGGAGAAGGGCTGGGCCATGAGGACCATCGCCTCGTAGCAGGCGGTGTCCCCGTGCGGGTGGAACTTCCCGAGCACGTCGCCCACCGTGCGCGCCGACTTCTTGAACCGGGTGCGGTTGGCTGCGTAGGGCCCCCGCCGGGGCGTGGCGTCCGCCTCGCGGCTCATGGCGGCGCGCAGGCCCAGCTCCGACATCGCGTACACGATCCGGCGCTGCACCGGCTTCAGGCCGTCCGCGACGTGGGGCAGCGCCCGGTCGAGGATGACGTACATGGAGTAGTCGAGGTACGCCTTGGAGGCGAACTCGCGCATCGGCCGTTCGTCGGCCCTCGGCTCCGCGCGTTCGATGAGATCGGTTGCCATGTGCTCGTCGCTCCCCGTGCCGCGGCCGCCGCGCCGGCGGTCGGGCTCTCGCCGCGCGCGCGGTCAGACTTCCGCCGCGTCCCCCTCCGCCTCGAGCCAGGCCCGGCGGTCTCCCGCGCGCTTCTTGGCGAGCAGGAGATCGAGGGCCGCCCCGGTGTCGTCCTCCGGCGCCGCGGTCAGCCGCACGAGGCGGCGCGTCTCCGGCGACATGGTGGTCTCGCGGAGCTGGGCCGGGTTCATCTCCCCGAGCCCCTTGAAGCGCTGCACCTGGACCCGCCCCGGCCGGCGTTCCGCGGCCAGGCGGTCGAGCAGCCCCTGCTTGTCCGACTCGTCGAGCGCGTAGAAGACATCGCTCCCCGCGTCCACCCGGTAGAGCGGCGGCATCGCGACGTGGAGGTGCCCCGCTTCCACCAGGGCGCGGAAATGGCGGACGAAGAGCGCGCAGAGCAGGGTCGCGATGTGCGCGCCGTCGGAATCCGCGTCGGCAAGGATGCACACCTTCCCGTAGCGAAGGCCGGCAAGGTCGCTGCGGCCCGGCTCGACCCCGATGGCGACCGAGATGTCGTGGACCTCCTGCGAGGAGAGGATCTGGCCCGGCGCGAGCTCCCAAGTGTTCAGGATCTTGCCCCGAAGCGGCATCACCGCCTGGAACTCCCGGTCGCGGGCCTGCTTGGCCGAGCCGCCCGCGGAGTCGCCCTCCACGAGAAAGAGCTCCGTTCGCTCCGGATCTTCCGAAACGCAGTCGGCAAGCTTTCCGGGCAGGGTCGGGCCCGCCGCCGCCTTCTTGCGGACCACTCTCCGCGAGGCGCTGATACGCGCCTTGGCCCGCGCGATCACGTGCTCGGCGAGGCGGTCACCGGTATCGGTGTGCTGGCTCAACCACAGGCTCAGCTCGTCCTTCACCACCCCGGACACGAACGAGGCGCATTCGCGCGACGCGAGCCGGTCCTTGGTCTGGCCGGTGAACTGCGGTTCGGTCATCTTGACCGAAAGCACGTACTGGCAGGTCTCCCAGACGTCCTCCGGGGAGAGCTTCACGCCCCGCGGAAGGAGGCTCCGGAACTCGCAGTACTCGCGAAGGGCCTCGGTGAGCCCGGCGCGAAGGCCGTTCACGTGGGTCCCGCCCTGGGGCGTCGGGATGAGGTTGACGTAGCTCTCCGAGACGGAGCGCGCCTCCCCCCCGCCACTCTCCCCGGGCAGCATCCACGACACCGCCCAGTCCGCCGCCTCCGTGTTCCCCTCGAGACTGCCCGCAAACGGCCGGACAGGGAGGACCTCCGCCCCGTCGAGGGCGGACCCGAGGTACTCGCCGAGGCCCTCATCAAAGCACCACTCGACGCGCTCGCCGGTCTCCTCGCACTCGAAGGTGACCCTGAGGCCGGGGCAGAGCACCGCCTTCGCGCGCAGCAGGTAGCGCAGCCGCGGCACCGAGAACGAAGGGCTGTCGAAGTACGCCGGGTCCGGCCAGAAGCGGAGCACCGTCCCGGTGTTGCGACGGCCGACCTCGCCGACGCGCTCGAGGTCGGAGACCTTGTCACCGTCGCGGAAGGCCATGTTGTACTCGTGCCCGTCGCGCCGGATCCATACCTCGAGATGGCGCGAGAGCGCGTTGACCACGGAGACCCCGACCCCGTGCAGCCCGCCCGAAAAGCGGTAGTTCCCGAGGGAGAACTTCCCCCCCGCGTGCAGTCGGGTCAGGATGACCTCCACCCCGGGTAGGGCCTCCTCGGGGTGGAGGTCCACCGGCATCCCGCGCCCGTCGTCGGCGACGCGGAGCGAGCCGTCGCGGTGCAGGGTGACGTCGATGCGCCGCGCAAACCCCGCGAGCGCCTCGTCGACGCTGTTGTCCACCACCTCGCGCGCGAGGTGGTCGGGGGACGACGTGTCGGTGAACATCCCGGGGCGCTTGCGCACCGGCTCAAGGCCGACCAGCACCTCGATGGCCGTCGCGTCGTATGTCGCGCTCATGGCGAAGCTGAACCGAACTCCGTCAAGTGACAGCAAGTCGTGCACGAGTGCACGATTGACTGTCCCAGGCTCTTTCGTATCCCCCTGTACTCACTCTTCGTACAGCCCCTTGCTCACCCGCCGCCCGCGGAATCGTCGCCCGCGGCGTGCGGTTCCCGGACGTCCCCGCCGACCCCTCCAGCCCCTCCTTTGGCTTCCCGGTGGGGCCACGCCCCGGTGCCGCGCTCGGTTCGCGGGCACGATGCACCGACCCTCGTCGACTTCTCCTCGTCCCGCGCACGGACCCGCCCATGCCCATGATGCCCGTCGACGACGGCATCACGCGCATTCCTTAACTGATCGGGGAGGTGCCCGCCAGTGCCTGCTGCTGCCCCGTCCATGACAAAGGCTCCACAACCTGCTGAAACCGCTTGACCCCGCTCCAGCGTCCCGCTCTCCTTCTCGCTCTGCTCGCGGGCCGCCACGGCACGATTCGGTCGTCCGTCCATCTCGTACGGGCAACCTCATTCAACCACATCCGGTCGCGCCGATCATCCCGGTGACGGACTGGATGCACCGAACCCGGTCGCTGCGATTACGTGGATCGCGTTGCGCCTGCTCATTCTCGTTCGAGTGTTCGTGCGTGGGGGCGATGGTACGAATCGCTTCGGGCCCGCTCCTCCGGTTGCGACGCGACCCTCGCCGTTTCGCTGGTCATGTCCACGACGGTGGCCTTGGAAGCCAAACTTGCGCCGGTCGGGCGTCTCCGGAAATGGACGGGGCCGTCGCCTTCGACCTTCGGCGTCCGCGAACCGAACCCGAGGACACCCGACCGCTGCCGGGTATCCCGATTCCGAATCGACAGCCCGCCGGGAGCTCATGTTCAGGATGCGGAAAACGCAGCCTGGCAGGTCCTGCGCGAAGCGACGGTCCGCGTCGGCGGATGTGGCTGGAAACGAGGAACTGAAGCGGTCCCTTTCCGTGCGTGAGGGGAGGGGCGACACTTTCTCCCACGTACAGGGAGTGGCCGGCATGCCAGAGCAGAGACGATTTCCGGGGTTCGCGACGCGGGAACTCCCCGCTGAACCCAATGTGACCGCGCCGGACGGGTCGCACGTGCGCGAGTTGCTTTCCCTCCCTTCCGGGAGCGCGGCGCACTTCCAGCTTCCTCCGGGCGCGGTGTCCCGGGCGGGCCAACATCGCACGGTCGACGAGATTTGGTACATCCTCGAAGGCCGCGGCGAGATGTGGCGGCGCGACGGCAGCCGTGAAGAGGTGGTGTCGCTCAGCCCCGGAGTCTGCCTGACGATTCCCGTCGGCACGTCGTTCCAGTTTCGGTCGCTCGGGGATACACCGCTTTCGGCGTTCGCGGTGACGATGCCCCCGTGGCCCGCCGGGTCCGACGACGAATGGCGGGAAGTCGCCGCGCACTGGTCGGAAGGGTAGGAGCTGCCGTGCCTCGGATCCGCTGGCGGCCTTCGCTGCATCGTGAGCGGAATGACGGCGGGGGCAGTGAACGGCCGGCGTGCCGCGACTGCGGCGGCAGGTCGGGCCGCCGCCTCCTCGGAATCGAGGTAGTGCATCGCCGCGCGGTGAGGGGGGAAGCGCCGGGCCGGGCGGGAGGCCGGAGGCTCGAGCCGTTCGTTGATCGCGGCCGCGGCGTCGTCTAACCTCGCTCCACGCATTTCCGGCCGGATCGTCATGCCCGACACTCCCGATCGCGAGACGACGCCCCGGAGCTTCGAGTCGGCGCTCGCCGAGTTCGAGGCCCTGGTGGAAAAGA
>JAJDXW010000225.1 GCA_022823045.1 Gammaproteobacteria bacterium
GGACCGGACCCTGGAGGCGTTCGAGCTCCGCGACGCGGAGTGGGTGCTCATCGCGTGCGCGAAGGACGACGAGCCGGTGAGCGTGCGACCGTTCGACGCGATCACGTTCAGCCTGGGGGACCTCTGGACGTGAAAGCCGGCGGCTCCGCCTTGAAGCCTGCCTGGGGCGAAGGACCGGCAACATCAGGCCGTGCAGCAGCCGGACACGAAGATTCGATCTTCGGTCGGACGAGGGGCCTGTTGCGGTACATGGGCGCGGGCGGCTTCCCGCACTATCCTCTGCCCACCGGGCGATGAGGTGGTCGACGGCGAGCACGCCCCGCTCGCCGGCGGGAGCGTGGTCCGCCGGAGCTTGGACCGTGCTGGTGGACGAAGCCGTGGGGGCGTTTCTGCCCATGCCCGCGCGACCGAAGTGACGCTCGGACTCGAATCGGCCCCACCCCGATCAAAGATGGACTTCTGGCAATCTTGCAATTGCGCTTACGGAACGCTTTCGGCTTACAGCAGCATGAGACCGGTGCGGGTCCGCCCGTGGGCGGGCCGAGGCGGGTGCCATGCCCGTGACCCGGGGTCTCCGGCTCTCCGCGCGGACCGTCGGGCGGCTCTCCGTTGCGGAGCGGGAGGCGATCTTCTGGGACCGGGACCTTCCCGGCTTCGGGGTGCGGGTCTATCCCTCGGGCATCAAGACCTTCGTGGTGCAGAGCCGGGGGGAGGGACGCTCCCGGCGCCTCACCCTCGGGCGGCACGGGGCGATCACGGCCGACGAGGCGAGGGAGCGGGCGGCCCGCATCATCGCCCGCATCAAGTCCTGGGACGATCCCGCGCCCTCCGCCCGCGCCCGCGCCTTCGCCCCCGCCCGGGTCACGGTGGCGGAGCTCGCCGAACGCTACCTCGAGGAGCACGTCGCGACCCGCTGCAAGCCGGAGACCCAGGTGCTCTACCGGGCCGCGACCCGACAGTACATCGTGCCCGCGCTCGGCGATACCCCGGTCTCCGCCGTCCGCCGCGAGCAGGTCGCCGCCCTGCACCACTCGCTTCGCGAGACGCCCTACGCCGCGAACCGGGCCGTTCACCTGCTGGCACGGATCCTCGACGCGGCCGAGGACGAGGGGCTTCGTCCGCGCGGCACGAATCCCTGCCGGTCCATCGAGAAGTTCCGGGAGCGCCCGCACGAGCGCTTCCTCTCCGAGGAGGAGCTGCGGCGCCTTGGCCGGGTGCTGGAGGCGGCGTCGGGAGGCGGGGGCGGGGGTGGGGCTTCGCCGGCCGCGGTCGCGGCGATTCGTCTCCTCGTCCTCACCGGCTGCCGGCGGAGCGAGATCCTCGGTCTTCGCTGGGAGCACGTGGACCTCGCGGCGGGCGAGCTGCGGCTTCCCGACAGCAAGACGGGGGCGAGGCTGGTGCCCCTCTCGCCGGCCGCCGCGGAGGTGATCGCGGAGCTGCCGCGGACCCCCGGCAACCCGTGGGTGATATCCGGCCGCAAGGCGGGCGCGCCTCTCCGGAACCTCCAGTACCCCTGGGAGATCCTCCGGGCGCGGGCGGGCCTCGACGACGTCCGCATCCACGACCTCCGCCACTCCTTCGCGTCGCGGGCGCTCGCCCTCGGGGAGAGCCTCTCCATGATCGGCGAGCTCCTCGGCCATCGTCGGGTGCGGACCACCGCGCGCTACGCCCACCTCGCCCTCGATTCGGTGAAGACCTCCGCGAGCCGGGTGGCGGGCAGCATCGAGTCGGACCTCGTCGCGGGCGGCGGCGCTACGCCCTTCCCCGGGGGATGAGGCCGGGAGGGCGCCCCCCGGTGCCGCGCCGCCGTCGCGGCGGGGCGCGCGGAGGACGCGGCGGGGGCAGACAGGGCGGGGACGAGGGCGTAGAGTCCCCCGCATGGCCAAGCTCCGTGGAAGGAAGATCTCCAACCGCACCGTCGAAGCCCTCTCCGTCGAGGACCGGGACGCCGTCTTCTGGGACCGTGAGCTCCTCGGGTTCGGGGTTCGGGTCTATCCCTCGGGGGCCAAGGTCTACGTCGTCCAGACCCGGCGCGAAGGCCGTTCGAAGCGGGTCACCGTCGGCCGGCACGGGGTGATCTCGGCCCCCCAGGCCCGCCGGCGGGCCGCTCTCATGATCGCCCGCCTCAAGGCCGGGGAGGACCCCGTCCCGCCCCGCGCCGCGCCGGCGGTGGACACCTCGGTCACGGTCGCCGAGCTCGCGGACCGCTTCCTTCGCGAGTACGTGGCGGTGCGCTGCAAGCCGTGGACGGTCATGACCTACCGGGGGGCGCTCGATCGGTGGATCCTCCCCGCCCTCGGCCGACTGCCGGTCGGCGCGGTCAACCACGGGCACGTCGCGGCCCTCCACTACCGGCTTCGCGACATCCCCTACCGGGCCAACCAGGTGGTCGCGATCCTCAACCGGATGTTCAGCCTCGCCGAGGTCTGGGGCCTTCGCCGCCCTGGAGACCACCCGTGCCGCGCGATCCGCAAGTACCGGGAGCACCACCGGGAGCGGTTCCTCTCGGAGGAGGAGTTCCGGCGGCTCGGACGAGTCCTCGACGAGGTCGAGGCGGAGACCGGAGAGGGCCGGGGGCGAAGGCTCGGGGCGTCGGTGGCGGCGGCCCTCCGCCTCCTCATGCTGACCGGCTGCCGCCGGAACGAAATCCTCACCCTGCGCTGGGAAGAGGTCGACCTCGAGGCGGCCGAGCTCCGCCTGCGCGACTCCAAGACGGGGCCGCGGGTGGTGCCCCTCTCCGCCGCCGCGGTGTGCGTCCTCGCCGCCTTGCCCCGGGTCCCCGGCAACCCGTGGGTGATCCCGGGGTCGAAGCTGGGGGGGCACCTCTCCAACCTGAACGACCACTGGCTCCGGGTCCGGGCCCGGGCGGGGCTCGAGGACGTCCGCATCCACGATCTGCGCCACTCGTTCGCGTCGCGGGCGCTCGCCCTCGGGGAGAGCCTGCCCACCATCGGGCAGCTCCTCGGGCACGGCCAGGTGGCGACCACCGCCCGCTACGCCCACCTCGCCCGGGACGCGGTGAAGGCGTCCGCGTCGCGGGTTGCGGACAGCATCGCGGGCGACATCCGCACCCGTGCCCCTCGGCGGGAGGGCGGCGGAAGGTAGCCTCCCGGGTCGATCCGCGGCGAGCGGGCCGGTAACCGTTCCGACAACCCGTGCCGGCCTGACCGATCCGGATGGGTGAACATCCGAAGTGCCCGGAGTTCCGTCGTCTCGGGAGGGTAGCGGAAATGGATTCGCCACCTCGTGACTTCCCGATCGGCGCTGCAACTTGCCTTGGCGTTGGCAGCAGGCCATCCGACCCGCCGGGAGGGGTGGCAAATCCATTTCCGCTACCCTCCTTGGCGTACCGAGGGACGCAGCGTGCCGGTCGGCTCCACGGCCTGACGGAACGCTTACGAAACGCATACCCGCGTCGGGTGAATTACCCCCGTTTTCGGCCCCGCTGCCGCGCGATTTTCGGCTCTCTTCGCTTACGGAACGCTTACCGCCGCCGCCGGCGGGGCACCCGATACCAGGGGCTTCGCGAGAAAGAGGCGTAATTTCAAAAATATCGATGAAAAGGATAGAAGATGAACCGGCCCATATTCTGACAAAGGCACTTACCGTCGCGATCGCGGGCGCCCTCGCAGCCCCGATGGCCGCTCAGGCGGTGGACTTCACCATCTCCGGCCACGTAAACCGGGCTCTCGTCGTCGTGGATTCCGATGACGCCGACAGCTCGAAGGCCGAGGTGGTGAACAACGGCAGCTCGAGCACCCGGATCCGCTGGACCGGATCGAGCGAGATGATGGACGGGAACTCCGCCGGCATCCAGGTCGAGTATCAGGAGACCGGAGACGGGAGCCTCGGCCCTCGCCACGCCAACGTCAACTACGCCGGCGAGTTCGGCAAGGTCACCATCGGCCAGGGCTCGGAGGCGGGCGACGGCTCCGCGTACAAGGGCGGCGTGGGGACGTTCGGGGTCGGCCACGGGCAGGAGAAGGGAAGCGCCTTCACGCTCGGCTCCTACTTCGGCTCCCTCGACGCGGGTGGCCGGACGAACAACATCCGCTACGACACGCCGTCCATCGGCCCGGTCGGGGCTGCGGTGTCGATCGGGAACGGCGACCGCATCTCGCTCGCCGCCACCCTCAGCACCGAGTTCTCCGGCTCCTCGTTCAACGCGATGGTCGCCTCGCTCCGCGAGGACAGCAACGTGATGGGCAAGGCTCAGGAGACCATCGGCGCGTCGTTCGGGGTGTCCATGGCGAACGGCCTCGGCATCTCCGGCGCCTGGGGACGGGGCGACAACCACGGCAGCAAGGCCGCGACGGACGCCATGATGGGTTATGGCTGCTTCGCCGACGCCGACGTCGCCGCCGCTGACGTCATGGCCGGTGACTTGGTGAACCCCGATCCGGGTGGGACGGCCGGATCGGCTTGTGGCTCCGCCACTACAGTCGACGGAACTACGGTCGCGTCCACCTACGAGTACGGCACGCTCAAGTCGGGTTCAATGGCGATGACGGGAACCGACCCGAGCTTCTTCCAGGCGGCGATCGCCTATACGTTCGGCGACACCACCGTCTCGGCGAGCTGGTACAGCTCCGAGGACTTCAAGAACAAGGGCTCGGAGGGAACCGCGATCGGCATCGGCGTGAACCACAACCTGCCCAAGGTCGGGGCGCAGGTGTACGCGGCCGTGCAGGGCTACGACGCCGAGGACAGGATGGCAATGCTCGACACCGACGAGACGGTGCTCGTGGTCGGAACCCGCGTCAAGTTCTGATCCCGCAAGTCCAACCTTTCACAGGCCCTCCCCCTCCCCGGGGGAGGGCCTTCTTGTTTGGAAATTACAATCTCAAGAGACCCTTGGCTGCGCCCATACTGGGAGCGTACTCCAGGCCCAAGGATTGAAATTCATCCTTGATGTCGTCCCTGATCGTCGTCCTGTCGTCGGCGGCGTAGTCCTTGATGTTGGAGGAAACGAATACGGCGGTCGCGGTTCGTCCCTTGGCCCGCAGAGACTTCATGTGTTCCAGATAGGTTTCCAGGATTACGCAATCCTTCATGGACTGTTTCCCTTTCCTTGCAGGAGAGCGCGCCTGGTTGAGGCGGAGGAAGGCATTGGAGACGGTATCGGAAGACTCCCGAACTGTCGTGCTGATCTGAAACCAGCGGTCCGCCGTTTTCCGGGAGCGCTTGTCGTGACCGTTCCAGTGACCCAGGTCGATCGGACACAATGTCCCGTACAGTGCCACCAAGGTGTTCAGCTTGCTGATGTCCTTTATTAGCGCCCCGATGCTTTGCCTTGCGTCCTGTTGAACCTGTTCCACGTTATCCAGAAATTCGCGGCTCACCTGTTCGGCGACCAGAATTTCCAAGGCTGTTCCGGATCGCGCGGCCGAAAGAAGCGCCAAGGATGCCTCATGCTCGTGAACACGCACGTCCTTTCGGGTCGGATCGCGAAGAATGTCCAGAACGATGCAGGTATCCAGACACAGGACAGGAATATCCACAGGACCCGAAATCCCGATGTGTCAGGGTTGGCAGCGGAGCTATTACGGAG
>JAJDXW010000003.1 GCA_022823045.1 Gammaproteobacteria bacterium
CGATCATACAACGCGGCCCACCGCCCGAGGAGGGTCGGGTCCGGATACCGGAGGCGGTGACGGGTGGATTGGGTACGAGACGCGCCTTCCGCGGGCTCCCGGTCGCGAGGCGGAACCCGGTCTGGACCTGGCCCGGACCCGGTCCGGACCCGGCCCGCCGCTCTGGTCTGCTGTTAGGATCCGCCCCGCCATGGTCCACAGCATGACCGCATTCGCGCGCGAAGAGTCCGATGCCGAGTGGGGCGCCGCGGCCTGGGAGCTTCGCTCGGTCAATCACCGCTATCTCGACGTATCGCTCCGCCTTCCCGAGGAGCTCCGGTCGCTCGACGCGAGGGTGCGCGAGCGGGTGGCCGCGCGGGTGCGGCGGGGAAAGGTCGAGTGCAGCCTCCGGGTCCGGCCCTCCGCGGCGGGACGGCGGGGACTGAAGCTCGATATCGGGCTCGTCGAGCGGTTGCTCGTCGCGGCGCGGAAGGTGGAGGCGGCGGCAGGGCAAACGCCGGGCGGGGCCACCCTCCACCCCCCCACGGCCGTCGAGATCCTCCGCTGGCCCGGGGTCGTGGAGCCTCCCGGCATCGACCGGGAGTCGATCGAGGAAGCGGTCATCGAGCTCCTCGACCGGACTCTTGCCGGCCTCGTGGAGGCGCGGGCGCGGGAGGGGGCCAGGCTCGGCGAGTTGGTGGGGCGACGTTGCGACGAGGTCGCGAGAATTGCGGGACAGGCGCGGGCCGCGCTCCCCGCGATCCAGGAGCGCTACCACGCCCGGCTTGTCGCCCGCCTGGATGAAGCGAAGGTCGAGGCCGATCCGTCCCGCCTCGCGCACGAGGTGGTGATGTTCGCGAGCCGCACCGATGTCGCCGAGGAGCTGGACCGGCTCGACGCCCATGTGACGGAGGTGCGCGAGGCGCTCGCGGGCGGGTCTCCGGTCGGACGGCGCCTCGACTTCCTGATGCAGGAGCTCCAGCGCGAGGCGAACACCCTCGGGTCGAAGTCCGCCGATCCGGACACCAGTCGGGCCTCGGTCGACCTGAAGGTGCTCATCGAGCAGATGCGCGAGCAGGTCAGAACATCGAGTAACGTGGCCGGGGAAGTGAACGCGGCTCGAAGCGCCGGTCTCCTCATCGTGATCGCCGGACCCTCGGGGGCCGGCAAGAGCTCCCTCGTCCGCGACCTCGTGAAGCGGGTGCCGGGGGTCGAGGTCTCCGTCTCCCACACCACCCGCCCCGCCCGCGACGGGGAGCGGGACGGGCGCGAGTACCACTTCGTCGCGGAAGCGGATTTCCGCCGACTCGCGGAGGAAGGCCGGATGCTCGAGACCGCGCTGGTCTTCGGCAACTGGTACGGGACCTCCCGCGACTGGGTCGAGGAGCGGCGGCGGGATGGAGCCGACGTGCTGCTCGAGATCGACTGGCAGGGCGCCGCCCAGGTGCGCGCCAAGGATGTCGGGGCGATCACGGTCCAGATCCTGCCGCCGTCGCTCGACGCGCTCGAGCACCGGCTGCGGGATCGCGGCCAGGACGACGAGGCGAGCATCGCGGGAAGGATGGGTGGCGCGAGTCGCGAGCTCTCCCACTACCGGGACTTCGACTACCTCGTCGTCAACGAACGGTTCGAGGAGGCGCTTTCCGACCTGAAGGCGATCATCCGGGCAGAGCGCGCCCGAACGGGACCCCGGGCGCAGCGGCTTTCCGACTTCCTGGACCGGCTTCTCGGTCCGTAGGCCGGTACGGTCCGCAGGCCGGACCCGCGAACCGGCCGGCGTGAAACGGCCCTGGTCCCACCCGGCCCGATGCTTGGGGCTGAGGTGCGATGCGGGCTAAAATTCGCCTCTTTTCCCTTTCCGGAGGTTCCTCTCCATGGCCCGAGTCACCGTCGAGGACTGTCTCGACAAGATCCCGAACCGGTTCGATCTCGTGGTGCTCGCCGCGCGGCGGGCGCGTGACCTCACCCTCGGTCGGGCTCCGTTCGTCGAGCGGGAGAACGACAAGCCGACCGTGATCGCCCTTCGCGAGATCGCCGAAGGCCTGATCGACCTCGAATATCTGAAGGTCCAGGAAACGATCCCGGCGGACATGCTGGGCACACCCGACCCGGCTCCCGGCCCCACCGACACCGACGAGGAGCTCGCCGCGCTCCTCATGGAGGACACGGACGGAGAGGACGAGGAGGAGGAGCCGGAGAACATGGAGGACGCCGAAGCGGCGGCGGCGGAGGCGGAGGCCGAGCTCGGGGCGGCCGACGATGCCGCCGACGATCAGGACGAGGGACGGCCAAGCGGAGGGCTCGATGCGCCCTTGGCCGAAGGTGACTGACCCCGGCCCCGGGAGCATGACCACGTGGCTCCGATCTCCGATCTCTGCGACCAGGCCCGGACCTACCTGGACCGCCGCCAGGTAGAGGCCATCTACCGGGCCTATCTCCTCGGTGCGGAAGCCCACCGCGGACAACAGCGCGCGACCGGGGACCCCTACATCACCCACCCCGTCGAGGTCGCACGCGTCCTCGTCGGCATGCGCCTCGACACCGAGAGCGTCATCGCGGGGATGCTCCACGACGTGATGGAAGACACGTCGATCGGCAAGGAGCGCATCGCCAGGGACTTCGGAAAGGACGTGGCCCACCTCGTGGACGGCGTGACCAAGCTGTCCCAGATCGAGGCGGCGTCGCGGGACGTCGTGCAGGCCGAGAACTACCGCAAGATGCTGCTCGCGATGACCGACGACGTGCGCGTCATGCTCGTCAAGCTCGCGGACCGTCTCCACAACATGCGCACGATCGACGCCCTCCCCACCGACCGGCGGCGAAGAATCGCGCGCGAGACCCTCGAGATCTACGCCCCAATCGCCATCCGGCTCGGCCTCAACCACGTGAAGGAGGAGCTCGAAGACCTCGGCTTCCGGGCCCTCTACCCCAACCGCTACCGGGTGATCCAGGGTGAGCTCAGGCGGACCCGGGGCAACCGCAAGCGGGCGGTCAAGAACGTGCAGACCGCCATCCGGCGAAGGCTCCGCCAGGAGGGGCTCGCGGCGCGGGTGCTCGGTCGCGAGAAGCACATCTACAGCGTCTACCGGAAGATGCGCGCCAAGCGCCTGCCACTCGAGCAGGTGCTCGACGTGTACGGCATCCGCATCCTGGTGGACAGCGTCGACATGTGCTACCGGGTGCTCGGTTCGGTGCACAACCTCTACAAGCCGAGGCCGGGCCGGTTCAAGGACTACATCGCCATCCCCAAGGCGAACGGCTACCAGTCGCTGCACACGGTGCTGTTCGGGCCGCGGGGGCTTCCGATCGAGGTGCAGATCCGGAGCAGCGAGATGCACGAGATCGCGGAGTCCGGGATCGCGGCCCACGTCCTGTACAAGGACGGGAACGCGCGCAACAGCGTCGCCCACCGGCGCGCCCGCACCTGGATGCAGGAGATCCTCGAGATGCAGAAGACGGCCGGGGACCCGGTCGAGTTCATCGAGCACGTCAAGGTGGACCTCTTCCCGGACACCGTGTTCGTGTTCACCCCGGCCGGAGAGATCCTCGAGCTCGCGCGCGGGGCCACCCCCGTCGACTTCGCGTACGCGGTCCACACCGACATCGGGAACACCTGCGAGGCGGCCCGCATCGACGGTCGGCCGGCCTCCCTCCGCACCCCCCTCGCAACCGGGCAGACGGTGGAGATCGTGACCTCGCGCCGGGCCCGGCCCGATCCCACCTGGATCAACTTCGTGGTCACCGGCAAGGCGCGGGCCAACATCCGCGGGTACCTCAAGAAGCTCCACCGCGACGAGGCGATCGACCTCGGGCGGCGGCTGCTCGACCAGGCGCTGCGCCGCGAAGACCTCTCGCTCCGGAAGCTGCCGAAGGGCCGGCGCTGGGACATCCTTGAGGAGTTCCGCCTCGACAACCGCGACGAGCTCTTCGCCGACATCGGTCTCGGCAAGCGTGCCGCCGGGCTGGTGGCGAAACGGCTCGCCGTATCCGCCCGGGACCCGGAGGCGACGGCCAAGGACGCCAACCGAGCCAACGGCCGCGACATGGACGAGGTTCCGATCTTCATCGCTGGCACCGAAGGCATGGTGGTCAACCTCGGAAAGTGCTGCCGGCCCATTCCCGGCGACCGAATCGTCGGCTACCTCAGCTCCGGCCGTGGCCTCGTCGTCCATACCGGGAGCTGCGGAAACCTTCCCGATCTCGACTCCAAGCACGAGGGCATCGACGTGGACTGGGCGCCGGAGGTCGAGCGGCAGTTCCCGGTGGACATCCGCGTCGAGGCCGAGAACCGCAAGGGGATCCTCGCCACCATCGCGTCCGCGATCTCCGGGCTCGACGTCAACATCGATGCGGTCGGCATCGTGGACCGCGACGGCGTCAACTCCCAGATGGCGTTCACCATCGAGGTGAGTGGGCGCACCCATCTCGCCCAGGTGTTTCGGCGGCTGCGGGCGGTTCCGCTCGTGCGCCGCATCACCCGGCCCGCATGAGTCGGCCCGGTCCGGCGGGGGACCGGGCCGGGTCCGGCGGCGGCGGGCGCTCACTGACCGGGAGCGGCCCCTCCGGCGCCTCGCGGGCCCGTGAGTACGCGCGCCTCATGCGGCTGCACCGGCCCATCGGCGCCCTGCTGCTCCTGTGGCCTACCCTGTGGGCCCTGTGGATCGCGGCCGAGGGGCCGCCGCCCCTCGCCATCCTCGCCGTGTTCGTGCTCGGGGTCTGGGTCATGCGGTCGGCCGGGTGCGTCATCAACGACTACGCGGACCGGGGTCTCGACCCCCAGGTGGAACGGACCCGCGACCGGCCGCTCGCGGTCGGGACGGTACGGCCCCGCGAAGCGCTCGGGCTCTTCGCGGTCCTCATGCTCGCGGCGCTCGGCCTGGTCCTCACCCTCAACTGGACGACGGTCGCGCTGGCCGCGGGGGCCACCGTCCTTGCGGTCGTCTACCCGTTCCTGAAGCGGGTCACCCATCTCCCCCAGGTCTGGCTCGGGGTGGCCTTCGGCTGGGGGATCCCGATGGGATTCGCGGCGGTCACCGGGACCGTTCCGCCGCTCGGATGGGCGCTCCTCCTCACGAACGTGTTCTGGGCCGTCGCCTACGACACCATGTACGCGATGGCGGACCGGCCGGACGACATCCGGGCCGGCTCGCGCTCGACCGCGATCTTGTTCGGAAGGGCGGACCGGGCGATGGTCGGGGCATTCCAGCTCGCCACCCTCGCGGGGCTCGCCGCAATCGGGTGGCAGCTCGATTTCGGCGCGGCGTGGTACACGGGCCTGGTCGCGGCGACGTGCCTCGGGCTCTACCAGCAACACCTCATTCGAGTCCGGGACCGGGGAGGCTCCTTCCGGGCCTTCATGAACAACAACTGGCTCGGAGGAGCCATATTCCTCGGACTCGCCGCCGAGTACGCGGTGCGTTGACGCGCAGGAAGGGGTGCGGGATCAGAGCCGCGCGCGCAGCCTCTCGATCCCCGCTTCGAGGGTCTCCACCGACCGGCAGAAGGCGAACCGGAGGTATCGATCCCCGTCGTTGCCGGTGGCATAGAAGTTGTCCCCCGGCACCGTCGCCACCCCGACCTCCTTGACGAGGTGCATGGCCGCGTCGACCGGGGACATCGCCGCGAGCGCGGGCACGCTGCGATAGTCCGCGAAGAGGTAGTAGGCGCCCTCGGGAGGCGTCGCCGTGAAGCCGACCGAGCGCAGACCCTCGATCAACAGGTCCCGTTTCCGGAGGTAGTCCCCGGCGATCCCTTCGAAGAACCCCCGTTCCTTGCGGAGCAGGTCGACCGCCCCCTTCTGAAGGGGGGTCGGAGCCTGGACGACGAGGTTGTCATGCACCGCACGGAGCCGCCTCGTGCGCTCCGGCGGGGTGATCACCCACCCAATCCGCCAGCCCGTCGAACGCCCGGTCTTGGAGAGCGAGTTCACCACGAGGGTACGCTCGGCCATCCCGTCGAAGCCCGCGAGGTACCAGTGGCGGTGCCCGTCGAACGTGATGTGCTCGTAGATCTCGTCGGTGATCGCGAAGAGGTCGTGCTCCCGGCAAAGCTCCGCGATGAACGAAAGATTGTCCCGGTCGAGGACCTTGCCGGTCGGATTCTGGGGCGAGTTCACGACGAACGCCCGGACCGCGGGATCCGCGGCGACGGCGCGCAGCTCGTCGCGGTCGAGCCGCCAGGTGCCCGCGTCGCGGTCCTCGCGCAGGGTCACGAACCTCGGCACGAGGCCGAAGATCGCGGCCTGCGACGGGTAGAGCTCATGGTACGGCTGCATGACGACGACCCCGTCGCCGGGTTCCATGAGGGAACGGAAGGCGACCGCCATCCCCTCGCTCGCTCCGAGGACGACCGTGATCTGCTCCTCGGGATCGGGTCGGACGCCGTAGAGGTCCTCGGTGTAGTCGGCGATGGCGTGCCGGAGCTCGGGAATGCCGAAGGGGAACGAGTACTGGTTGAGCTGATCGCGCGGGTTCCGGATGCCGGCGACGACCTCCTTCAGGGTGAGGTCGAGCGAGTTGCCGCCGGACCCGCGCGCGGCCAGGATCTCCCGCAGGGTCATCGACTCGATTCGGTCGACCCCTTCCTGCGTTCCGCCGAGCATCGCGGAAACCCCGCCCCATACCATGTCGAAGACCGGCGCCTCGTCGGTAAACCCCTGCGAGAGGTTGACGGCGCCGTGCTCGACGGCAAGCCGGGTCATCCGGCGAATGACGGTTTCCTTGACTTCCACCCGCGTCCCCTGCCCTTCTGTTGTGCGTCGGCCCGAATGCACTATCGTAACCGGATGGAGCCCCGGGACGTTCCCATCACCCTCCGGGCGGGACAGGTGTCGGACGCGACGACCATCGCCCGCATGGCACGGGACTATGTCGAGGACGGTCTGCGTTGGACGTGGCGCCCGCGCCGCATCCAGCGGGCGCTCCTCGACCGGAACACGACGGTCCTGGTGGCGGATGTCCCCCGGGGCTGGGGCACGGAGATTGCCGGCTTCGCCATCATGCGCTTCGAGGACGAGAGAGCCCATCTGAGCCTGCTCGCGGTGCATCCCCTGTACCGGCGTCGGCGGATCGCCCGCGATCTCCTCCTGCGGCTCGAGACCGCGGCTCGCACAGCGGGGATTGGCGAGGTGCGGCTGGAGGTCCGCACCGGCAACGAAGCGGCCCTCGACTTCTACCGCCGGCACGGCTACCGGACGGTCGTGCGGCTCCCCGGCTACTATGGCGGCCGCGAGTCCGCGTTCCGGATGGCCCGGGCCCTGACCGCCGGCGCGCCGTGACGGCGGGACCGGGCGAGCCGGCCGGGGCACCCGCGCCGCGATCGGGCCCGCCCGCGCGATGGCGTATCATTCCCTCGCCCAGTCTGAACCGGAGCCCGACATGAACGCGGTCCCCGCGCCCGAAATCCACTACAGCGCCTGCCCCCACGACTGCCCTTCGACGTGCGCCCTCGAGATCGAGCGCCTCGACCCGTGGCGGATCGGGCGGGTGCGCGGCGCGGCGGCGAACGACTACACCGCCGGGGTGGTGTGCAGCAAGGTGGCGCGCTACGCGGAGCGGACCCATCATCCGGACCGTCTCACCCGGCCGCTCCGGCGCACCGCGCGCGGCGCGTTCGCCCCGATCGGGTGGGACGAGGCGCTCGACGAGGTCGCGGGCGCCTTCAAGCGGGCGACCGAGCGCTACGGCTCGGAGACCGTCTGGCCCTACTACTACGCGGGCACGATGGGGCTGGTGCAGCGCGACGGGATCCACCGGCTCCGCCACGCGATGCGCTACTCGGGCCAGCACTCCACCATCTGCACCACCCTCGCCTGGAACGGGTTCATCGCGGGGACCGGTCGCCTTGCCGGCGCCGACCCGCGGGAGATGGCGAAGTCCGATCTGGTGATCATCTGGGGGACAAACGCGGCAAGCACCCAGGTCAACGTGATGACCCACGCGCTCAGGGCGCGGCGCGAGCGGGGCGCGAAGATCGTGTGCATCGACGTGTACCGGCAGGCAACGGCGAAGCAGGCGGATCTCCTCGTGTGCGTGCGGCCGGGGACCGACGGCGCGCTCGCGTGCGCGCTCATGCACGTGCTGTTCCGGGAGGGCCACGCGGACCGGGAGTACCTCGAGCGCTACACGGACTGCCCGGCCGAGCTCGAATCGCACCTCGCGACCCGGACCCCCGAGTGGGCGTCCGCGATCACCGGGGTCCCGGCCGAGACGATCGAGACGCTCGCGCGGATGATCGGCACCACCCCCCGGACCTTCTTCCGGCTCGGCTACGGGTTCTCCCGGCAGCGCAACGGAGCGGTCAACATGCACGCGGCTCTCAGCGTCCCGGCGGTGTCGGGCGCGTGGCGGCACGAGGGCGGCGGAGCCTTCCACAACAACGGCGCGATCTACCACTGGGACCGGTCGCTCATCGAAGGGCTCGACGTGCGGGACCGGAGCATCCGGGTGCTCGATCAATCGCGGATCGGGCCGGTGCTCACCGGCGACCGGCGCGACCTCGGCGACGGCCCGCCGGTGACCGCGATGCTCATCCAGAACACGAACCCGATGATGGTCGCGCCGGAGCTCCGCCTCGTCCACGAGGGCTTCGCCCGCAAGGACCTCTTCGTCTGCGTGCACGAGCAGTTCATGACCGAGACGGCGGAGGTCGCGGACATCGTGCTGCCGGCGACGACGTTCGTCGAGCACGACGACATCTACCAGGGCGGCGGGCACCAGTACATCATCCTCGGGCCGAAGATCATCGAGGCCCCCGGGGAATGCCGGCCGAACCACTCCGTCATTCGCGAGCTTGCGAGTCGGCTGGGCGCCGAGCACCCGGGCTTCGAGATGAGCGAGCGCGAGATCATCGATCGGACGTTGACCCTCTCCGGCTGGCCGGGGCTCAAGGTGCTGGAGCGCGAGCACTGGTTCGACTGCCAGCCGTCCTTCGACGAGGCCCACTACCTCGACGGCTTCGCGCACCCGGACGGGAAGTTCCGATTCGCGCCGGACTGGAGCGCGGTGCGGCCCCACGGATTCGGACCGAACGGGGAGACGGGCGAGATGCCGCGCCTGCCCGACCACTGGCCGGTCATCGAGGAGGCGAACGAGGCCATGCCCTTCCGGCTCGTGACCGCACCCGCGCGGCACTACCTCAACTCCTCGTTCACGGAGACGCCGACCTCCATCCGCCGCGAAAAGCGCCCGAGCGTGATGATCCATCCGCGTGACGCGGACCGGCTGGGCCTTGCGAACGGTGACCTCGCGACGCTCGGGAACGACCGCGGCCGGGTCCGCATTCACGTGGAACGGTTCGACGGGGTGCAACCGGGAGTCGTGATCGTGGAGAGCATCTGGCCGAACCGGGCATTCGAGGACGGGATCGGCATCAACGTTCTGACCGGAGCCGATCCGGTCGCCCCGGTGGGCGGCGCCGCGTTCCACGACAACCGGATCTGGATCGAAGCCGGCTGACCCTCCCGGGAACCGGTGCCGAGGCCGCGGCGGGCGGACCGGGGCGGGCGGCACGAGCGGGTCGCTCGCGAAGCAGTGCGAGGGCGCGGTCGGACGCGCACCTCGCGGGCAGTTGCAGCAATGCCTCCGGACAGGACCAAACAAGCCCCGGGGCTCGAATCCCGCCCCGACTTCGGCGACATCGACCCGCGCCTCACCGACATCGCGAGGGCGGCACGGGAAGCGGGTGGACGCGCCCTCTTCGTCGGGGGGCAGGTACGCGACCGCCTCCTCGGCCGGTCGTCGGCCGACATGGACGTGGAGGTCTTCGGACTTGCCCCGGGGGAGCTCGAGTCGATCCTCGCCGCGTTCGGACGAATCCGGAAAGTCGGACGGTCGTTCGGGGTCATCCGCGTCGACGGCCTCGACGCGGATTTCTCGCTGCCGCGCCGAGACAACAAGACGGGTCCGGGACATCGGGGGTTCGCGGTCGAGATCGCGCCGGATCTCGACTTCGCCACCGCCGCCCGCCGGCGGGACTTCCGCATCAACTCGATGGGCTTCGACCCGCTCACCGGCGAGGTTCTCGACCCGTACGGGGGGCAGGCGGACCTCGCCGCGAGGCGGCTCCGCGTCACCGATCCCGCGCACTTCGCGGAAGACCCCCTGAGGGGCCTTCGGGCGGCGCAGTTTGCGGCCCGCTTCGAGCTCGAGCCCGACCGCGAGCTGCTGACCCTTGCCGGTCAGCTCGACCTCGCGGAGCTGGCGCCGGAGCGGGTGTTCGGAGAGCTTCGCAAGCTCCTCCTGCTCGGGCAGCGGCCCTCCATCGGCTTCGAGCTTCTGCACGCGACGGGGCTCGTCCGGTTCTTTCCGGAAGTCGAAGCGCTCATCGGCGTGCCCCAGGACCCTCGCTGGCATCCCGAGGGCGACGTGTGGCGCCACACCTTGCTCGCCCTCGACCGCGGAGCGGAGCTTCGGCATGGCTACGAGGACGACGAGGCGCTCATGTTCGCGCTCCTTTGTCACGACTTCGGAAAGCCGGCGGTCACCGAGGGGCTTCGCACGCCCGGTCACGACCGGGCGGGGGTCGAGTCGGCGAGGAATTTCCTCGGGCGGCTGCGGGCGCCAAGGCGGCTGATCGACCGGGTCGCGGCCCTCGTGCGAGACCACCTCGCGCCCGCCTGGTACGTCAAGAACGAAGCGGGACCGAAGGCTTATCGGCGACTTGCGCGCCGCCTCGAGGCGGCGGGCGCCAAACTCGACCTGCTCGTGCGGGTCGCCACCGCCGACCAGCTCGGACGCACCACCCCGGCCGCGGTGCGTGGCGAGTTCCCGGAAGCGGCCATTTTCCTCGAGCGGGCAAACGCGGCCGTCCCCGGCCTCGCTCCTCTTCCGCCGGCGGTTCTCGGGCGCCATCTCGTCGCCCGCGGCTTCGCGCCCGGTCCGCGCATGGGCCGCGTGCTCGCCGCCTGCCGCGAGATCCAGGACGAGACCGGATGGTCCGATCCGGACCGGATCCTGGACCGGGTCCTCCGCGAAGACCGGCACTGGCCGGACTGAGCGATGCGGCGGCCCGGGCGCCGCGAACCTGCCGTCGAGAGCTCCGGCAGCCGGGTCAGTCCCGCCCCTTGAGCAGGGAGTCCAGCCCGGCAAAGGGGCGGTGGGTCGCTTCGTCCCCGGTGTCTCCGGTCGATTCGGACCCGTAGCCGGCCCCTCTCACGTGATCGACATGGCGAGCGTGCTCGTTGTCGTGGCAATAGACGCAGAGCAGCTCCCAATTGCTGCCGTCGGGCGGATTGTTGTCGTGGTCATGGTCGCGATGATGGACCGTGAGCTCGCTCAGATTCTCCCGGGTGAATTCGCGCGCACACCGCCCACAGACCCACGGATACATCCTCAGCGCTTTCGCACGATAGCCGCGCTCGCGCTGCTCCGCCTGTCGGCGCGCTTCGGCGACGACCCGCTCCAGCCGGTCACCGCTCCTCTTGCCTTCATTCATGGAGGACTTCGTCGGACATGTTCACGACTCCCGGAACGGCTCTCTCCCGGTCGGCCGCCGGCGAATGCTGCCCGACATGGGCTGCACGTCGGTTTGCCGTCGCGCCTGCGGTTGCATGGGCTCGCCACCTGGAGACCCTTCGCTCCGCGGAAAGCCGGAGATGGTGCCGACGCACGGATTCGAACCGCGGACCTGAGGTTTACAAAACCCCTGCTCTGCCAACTGAGCTACGCCGGCAACGGACCGATTCTACTCCTCGCCGCGCTCCCGTACCCAGCCGCGATATCTCACCGATGTCCTGCTGCGGACACCAATCTGCTTGCGGTAGCGGGCCGTACTCCCTCAAGCCGCTTCGACAGCGCGTAGCGCTAGTGTCAGCTACGCCTTCAGCAGCGCGAATGCGCTCTTTCGGTCCGTGCGACCCACATACACGGAAAAATCTTCGATTTTTCCGTGTGATCCGCTTATGTGGAAACACCTCCGATGTTTCCACATTTCCACAAGCATCTTGGCGCCCTCACGACGAACATCGGTGAGATATTGCGGCTCGCGTCGTCCGGCGAGGAATGCACCGACCGCGGATTCCGGCCCCCGCGGCCAGGCGGTCAGGAGATGGGGGAAACGGCCTTCCTCGGCCCGCCGGCGGAGGGTTCCCGGGGAGGCGGGCATCGGGTATCCACCGCCTCGAGACCCTCGAAGGCCACCGCGAAACGCTTGACGGGAAACTCGTAGCCGACCGGAAACTGCGCGGTGAACCAGATCGAGCGCCCGGTTCGCCGGACCCTGTTCACCTCGGGTTCGAAACCCTTGGCCTTGAGCCGGGTGAGATCCCGCTCCAGCGCGGACCGAAGTCCATACACTCCGATGGACACCGCGTTCTTCATGTTGCCTTCCGGAATGACGACGGAGTTCCCGAACGCGTTCGCGGTGAGCTCCTTGACTCGATTCTGCGCCGCGTCGCGGGTCCCGACCGGGGGAAGGTAAACCCAGTAGTAGCTGATCTCGTGGTACCGCCCGGTGCGAAGACCGACCCGGCCGCCCCGGCTCTTCAGCCACTCCCGTACTCTCCCCATGACCGCACCCTCGGAATAGTCTCCGGTGAGAGGTCCAACCGCGAAGCAGGCCGCTTCACCGGGCCCGGCCCCCGAGGTCCGGAGCGGCAGGGGTACCCGCTTGACGAAGTCGTCGAGGTCCACCTCGCCCAGACGGTCGAGCGAGGGGGCGGCTTCGAACGACCGTGCCGGCGGCTGGTCCCGAAGCGGGCCCGGAATCCAGAAATGCCATCCGAAGAACCCGACGTTCAACAGAACCAGCAGGAACGCCAACCATCTCACGCCGCATCCCCCGCGCGATCCCGTGGTTCGGGCCGGAGGCTGACCTCCGCGCTCACGAAGCGCTCGAGCCCCCCGTTCACCTCCACGAGAAGCTCCCCGGCCTCATCCACCCCGCGAGCGATGCCGGCGACCTCCCCGCCGGGCCGATGGACCCGTACCGCACGCCCTCGCATTGCATCGAGCCGCTTCCACTCCTCGATGGCGGGACCCGCCCCCCGCGTCTCGTAGCGCGTGCATTCCGCCGAGATCTCCGCAATGAGGCTCGCCGCAAGACGATTTCTGGAGACCTCGGCCCCGGGCAGGGTCGCGAGGTGCACGCGTGGCACCCGCAAATCCGGCTCGGCCGCAGGATGAAGATTGATTCCGACGCCGATGACGACGACCCAGTCCCTTCCGGACACCGAGCCCTCGATGAGAATGCCGCCGAGCTTCCGATCCCGCCAGACGATGTCGTTCGGCCACTTGAGCCCGATGCCGCTCGCTCCGGTGGATTTGAGGGCGCGCACGACCGCCACCCCAACGCCCAGGCTCAGGCCCTGGGCACGAGCTTCCCCCGCCCCGAATCGCCAGAGCAGCGAGAGACAGAGGTCGCGCCCCGTTCCGTCCTCCCAGATCCGGCCGCGGCGACCCCGACCGGCGAGCTGGTGCTCGCAGAGGCACGCGTAGGGAGCCGCCAGGGCACCGGACCGCTCCTGCAGCCAGGAGTTGGTGGAATCGATCGCGCCGTGAACGCACAGCCCGCCCAGTTGCACCCCCGCCGGCAGGGTGGAGCGAATGCGGGCTGCGTCCAGCGGCTCGATCAACGCTGGCGCGGACACGATCACGTGCGCCGTCTTCCCGGAGTCGAGCGCGCGATAATCCCGTCGAGCACTCCTTCGAGCCGGTCGAGATCGGACGCGCGCGACAGGCGATGATCGCCATCCGGAACCAGGGTGATCCGCACCGGGGCGCCGCCGAGCATCTCGGCGACCGTCACGGAGGTCTGCCACGGCACATCGGGATCTCGCATGCCGTGCAGCAGATGAACAGGGCAGCCCGGGTTCCAGCGCTCACCGAGGACAGGGAAGCGGCGGCCGTCCTCGATCATGCGCCGGGTCAGCGGATACGGGCCGTCTCCGTAGCGCGAAGGGCGCCAGGTCATTCCGGTTCGACACAGCTCCATGCGCTGGACCGGAGAAAGGTCGGCCAGCCAGTCGGAGAAGTCCGCCCCGCCCCCAACCCCGATGAGACCGCGCACTCGATGCGTCCCGTGTCGACCGAACGTGCGGGCGAGCAGCAGCATCAACCACACTCCCATGCTTGCCCCTACCAGCAAGAGCTCTCCGTGAAGCCGCGCCGTCAACAGGGCAAGCGCATCCCGATACCACAGCCCGATGCTGCCCGCCGCGAGCTCGCCCGTCGAAGCTCCGTGGCCTCTATGGTCGAACCGGAGCGAGGCGATCCCCCGCGCCCGGCATGCGGCGGCGATTCGGCGCGCTTTGCGCCCTTCCATGTCGGAGTTGAACCCGGTCAGGTACGCGACCGTGGGGGGATCGCCCGGAACGAAGCGGAAGGCGAGGCGGACGCCGCCATGCTCGAACGAGTCAACCTGCATACGCCCTGCTCTGCCCGCTCAGGTGCAACCATTCCGATTCTACTGCCCCCGACGGGTTCGTCCCGTTACGGGGAACCGCTTTCGCGCGCCAGTATAATCGGGACGGTTCGGCCTGGAGGAGACCGCGACCGATGGCGGACGAGAGAACATACGAAGTGCTCCCCGAGGCAGCCGCGCGCGCCCACGTCGACCGCGCGGGCTACGAGGAGATGTACGCGCGCTCGCTCAGTGATCCGGAAGACTTCTGGGCCGAGCAGGCGGAGCGGTTCATCGCCTGGTCGCGCAAGTGGGACGAAGTCTGCGAGGTGGACTATCGCCGTGCGCACATCCGGTGGTTCGAAGGCGGCAAGCTCAACGTTTCCTTCAACTGCCTGGACCGCCACCTGTCCTCCCGGGGCGAGCAGACGGCGATCATCTGGGAAGGAGACGACCCGACCGAGGAGCGGCGGATCACGTACCGGGAGCTGCACGAGGAGGTCTGCCGGTTCGCGAACGCTCTCAAGTCGCTCGGAGTGGTGAAGGGCGATCGCGTCTGTATCTACATG
>JAJDXW010000132.1 GCA_022823045.1 Gammaproteobacteria bacterium
ATCCCCCGCGCGGGGACATCGCCGATGACGGCGAAGTCCAGCATGAAGGGAAGCGGAGACGCGATCCAGAGCTGGTAGACCGACCACGCGAAGCAGAGCAGGCTGACGAGCAGGGCCAGCCGCGGGCCCTGCCGGCGGCCCCGATACTCGACCTCCTCCGGGGTCGTCCCGTCGGCGCCGGGGGAGGCGGCCACCCCGTTCGGATCGTGGTCGGTCATGAGCCCCCTTGTTCAGCTCTCGCGAAGCCGGGCCTCGGACCGACGAGGGATGCGGCCGGCACCCGCTTTCCGGGCGCCGGCCGCCGGAAACGAAGCCGGAGCTACATCCAGCCCTTTTCCTGGTAGTACTTCGCCGCTCCCGGATGGAGGGGCGCCGAGAGACCGTCCTTGATCATGTTCGCGGGGTCGAGGTTCCTGAAGGCGGGATGCAGCGACCGGAAGTCGTCCAGGTTCTCCATCACCGCCCGGGTGACCTCGTAGACCACGTCTTCGGGCACACTCTCGTGGCTCACGAAGGTCGCCATGACCCCGAACGTGGTCACGTCCTCGGCCGTGGTCTTGTAGGTGCCGGCCGGGATGGTCGTGAACGCGTAGAAGGGATTGTCCGCGACCAGCTTCTGCTCGACCTCGCCGTCGAGATTGGCGATGTAGGCCCCGCAGCCGTCCGTCGCGACCGCCACGCCGGCATTCGGCACGCCGACGGTGTAGCCGTAGGCGTCGATCTTGCCGTCGCACAAGGCCTGGGACTGCTCGGTCGAGGTGAGCTCCGTCGCCACCGCGTAGTCGTCCGCGCTCATGCCGTAGCCGCTCATCAGCACCTCGGTCGTGCCGCGCTGGCCCGACCCCGGGTTGCCGATGTTCATGCGCTTGCCCTTGGTATCCGTGAACGACGCGATGCCGGAGCCGTCGGCCGCGATGAGGTGGAAGGGTTCCGGGTGCACGGAGAAGACCGCGCGCAGACCCGGGCAGTTCGTGACCTTGTCCGAGCTGCCGTTGACCGCATGGAACTGCCAGTCGGACTGGGCGACCCCGAACTCGAGCTCGCCCTGGCAGATCTGGCCGATGTTGTAGGTCGAACCGCCGGTCGAGGGGGCGGCGCACCGGATCCCGTGCTTGCGGCCCTTCTTGCGGCCCTCCGCGGCCTCCTTGTGGACCATGCGGCAGACCGAGTTGCCGACCACGAAGTAGACGCCCGTCGGACCGCCGGTGCCGATGGAGATGAACTTGCGCTCCTGCGCGGCGGCATCGCCAGCGCCGCCGAACGTGGCGCCGACGAGGGCTACTGCACCCAGCGCAACAGTTGTGAGGCCGATTTTTTTCATGGCTCGTGTTTCTCCCGAATGTGAGCGGCTAACGATACACCCCCGGGGTGACGGATTCATGTCTCGCCGAACGGGGCACGGGAGCGGAAGGTGGACGCGGATCCTCCTAGTGGCCGGACTTGCGGAATCCGGCGCCCTCCTCGTCGAGGGCTTCCGGCTCGCGGCCGAGCCAGCGCTTCGCGATGGACCGCCAGGCCGCGAGGCGGCTGAAGTCCGGGGTGTCGAGGAGGGAGTCGTCGTCACCGAGGAAGGGGCTCGGAAAGAATATGGAGAGGCCGTTCTCGCCCTTGCCGTTCCACATCTCGAAGCCCCAGGTGAGAGGCTTCGCGTCGGAGTCGTAGCCGCGGAAGATCTGCGCCCGCGAGGGGCGTCGGTGGGCGCGGAGCGCGGGCGGGGTCGGGTTCGACTCCGACCCCCGGTTCTCGCCGATGCAAAGGTGGAAGTGCCCGCCGTTGCCGAACATCACGGTGAGGTAGCCGTCGTGGAGGCTGATGCGCTTCGGCGCGCCCGGGCACTTCCACTCGTAGGCGGCGCCCTGGATCATGGGGCCGAAGCGGATCCCTTCGAAGTGGCGCTCGAACACGTCGCGGAGGAACGCGTCCAGGAACGCCTCGTCGAGGGGCAGCGCCCAGATCTCGCGCTTGAGGCTCCCGTCCTCGCGGCGCTCCGTCTCGCTCGGGCGCGATGCGATCGCCCAGCCCTGCTCACCCATGCCGTGCCGTCCTCCTGTCCGGCGCCCCGCCGGCGCGAAGGCTCAGGATACGCGAACCCGACTGCGCACAAGGCACAGGAAGCGCCTCCGCTCAGCCCCCCGCGAGGAGGGCGTCGACGTCGAGAGCCGCGTCGAGCCCGTCCGCGAGGTCGTCAAGGGCCTGCTCGATGGCGGGCTCGTAGGCGAACGCCGAGGCGGTTCCGGCGCGCACGCCCTCGAGCCACCGCGCGCGCAACTCGTCGCCGGCGAAGACCCCGTGTACATACGAGCCCTCGATGCGGCCGTCGGCGCTCACCGCGCCGTCCGGGCCGCCGACCGCGAGGTGAGCGAAGGGCCGCGCCGCGTCGGGGCCGGTGGTGGCCCCCATGTGGATCTCGTACCCGGAGAGCGGCACCCCGCTCCGCGCGCAGGTGCCGCCGACCGGCCGCACCGACTTCTCGCCCTGCATCACCGTCTCGACGTCGAGCAGACCAAGCCCGGGCGCCTCGCCCGCCGGGCCGTCGACCCCGTCCGGGTCGCGCACCCGGCGGCCGAGCATCTGGTATCCGCCGCAAAGCCCGATGACCCGCCCACCGCTTCGCGCGTGCGCGATGACGTCGTGGTCCCACCCCTCGGACCGCAGGAACGCGAGATCGCCCAAGGTGGACTTCGTGCCGAGGAGCACCACCACGTCGGCATCGCGCGGGAGCGGCGAGCCCGGCGGGACGAAGGCGAAATCGACGCCGGGCTCCATCCGGAGGGGGTCCACGTCGTCGAAGTTGGCGATCCGCGAGAGGCGCGGGGCGACAATGCGGACCCGGTCTCCCGCCCCCGTCGCGCCGGCCGGCCGTCCCCCTCCTCCCCCTCCTCCGGGGCGGCGCTCGAGGACCACCGCGTCCTCGGGCGGAAGTCGCCCGGCCGCGTCCAACCACGGGATGACCCCCCGGCAGGGCCAGCCGGCGCGCCGCTCGATATCCCGCACCCCTTCCTCGAAGAGGGCCGGATCGCCCCGGAACTTGTTGATCGCGAAGCTCCTCACCATCGCCGCGTCGGCCGGGTCGAGGACCGCGCGGGTCCCCACCACCGAGGCGATGACCCCGCCGCGGTCGATGTCCGCGAGGAGGCAGACGGGAACCTGCGCGTGCCGCGCGAAGCCCATGTTCGCGATGTCGCGCTCGCGCAGGTTCGTCTCCGCCGCGCTCCCCGCCCCCTCGACGATCACGAGCTCGAACGCGCCCGCCAGCCGCTCGAAGCTCTCGAGCACGGGGGGGAGGAGCCGGTCGCGCCGCGCGAGGTAGTCCGCCGCCTCCAGGGTCGAGACCGCCCGGCCGTGCAACACGACCTGCGAAGTGCGGTCCGCCTGCGGCTTGAGCAGCACCGGGTTCATGTCCACCGTCGGATCGAGCCCGGCCGCCCGCGCCTGGAGGGCCTGCGCCCGACCGATCTCGCCCCCGCCGGGGCACGCCGCCGCGTTGTTCGACATGTTCTGCGGCTTGAACGGGGCGACGGAGAGCCCGCGCCGGCGCGCGACCCGGCACAGCCCCGCCACGACCGTCGACTTCCCGACGTCCGACCCGGTCCCCTGGATCATCAGCGCGCGCCCCATCATGCTCCCTGCGCGCCAACCCCGGACACCTGCATGCCTTCCCGACCCGCCGCCGCGTTCAGCCCCCGATCGAAGGCGACGAACAGCACCGGCCTCTCGAGCCTGCGTTGCAGGACCAGCGAGGACGCCAATTGAAGCGCATCCGCCGCGCGCAGCGGATTGCGTTGCAGCAGCTCGCGGGCGGAGCGAGCCACCTCCGGGACCAGCTCCACGAGATAGAACGAATCCAGGTCGTCGTCGAGCTCGCGCAGAAACCGATGCCGGTGCGAATCGTCGAGGCGCCCTTCCCGGCATCGCCGCGCAATGGCCGAGGCCATCTCCACCGAGGTAAAGCGGCTGGTCGCCGGGGTGTTGTCCTGGAGGAGGGTCAGAACCTCGTCGCTTCCGGGTTCTCGAACGTAGCACTTGACGAGCGCGCTCGAGTCGAAATAGGCGATCAAATACGCTCCTCGCGCTCCTCCCGGATGGCCGCCGAGAGGTCGCCATCCGGGACGATCGCGGGCTCGCGTTCCACCAGCCGGGGGCGGGTTCGCGGAGCGAGCAGCCCGGCCGAGACGAGGACATCCAGCCTTTCCTGCTCCTTCGACGCGCCAGGCGGAAGCGGGCGAAGCTCGGCGATCGGCGCCCCTCGATCGGTGACGACGATCGTCGTTCCGCTCCGTACCTGGCGGAGATAGCTCCCCAGGCGGTTCTTCAGTTCCCGCGAACCAACCGTGATCGCCATGATGTAGCCACAATAGCCACTTTACCGCCGGCACTCAACCCCGTCGCCGCCGGGCGCAGGAACATTTTTTAGTCGTGGCTGAGGGGGCGGGATGACCGAGAGCTGGCAGGCTTGGGCCGATGAAGGTCCTGGCCGAGCTTGGCTGGGCGGCTGCATGGGGTCCGCGGGGGCGG
>JAJDXW010000392.1 GCA_022823045.1 Gammaproteobacteria bacterium
GTGAGGGAAGGACATGTACGACCTCGTCATCCAGGGCGACCGGGTGGTCACACCGCACGGCGTCGCCGGGGCCGACCTCGGCATCCGGGGCGGGCGCATCGCGGCGATGGCGGAGCTCGGGAGCCTCGCGGGCGCTGGCCGGACCATCGACGCGCGCGGAAAGATCGTGATGCCGGGCGGGATCGATCCGCACGTCCACTGCGCGTGGCACATCCCCGCCATCGAGGGCGGCGAGGCGCAGCTCACCGGGCCGCCCGCGACGGTAAGCCGGGCCGCCCTCTTCGGCGGCACCACCACGATGATCGACTTCGCCGCCTGGGAGCCCGGCGAGACGCTCGCGGAGACCGTCGCGAAGCGCGACGAGGCGTGGGCCGGGCAGTGCTACTGCGACTACGCCTACCACCTCATGCTCCGCGACCGGGTCCCGTCCGAGCGGCTCGAGGAGCTCGGCCGGTTCATCGACGACGGCTATCCCACGGTCAAGATTTTCACCACCGACATCACCCCGAGCCGGCGCGGGCGGATGATCCGGTTCGGCGACATCTGGGAGATCTTCAAGGTGATCGCCGCCCACGGCGGCCTCGGCGTCATCCACGCCGAGGATGACGACATCGTCATGCACATGTACGACAAGCTCATCGCGGAGAACCGGGCCGAGTTCGAGAACATGGCGGAGGTGCACAACGCCCTCTCCGAGGAGCTCTCGTTCCGGCGGGTCATCCGGCTCGCCGAGAACGTGCCCGGCACCGCGCTCTACATGATGCACACGAGCGCGGCGAGCGGGGTGGAGGCGGTGGCCGAGTCGCGGGCGCGCGGCTTCCCCATCTACGGGGAGACCCTGCACCAGTACCTGATGTTCACCTCGGAGGACTACCGCCGCCCGAACGGGCAGATCTACCACACCTACCCGTCCCTCAAGTCGAAGGCGGACCAGCGGGCCCTCTGGGCGGGGCTCCGCGACGACGTGATCCACACCGTGGCGACGGACGAGATCTGCTGCACCCTCGCGATCAAGGTGCAGGGCCGGCGGATCGACGACACGACGGGCGGCAACGCGGGCGTCGAGCCGCGGCTCGCGGTCATGTACACCCAGATGGTGAGCGAGCGGGGCTGGCCGCTCGAGACCTTCGTCGACCTCACCTCCACCAACGCGGCGAAGCTGATGGGGCTCTACCCGCGCAAGGGCGCTCTCGCGGTCGGAGCGGACGCGGACGTGACGGTGCTCGATCCGGGCGCGGCGCGCACCGTGCGCAACGAGGACCTCCACGAGTCCGACTACACCCCTTGGGAGGGGCAGGAGGTGTCGGCGTGGCCGGCCACCACCGTCCTTCGCGGCAAGGTCGTGGTCGAGGACGACGCGTTTCACGGCGACCTCGCCGACGGCCGGTACCTGCACCGCACCATCCCGGAGTGGGTACGCGCCCGCCGCTCCGTCCGCGACTGAGCGCTCCGGCATCGGCCGGGGACGAATTCACCGCCACGGACCACGCCATCCTCGCGCACGCCGCGGCCGGGCACCTGCACGCCATCGAAGCGGCGAGAGAGATTCGCTTCCCCTCCTCCTTCGCGAAGGGAGCGGCGCGGCTCCCGCGGCCGAGGCATGCGGCTCGGCCTCCATGCCCTCCGTTTGGCCATGAACTCCTGCCCGGGTCGGCACCCTTGCACTTCGCGGCCGGCTCGGGAGGACGCGCCGCTCCCGGTCCCGCCTCCCCCCGCCGTTGACACGCGGAGGTCATGTCGGCACCCTAGGTTTGGACGTGTGCGCGGTCGGGCTCGTACCGGCGGCTGACCCGTTGCCCGACTGATGCACGGGCCTTCCCGATTCGGGAGGAGGGGCGCGTGAACGGACTGCCGATCCGGCTCGAGAACCTGGACGTCTCCTACGGCGACGTCCCGGTCCTGCACGGCATCGACCTCGCCGTCGCCCCGGGGGAGTTCATCGCCCTCCTCGGGGCCTCCGGCTGCGGCAAGACGACGCTCCTTCGCGCCCTCGCGGGATTCATCCCCGTCGCGGCCGGGCGCATCGAGGTCGGCGGGGAGCCGGTCGGGGCCCTCCCGCCCGAGCGGCGGAACATGGCGATGATGTTCCAGTCCTACGCCCTCTGGCCGCACATGAACACGGCCCAGAACATCGGGTACGGGCTGCGCCTGCGCCGCTGGCCGAAGGCCCGCATCGCGGAGCGGGTCCGGGAGCTCGTCGCCCTCGTCGGGCTCGAGGGCCTCGAGCGGCGCAACGTGACCCGCCTCTCCGGCGGACAGCGCCAGCGCGTCGCCCTCGCGCGCGCCCTCGCCATCGACCCCCCCATCCTCCTCCTCGACGAGCCGCTCTCGAACCTCGACGCGCGGATCCGTCAGAACATGCGCCACGAGGTGCGAAGCCTCCAGCAGCGCCTCGGCCTCACCACCATCCTCGTGACCCACGACCGCGAGGAGGCGATGTCCATGGCGGACCGCATGGTGATCCTCGACGCGGGGCGGATCGCCCAGGTCGGCACTCCGGAGGAGGTCTACCAGCGCCCCGCGTCGGCATTCGTCGCCGCCTTCATGGGGGCAGAGAACGCGTACCCGGTGAACGTGCGGCGCGAGAACGGGGCGGTGCTCGTCTCCGGACCACACCTCGCCGCCGAGGCCCGCCTCCCCTTCGCCGCGTCTCTCGAGGAGAGCGGCGTCCACTGCCCGGCCGGCCGTGGCGGCGGGCCCATGGTGGCCCGCTTCCGGAGCGAGGCGGCGGCCCTCGTCGAGACCGACCGCCTCCCCGAGGCGCATCTCGCCCTCTCGGGAAGGGTCACCCGGCAGAGCTACCTCGGGAACAACTACCGGCACTCGGTGCGGGTCGGCGAGCACGAGTTCCTGGTCGACCACCCCCGGCGCATCGCCGCCGACCGGACGGTCGCGATCTGCATTCCGGCCGGTGCGCTCAACCTGTTCGAGCCGGACCCCGACGCCGACCCGCACCCGGCCTCTCACCAAGAAACGGAGCCCCGCCCCGACGCCGACTTCGATGCGGCGATGCGAGGCCCGGCTCCATCCACCCCAGCCCTTGCAAAGGAGAACACCCGATGAACGCTTTCCAATCCTTCCGGCCCGGCCGCACGGCCGCCGCCGCCGCCCTCGCCGCCGGCCTCGTCGCCGGCAGCGCGAACGCGGACAACACCCTCAACGTCGCGAGCGGCGGCTCGCAGAACATGGTCGACTACGTGACCGACTACCTCGGCCCCCTCTTCGAGGAGCAGAACCCGGGGTGGAAGGTACGGGTCGTCGGCACCGGCCCCGGTGACGCGGGCTCGCAGAAGATCAAGGAGAAGCTCGAAGCGCAAGTGGACAACGACGCCTGGGACACCGACGTCATCGCCACCAACCAGAAGAAGACGGGGGAGATGGTGGAGGCGGGGCTCCTCTCGCAGTACCGCTCCGAGATCTCGACCGGCGCCCTCGTCACTCGGGACACCGCGGAGATGGCGCTCGGCACCGACGTCGGCGGGTACGTCATGCCGATGTTCCACAGCCAGACCGCCCTCGCCTACTTCCCCGAGCTCGTGTCGGACCCGCCCGGGACCTATGACGAGCTTCGCGCGTGGGTCGAGGCGCATCCGAAGCAGTTCGGCTACAACGGCATCAAGAACGGGATGTCCGGCGTCGCGTTCGTGGTCGGCTGGATCTACACCTACGGGGGCAATACCGACCAGGTCATCAACGGCCCCTACGACCCCGCCCTCAAGGACACCTGGGACGGCGCCCTTGCCGACCTCAAGGCGTTCAACGAACACATCACCTTCACCCCGGGCAACGCCGGGACTCTCGACATGCTGAACCGCGGCGAGATTGTCATGGGCCCGGTATGGGTCGACATGTTCTACACCTGGCAGGCGGACGGCCGCGTGCCCCCGAACATGAAGCTCCTCGTGCTCGGTCCCGGCATGCCGGGGCAGCCCTACTACTACGCGATCCCGGCCAAGGCGGCGAACCGCGACGCGGCGAAGAAGTTCATCGAGCTCGCGACGAGCCCCGCGGTCCAGGCCGAGGGCATCGTCAACCGCTTCAACTGGTACCCGGGGATCGACGCCGAGCACGTCCAGGATTCGCTCGACCCGGCGGTGTGGGCGAAGATCTTCAGTGACGTGACGCCGGCGGACCTCGCCGACAAGGGCCGGCCGTTCCCGCTCGGCCCGTTCTTCGCGGACATCAAGGAAGCCTACGAGCAGAAGGTCACGAACTAGGAGTCCTCCCGGCCCGAGGCAGGTTCCTTCCGGAGCGGATTGCACGATTCGCGGAGGAAGGGAACTGCCCCCGGGCCGGCGGACCACGGCCGAAGCACGCCACGCTCCGCCCGGCGCCTTGCCGGGGCGGCTCCGCCTCGGCTATCGTGACCCGGAGCCACCCCGCGCTCACGCTGCACTCCCGTTCCCGCCGGACCCGCCGCGACGAAGACGACCCGCTCCTCCCGCAACCCGCACGCTCACCTCGGCAGCCTGCTGCTGATCGCGCCCGCCCTCGTCACCGTCGGCCTGCTCTTCCTCTACCCCCTCGGCTACTCCCTCGTCTGGGCGTTCCTCGACGAGAAGACCGGTGGATGGTCGCTCGCCAACTTCACCAAGGCGTTCGACTTCTACTCCCTCGACATCTGGTTCACGGTCGTCATCGTCACCCTCGCGACGCTCATCATCGGGGTCCTCTCGATCGCGATCGGCGGCTACCTCACCCTCGGCGAGAACCGGGTCGCGGTGGCCGCCCTTCGCTGGCTCTACCGCTGGCCGCTCTTCATTCCCTTCGTGGTCGCGGGCCAGCTCATGCGCACCTTCCTCGCCAAGAACGGGATGATGAACAACATGCTGGTCGGGAGCGGGGTGCTCGATCCCATGAGCACGACGAGCTTCCTCGACTGGCGGGGGATCGTCATCACCTTCGTGTGGAAGCAGACCCCGTTCGCGGCCCTCCTCGTCGCGGGGGCGATGGCCTCGCTCGACCGCTCGACCATGGAGGCGGCCCGAAACCTCGGGGCGGGGCGGGTGCGGGTGCTGCTCGAGATCGTGGTCCCGCAAGTCGCGACCACCCTCATGGTCGCCCTCATCCTCTCCTACGTGGTGATGATGTCGGTGCTCTCGGTGCCGCTCATGATCAACGCGCAGACCCCGACCATGCTCACCGTCGACATGGCCTGGCGCATCAACTCCTACGGCGACTATCCGGTGGCGAACGCCCTCGGCTTCATCTCCTACGCGATGACCGCGGTCATCGCCTGGGTCTATCTCCGCCAGGGGATCCGCGAGGGAGGGGCACCCTCGTGATCCTCCGGTCCGCGCTCCCCGGCGCGCCCCGGTCCGCGCTCGCGGCCGTGCTCCGGGCGGTGGTCCTCGGCCTCCTCGCATTCGCCATCTTCGGACCCATCGCCAACATGCTCCTCTGGGCGGTCGCGGAAGCCTGGTACTTCCCCCACAAGCTCCCCGTCGAGTGGGGCTTCTCGTTCTGGGAGCGGGTCTTTCGCCCGCAGGGGAACGCGATGGAGTCCCTCGTCAACTCCGTCCTCATCGCCCTCGCGACGGTGGTCGCGAGCCTCGTCATCGCGATCCCGGCCGGGCTCGCCCTCGGGCGGGGCCGCCTCCCGTGGCGGAGCTTCTTCCTGCTCCTGTTCCTGCTCCCGCAGGCTTTCCCGTCGGTGGCGGTGCACATGAACATCGCCCACATCTTCTACAAGTTCGGGCTGAACGGGACCCACGCGGGGGTCATGCTGGTGCACACCATCCAGGGGCTCGTGTTCGCGGTGTGGATTGCGACCGCCGCCTTCGCGGCGGTGGACCGGGAGCTCGAGGAAGCGGCCCGCAACATGGGCGCGACCGCCTTCCAGGCGTTCCGCACCGTGACCCTGCCGCTCGCCCTCCCCGGCATCCTCGCGAGCGCGATCTTCGTCTTCCTCATCTCCCTCGACGAGTTCACCGGCACCTTCTTCGTCGGGGTGCCCGACATCACCACCATGCCCCTCCTCCTCTTCACCGCGAGCATGGAGGGGAACTACCAGATCGCCTCGATCACGGCTCTCATCCTCCTCGTCCCCTCCGTCGCGTTCATGCTCGTCATCGAGAAGTTCCTGCGCGCGGACGTGCTCGCCAAGGTCGGCACTTGATCCCGACGGCGGAATCCGCTGGGAGGACGAACGGGGGCGGACTCCGCAGAGGACCACCGGCCCTCGACACAGCTTCGGAGATCTCTCCCGCCCCCGCGTCGGCCCATCGACCGGCGGGGACGAAGACCTACCGCGTTCTCGCGGTCTCCTTTCCGGGCGGGGCGGGGCCGGCCGCGACGAGGGCGACGCCGACCACGGTGAGGGCCATGCCGGCGATGGCGAGCGGGGCGAGGGTCTCCCGGAAGACGGCCCACGCCATGAGGGCGGTGACCGGGGGCACGAGGTAGAGGAGGCTCGAGACGCGCGAGGCGTCGCCCCGGCGAAGCAGGCGGTAGAGGAGGAGGGTCGCGGCGATCGAGAGCACGAGCACGGACCAGCCGAGCACGGCGTAGATCCGGAGCGTCCACTCGACGGGCCGGTCGCCGATCCACCACGCGACGATGAGGCAGGCGAGGCCCGCGAACGCGAGCTGCACCGTGTTGCCGGTCACGAGGTCGATATGGGCGCAGCGCCGCTTCTGGTAGAGCACGCCGAGGGTCATCCCCACCACCGCGATCACCACCGTGGCGAGGCCGGCCGGGTTCCCCACCCCCGCGAGCTTGTGGTGGATGACGAGGGTGACCCCGAGAAAGCCGAGGGCGAGACCCACGGCCATTCGCCGGTCGATCCGCTCCCCGATGAGGCCGACCGCGAGAGCGGCGGTGATGAGGGGCTGGGTCCCCATCACGAGCGCGGCGACGCCCGCCTCCACCCCGAGGTCGAGCGCGACCCACACCCCGCCGAGCCCGATCCCGTGCACGAGCAGCCCGACGACCGCGAGGTGCCCGTAGTCGATGGTTCGGGTCGCCCACGGGGCGCGAACCATGACCGCGGCGACCGCGAGCAGGATCGCCGCCACCCCGAACCGCCAGGCGAGAAACCGGACCGGTCCCGCGTCCGGCATCGTGAGCCGGACCACCACGTACCCGGTGGACCACAGGACCACGAACAGTCCGGGAAGGAGGACGCGATTCGTCATGGCCGCGTCAGTCCTTTCCGTGCCCGGGCTCGCATTTCCGACCGCGCGCTGCGTGGTAGAGTCCGCCGCGGTGCGAGCGGAAGCGGGGATCTTAGGACATGAGCCGCATCTTCGGGCCGGTTCGCCAGAACGGGTACGTGGTTCGCGACATCGAGGCGGCGATGGCGCACTGGAGCGGGATGGCCGGGGTCGGCCCTTGGTTCTATACCGAGCGCGCCCCGATTCACCACTTCGAGCACCGGGGCCGGCCGTACGAGATCCACCTCTCGATCGCGCTCGCCAACTCGGGGCCCCTCCAGCTCGAGCTGATTCAGCAGCGAAACGACGCGCCGAGCCTCTACCGCGAGTTCCTGGACGCGGGGCAGGAGGGTCTCCAGCACATCGCGTACTGGACCGAGGACTTCGACGCCGACCGCGCGCGCGCTCTCGCGGCGGGATTCACGATCGGGCACGAGGGGCGGATCGGCGACTACGGACCCTTCGCCTACTTCGACTCCGCGGCGCACCCCGGATCGGTCATCGAGCTCTCGGACGTCGGCGGGGCCAAGCAGAGGCTCTTCGAGCACATCCGGGCCACCGCAGAGACGTGGGACGGGCAGGACCCGGTGCGCGCGTTCCCGACCGATATCGCCTGACGGTGCGCCGCTCCTCCCGGCGAGCCGCGCGAGCGGCCGTCGACGCGCTCCCGGCACATCAATCGAAGGCTGATCGAACCACCCCATGAACGAGAACGAACCCTCCCTCGACACCCTGCTCGCCCAGGGCGGGCACTTCGTCGATCGGGAGACCGGCGCCATCGTGCCGCCGATCCACCCCGCGACGACCTTCGCGCGCGACCGGCGCTACGAGCTCACCGGCTTCGGCTACAGCCGTAGCGCGAACCCGACCGGCGCCGAGGTCGAGAAGGTCCTCGCGAGGCTCGAAGGGGCGGAGGATGCGCTCGTCTTCGCCTCGGGGCTCGCCGGCATCTCGACCTTCTTCGAGACGGTGCGCGCCGGGGAGCGGATCGTCGCGCCGCGGGTGATGTACCACGGGACGGCGGACTGGCTTCGCCGCCTTGCCGAGCGCCGGGGGGTGGAGGTCGCGTTCTTCGACGCCACTGCGCCCGGCGCGCTCGAGGCGGCGGTGGAGGCCGGCGATACCTCGGTGGTCTGGATCGAGCCCCTGGTGAACCCGACCTGGGACGTGATCGACGTCCGCGCCGCCGCGGCGGCGGCGCATGCGGCGGGGGCGGTCCTCGGGGTCGACGCCACCGTGACGCCGGCGGTGACCCTGCGGGCGCTCGACCTCGGGGCGGACGTGGTCTTCCACTCGGGGACCAAGTACCTCGCCGGGCACAGCGACGTGATGGCGGGGGTGCTCGCGACCCGATCCGCCGGCGAACGCTGGGAGGAGATGAAGCTCGCGCGCACCCTGACCGGCGGGGTGCTCGGCGCGTTCGAGGCGTGGCTGCTCCTCCGCGGCATGCGCACCCTGCACATACGCTACGAGCGGCAGGCCGCCAACGCCAACGCCATCGCCCGGCACTTCGAGGGTCACCCAGGGGTCGAGGCGGTGCTCTACCCCGGGCTCGAATCCCATCCCGGCCACGTCGTCGCCAAGCGGCAGATGACCGGAGGCTTCGGGGCGATGCTCTCGCTCCTCGTGCCGGACGGCGCGGAGGGGGCGAAGCGGGTGGCGACCCGCACCCGGCTCTTCGTGCCCGCGACCTCCCTCGGCGGGGTCGAGAGCCTCATCGAGCACCGCGCGTCCGTGGAAGGTCCGCACAGCGCCGTCCCCGCGAACCTCTTGCGCCTGTCGGTCGGCATCGAGCGGGCGGACGAGCTCATCGCGGACCTCGAGCAGGCGCTCGGCTGACCGCCATGCACCCCAATCCCGTACACCGGCCGGCCTCTCCCGAGCGGAACCTCGCGTTCGCGAGGGAACGGGGGTTCGGGATGCTCGCCGTCGGCAGCGGGGAGGCGGCCGCCCCCCTGCTGAGCCACATCCCGTTCATCGTCGCGGAGGACGGCGCCGCGGTGCACGCCCATCTCGTCCGCGCGAATCCCATCGCCCGGCTCCTCGCCGCCGGCGAGCGGCCGGCGGTGCTCGCGGTGAGCGGCCCGGACGGCTACGTCTCGCCGGACTGGTACGGAGCGGAGCCGGACCAGGTGCCGACGTGGAACTACGTGGCCGTCCACCTCCGGGGCACCCTCCGCCTTCGCCCCGAGGAGGCGCTCCGCCCCCACCTCGACGCGCTCTCGGCCCGGTTCGAGGAAGAGCTCCGGCCGAAGCCGCCGTGGCGGACCTCCAAGGTCGCCCCCGACCGGCTCGCGAGCATGATGCGCGCAATCGTGCCCATCGAGCTCGCCGTCGAGACGGTGGACGGGACGTGGAAGCTCAACCGGAACAAGACGGACGAGGTCCGGCGGCGGGCCGCTGAGCACATGGGGACCGAAGGCTTCGGACAGGAGGTCGCCCTCCTCTCCGCCCTCATGCAGTCCCCGCCCGGCGCGGAGTGAGCCTCGGCAATGCGGCAGACGGACCCTGAACGGCGGGCGGTGTCGGCGCGGGCGGCGCTGGCGGGGGTCTGGG
>JAJDXW010000158.1 GCA_022823045.1 Gammaproteobacteria bacterium
GGCTGCTTGAGAAGGTCGGGATCACCGGGGCGGAGGGGCGGCTGCGGCAGTACCCGCACCAGCTCTCCGGCGGCCTCCGCCAGCGGGTGATGATCGCGATGGCCCTCATGTGCGAGCCCGACCTCATCATCGCGGACGAGCCGACCACCGCCCTCGACGTCACCATCCAGGCGCAGATCCTCCACCTTCTCGCCGACCTTCAGCGCGAGTTCGACACGGGGCTCATCCTGATCACCCACGACCTCGGGGTGGTCGCCCGGCTCTGCGACCGGGTGGCGGTCATGTACGCGGGGCAGATCGTCGAGGAGGGCACCGCGCGCCAGATCTTCCGGACCCCTGCGCACCCGTACACCCGCGGGCTCCTCGAGTGCATCCCCATCCCCGGGAAGACCCGCCGCGGCGCGCACCTCGGAACCATTCCCGGCATCGTGCCGTCGCTCGTCGGCGCCATGCGCGGGTGCCACTTCGCCGACCGCTGCTCCCACGCGGACGAATCCTGCCGGGCGGGGCCGATCGCGTTTCGCGACGCGGCCGAGGCCGGACACCGCTACCGGTGCATTCTCCCCCCGGGGTCCGCCCTCCCCTCGGGTCCGGAACCGGGAGCGGCGGTGGGGCCAGGGCCGGGGCCGGGGCCGGGGCCGGAGCGGGCGCCCCTCCGATGAGCGGCGCGGCGCTCGTCGAGGCCCGGGAGGTGAGCTGCACCTTCATGGTCTCGGGCGGCTTCATGAAGCAGAAGCGGCGGCTGCAGGCGGTGAACCGGGTGAGCCTGCGGATCGAGGCGGGTGAAGTGATGGCCCTCGTCGGCGAGTCCGGCTGCGGCAAGACGACGCTTGCGAAGATGATGATGGGTCTCATCGCGCCGAGCGAAGGGACGATCGAGATCGGCGGGCGGCCGCTCGCCTCCCTCGGACGCATGGAGATCGCGCGCAGCGTCCAGCCCATCTTCCAGGACCCCTACTCGTCGCTCAACCCGCGCCGCTCGGTGGGCTCCATCGTGACCCAGCCGCTCCGGGTGCAGGGAGACCCGGAGCCGGGGACGTGGCGGCGTCGGGCCGAGGAGATGATGGAACTCGTGGGCCTTCCGCGGCGGCTCTTTCACCTGTATCCGGGTCAGCTCTCCGGCGGGCAGCGCCAGCGGGTGGCAATCGCCCGGGCGCTCGTCAACCGCCCGCGGATGGTCATCTGCGACGAGCCGACCTCGGCCCTGGACGTGTCCGTGCAGTCGCAGATCCTGAATCTCATGCAGGATCTGCGCTCCGAGCTCGGGCTCACCTACCTCCTCATCAGCCACAACCTCGCCGCCGTCGAGCACATGGCGTCGCGGGTTGCGGTCATGTATCTCGGACGCATCGTGGAGGAGGCGGAGACCGGAAACCTCTTCGATTCGCCGCGCCACCCGTACTCCCAGGCGTTGCTCGAATCGGTGCTGACCCCCGACCCGGGCCTCGGCATCCCGGACACCCACCTCGGGGCGAGCTATCCGAATCCCCTCGACGTGCCGCCGGGGTGCTCGTTCCACCCGCGCTGCGCGAGGTCGATGCCGGGCTGCTCGGTCCGGGAGCCGCGCCGGGTTCCGCTGCCGGGCGGGGGCGCGGTGGTCTGCCACCTCCACGACGAAGGAGCCGCCGCCGGCACCGCATCGTAGGCGCGCGGCTTGGGAATCGCGAACGGACCGCGGACCGAGGCTCCGGAGCGGGTATCGTGGGCCAGACCGACGGGCGGGTGAGGCCGAATCCGGGCCCCGATCGTTCCATTCCGTTCTACAATGTTTCCCGAACCAGACTTCGCGGGGCCATCCCTGCACCGCCCGCGGCGATGAAGGCGGGCGGCGGGGCTCGCGCCGCCGGGAGAGAGACCATGAATCATCCAGCAAGACCCCTCGTCCGGAGGCTCACCACCGGCCTGCTGATCGCCGCTCTCGGAACAACCCTCTCGGGCTGCGGCGGCATGGGCCAGAACGAGACGGCCGGAACCATCCTCGGCGGTGTTGCCGGCGCGGTCGTCGGCAACAAGTTCGGCGACGGGAGCGGCAAGACCGCGGCCACCGCGCTCGGCGCGGTCATCGGGGCTACCGTCGGCCGCAACATCGGCCAAGCCCTCGACGAAAACTCCCGCCGGCAGGCCGGCGCGGCCGCCGAGCACGCCCTCGAGACCGCCGATGTCGGTGAAGCCATCACCTGGGAGAACCCGGACAACGCGGGCGGGCCGGCCCACGGCTCCGCCACGGTGACCCGCCAGGGCGCGGACACCGAGGGGCGGACCTGCCGAGAGTTCCAGCAGACCGTCATCATCGGGGGGCGGGAGGAACAGTCCTACGGGACCGCCTGCCGCGACGACAACGGGGACTGGAAGATCGTCACCTCCTGATCGCTTCGGTCCCTTCCCACTGAGCAATCCCGTCCGGGAAGCCGGCCGCCCGTAGCCGGCCTCCCCAGGACGGGAACGTCCGCAAGCCTTCGCGGAGGACACGGAGGCCCGTGCCCAAGCGCACCGACATCTCGTCGATCCTGGTCATCGGGGCCGGGCCCATCGTCATCGGCCAGGCGTGCGAGTTCGACTATTCCGGAACCCAGGCGGTCAAGGCGCTCCGCGACGAGGGCTACCGGGTGATCCTGGTGAACTCGAACCCGGCCACGATCATGACCGACCCGGGGCTCGCGGACGCGACCTACGTCGAGCCGATCACGCCCGAGGTGGTAGCCCGGGTAATCGAGCGCGAGCGGCCCGACGCGGTGCTCCCCACCATGGGCGGCCAGACCGCCCTCAACACGGCGCGTGCGCTCGCGACGGGCGGGGTCCTCGAGCGATGCGGCGCGGAGCTCATCGGGGCGACCCTGGAAGCGATCGACAAGGCGGAGGACCGCGAGCGGTTCCGGGACGCGATGGAGCGCATCGGTCTCGAGTGCCCCCACGGCGTGGCCGTCCACGATCTTGCGGAGGCGCGCTCCGCTCTCGATGCGGCCGGCCTTCCCGCGATCATCCGGCCGAGCTTCACCCTCGGGGGGACCGGGGGCGGAATCGCCTACAACCGCGAGCAGTTCGAGGACATCGTGCGACGGGGGCTCGAGGCGAGCCCGATAACCGAGGTCCTCGTCGAGGAATCCGTGCTCGGCTGGAAGGAGTACGAGATGGAGGTCGTGCGCGACCGCGCCGACAACTGCATCATCGTGTGCTCGATCGAGAACGTCGATCCCATGGGGGTGCACACGGGGGACTCGATCACCGTCGCGCCGGCGCTGACCCTGACCGACAAGGAATACCAGGTCATGCGCAACGCCTCGTTCGCCGCGATCCGCGAGATCGGCGTCGACACGGGCGGGTCCAACGTGCAGTTCGCGATCGACCCCGCGAACGGGCGGATGGTGGTGATCGAGCTGAACCCTCGCGTCTCGCGTTCCTCCGCCCTCGCCTCGAAGGCGACCGGGTTCCCCATTGCCAAGGTGGCGGCCCGGCTCGCCGTCGGCTACACCCTCGACGAGATCCGGAACGATCTCACCGGGGTGACCCCCGCGAGCTTCGAGCCCGCGATCGACTACGTGGTAACCAAGGTGCCGCGCTTCACGTTCGAGAAATTCCCGGACGCCGAGCCGCTCCTCACGACGTCGATGAAGTCGGTGGGCGAGGCGATGGCGATCGGCCGCACCTTCCCCGAGTCGCTGCAGAAGGCCCTTCGCTCCATGGAGACCGGGCTCGCCGGCCTCGATCCGGTCGCCTTCGACGACGCGTCGGATGACGGCATTGTCGCGCGTCTTGCCCGGCCCTCGCCGGACCGCATCCTCGCGATCGCCCAGGCCATGCGACACGGCTTCGACGACGGGACGATCCACGAGATCACCCGGTACGATCCGTGGTTCATCGAGCAGCTTCGTGGAATCGTGGAGGCCGAGGAGGAGGTTCGAACGAACGGCCTTCCCGGCGACCCCCAGGCGCTGCTTCGGCTCAAGAAGCTCGGGTTCTCCGACCCCCTCCTCGTCCGGCTCGCCGGCGCGGGAGGCGACGAGGGCGAGCCGGGCGGCGATGAGGAGCGCCTGCGTGCCACCCGCGAGCGGGCGGGTGTCCGGCCGGTCTTCAAGCGCGTCGACACCTGCGCGGCCGAGTTCCCTTCCGCCACGTCGTATCTCTACTCCTGCTACGAGGGCGACGGCTTCGAACCCCCGGAGAACGAGGCCGAACCGACCGGCGCGAGGAAGATCATCATCCTCGGGGGCGGGCCGAACCGCATCGGGCAGGGCATCGAGTTCGACTACTGCTGCGTCCATGCGTGCCTCGGCCTCAAGCAAGCCGGCTTCGAGACGATCATGGTCAACTGCAACCCGGAGACCGTCTCGACTGACTACGACACCTCCGATCGGCTCTACCTGGAGCCGTTGACCGTGGAGGACGTCCTCGCCATCGCGAGGGCGGAGATGCATCGCGGCGAGCTCCTGGGGGTCGTCGTCCAGCTCGGCGGCCAGACCCCGCTCCGGCTCGCCCCCGCGCTCGAACGGGCCGGGATCCCGATCATCGGCACCTCGACCGACGCGATCGACCGGGCCGAGGACCGCGAGCGGTTCCAGGCGCTCCTCGACGAGCTGGGCCTGCGGCAACCCCCGAACGGGACCTGCCGCTCGGTCGCGGAAGCGAAGGAAGTGGCGGCACGCATCGGCTACCCGGTGGTGGTCCGCCCGAGCTACGTGCTGGGGGGGCGGGCGATGGAGATCGCCCACGGCGACGAGGCGCTGGAACGCTACGTGCGCGCGTCGGCCGAGGTTGCCGGCGACGCGCCGATCCTCATCGACCGGTTCCTCCAGGACGCGGTCGAGGTCGACGTCGACGCCCTCGCGGACGGCCGCGACGTGTTCATCGCCGGGATCATGGAGCACATCGAGGAAGCGGGGATCCACTCGGGGGACTCCGCCTGCTCGCTCCCCCCCTGCACCCTCGGAGGCGAGATCGTCGAGGAGGTCCGCCGCCAGACGCGGGCGCTCGCCCGGGCGCTCGGCGTGGTCGGGCTCATGAACGTCCAGTTCGCGGTGAGCCGCGGGGGCGAGATCCATGTGCTGGAGGTCAACCCGCGCGCGAGCCGCACCGTGCCTTTCGTCGCCAAGGCGATCGGCGTCCCCATCGCCCGGATCGCGGCGCGCATCATGGCCGGCGAGACGCTCGCGGACTTCGATCTCGAGGAGCGGCCCCTCGACCACGTCGCCGTCAAGGAAGCGGTGTTCCCCTTCGCCCGCTTTCCGGGGGTCGACGTGATCCTCGGGCCGGAGATGAAGTCGACGGGGGAGGTGATGGGCGTCGACGAGGACTTCGGGCGGGCCTTCGCGAAGGCGCAGCTCGCGGCCGGGGGGACGCTCCCGGAGAGCGGGCGGGCGTTCATCTCCGTCCGGGACCGCGACAAGCCGAGCGCGGTCGAGCTCGGACGGCGCCTCGCCGCGCTCGGCTTCTCGCTCGTCGCGACCCGCGGGACCGCGGAGGCCCTGCGCGCGGAGGGGCTCGCGGCCGACACCGTCAACAAGGTGCTCGAAGGCCCGCCCCACATCGTCGACGCGCTCAAGGACGACCGCATCGACTTCATGATCAACACCACCGAGAGCGCGAGGTCGATCGCGGACAGCTTCGGGATGCGCCGGACGGCGCTCCTCAAGAACGTGCCCTACGCCACCACCATCGCCGGGGCGAGCGCCATGATCGATGCCATCACCGCCCTCCGCGAGCGGGGCTTCGACGTCGCCCCCCTCCAGTCCTACGGCCGGGAAAAGGCTGTCTCGTTGGAAGGCTGACCTCGGCCCGAGGGCCTCCCCCTGCCGCAGTCGCGACCACGATGCGCCTGACGCACCGCTCGAGGCCGGCTACGAGGGTCGACGACCTCAGGCCGTGCGGCGACCGCCGAGGGTGGTGAGCTTGCCGTCGAAGGCCTTCGCGACGATCGGGTCCACGAAGGGGCTCGGATCGCCGTTCATCATCGCGATCTCGCGGACGAGGGTGGACGACACGTACCCGAACATCTCGTCGGCGGGAAGAAAGAGCGTCTCGAGGTCTTCGAACATCTTGTGGTTCATGTTGGCGAGCTGAAGCTCGTACTCGAAGTCGGAGACGGCGCGGAGCCCCCGCACCACGATGTACGCCTTTCTCCGTGCCGCGAAGTGGACGAGGAGCCCCTCGAACGACTCGACGGCGACGTTGTCGAACTTCTTCAGCACGTCGGAGGCGAGGCCGACCCGCTCGGTCAGGGAGAAGCAGGGGTTCTTGCCCGCGCTCGCGGCGACCGCGACGATGACCCGGTCGAAGAGGCGCGATGCGCGCTGGATGAGATCGGTATGGCCGTTGTGGATGGGATCGAACGTGCCGGGGTATACGGCCACCTTTTCCATGATGCTCCTGATTCCTCTTGCGCCGGGGGATCAGCCCGCTTCGCGGGCGCCGAGATAATACCGCACCTCACCGGCCCGGCCGGACTTGAGGAGGGTCCACCCGGCCGGGAGATCGGGGGTCTCGCGGCGGCGGACGACCTCGAACCAGATCCGGGCACCGGGAGCGAGCCAGCCGTGCTCGGCGAGAAGGAGAGCCACCTCCGGGTGCACTTCGAGACGCTGCGGCGGGTCGACGAACACGATGTCGAAGGGAGTGGAGGCGGCGCGAGGGCGCGCGAGCCAGTCGAGGGCGTCCGCCTCGACCACGGTGACGGACCCGTACCCCGCCCCGAGCCGCTCGCACTCGCCGCGGAGCCGGTCGCAGACCGCCCGGCTCCGGTCGACGAGCACCGCTTCGGCGGCACCCCGGGAGACCGACTCGAAGCCGAGCGCCCCGCTTCCCGCGAAGAGGTCGAGACAGCGCGCGCCCGGCAGGTCGGGGGCGAGCCAGTTGAAGAGGGTCTCGCGCACCCGGTCGGGGGTAGGCCGCACGTCGGGTTCGTCCTCCACGCCGAGCCGGCGCCCGCGCCAGCGTCCGGCGATGATTCGCACGCGACCGCCCGCCATTCTTCGCCTACACTTCCCGCCCGTCTTCGCCGGTTCCCAGGGACAGCCCCCCTCCCCGATCATGCCGACCGCCGCCGACCCCTCGGACCGTCCCGAGGCTCCCCCCCGTTCCGGGATCCTCGGGCGCCTTCGCACCGCCCTCAGGCGGACCCGGGAGAACCTCGCGAGCGGCCTCGCGGAGCTGTTCTCCCGGGGGCGGAAGATCGATGCCGCCCTCATCGACGAGGTGGAGGAGATCCTCCTCGGGTCCGATGTCGGGGTGGACCTGACCGACGTCATGGTCGCCGACCTCCACGAGCGGCTCAAGCGAAATCGGCTCGCGGACGGGTCGGCGGTGCTCGAAGCGTTGCGCGAACACATGGTGCAGGCTCTCGAGCCGGTGGCCCGACACTGCGAGGTCCCGCCTCCCGCGGCGCTCAAGCGGCCCTTCGTGGTGCTGGTGGTCGGGGTGAACGGAGTCGGGAAGACGACCACCATCGGTAAGCTCGCGCACCGCTACCGGGCAGGCGGATACTCGGTGATGCTTGCCGCGGGGGACACCTTCCGCGCCGCCGCCATCGATCAGATCAAGGTCTGGGGGGAGCGGAACGGCGCGCCGGTCATCGCCCAACAGCCGGGCGCCGACTCGGCCGCGGTGGTCTTCGACGCCCTGCAGGCGGCGACCGCCCGCTCGACGAACGTCCTCATCGCGGACACCGCGGGACGCCTCCACACCAAGACCGGACTCATGGACGAGCTCGCGAAGGTCCGCCGGGTCCTCGGCCGGATCGACCCCGGAGCCCCCCACGAGACCCTGCTCGTGCTGGACGCGACCACCGGGCAGAACGGGCTCGCCCAGGCGCGCCGGTTCACCGAGGCGGTCCGGGTGACCGGGCTCGCGGTCACCAAGCTCGACGGCACCGCGCGGGCCGGCGTGCTCTTCGCGATCGCCCGGGAGCTCGCCATCCCCATCCGGTACGTCGGGGTGGGGGAGGGCATCGACGACCTCCGGGACTTCGTCGCGGCGGACTTCGTGGATGCTCTCCTCGCCCGGGCTCCGGGCGAGTAGCAGGCCGGCCCGCCCGAGGCGCGGACCGCGGATGTCCGATCGCTGGCTCTTCGGCTACGGCTCGCTCATCTGGCGTCCCGGCTTCCGCATCGCTGGCCGAAGGAAACGGCTCGCATCATTCCACAGTAGCGGAGTCTCCAGGGTTCCCGTTCGAACGTCGACGCCGCGCAACGCCACCGACGGAGCGTGGATGCCCGACCGCATTCCGGTCGACGTCCGACGGACTGATGATGAAAAAGGGGGAGGATCGTGCCGTTGACATGCGACCTCGAGATCGAGATCTTTCGCCCGATGACCGTGCTCGTTCGTCCAGGCAGGCGAACCACATTCT
>JAJDXW010000336.1 GCA_022823045.1 Gammaproteobacteria bacterium
CCATCCTCGGGGAAGTGCCGGGGGTGCCTGGCTTCTTTACCGCGAGCACCGTGAACGGGCTCACCCTCGCCCCGGTGCTCGGCCGCATCAACGCCGAGCTTCTTCGCACCGGCCGGACCGGCCGCGAGCTCTCCCCCTTCACCCTCGACCGCTTCGACTGACCGGCGATGCGGCCCTGGAGCCGGTCCGCCCCTCAACCACCCCGGTTGCCTAGACCCGCGCTCCCGGTCCGGTGGTGTTCGGGTGGAGATGGCGGGCCGGCAGAGGCCGGCGCAACCGGTCCGGTATGGACGGCCTGGTATAGACTTGGGGCGCTTCCGTTCGAAGCGCTCGGCAGGGAGGGCCCGATGCAGGTCTGCGGATCGGAGCGCGTTGTCGACCTGGCAACCCTTTGTTCGAGCGCGCGGAAACCCGACGGTTGGAGACGACGGGGCCGCGCGCGGGCAACCGCTCCCGTCCACGCCAATCGGGCTCCTTCCGGGGCTGATTCCGGCCGCGCCGCTCCGAGCGAAACTCATCACCCACATCTGGGAGACGATTCATGAGATCTCAGCGTTCAACGCCTCTCCGCTCGCTTGCCCGCAGCGCTCTGGGGGCCGCCCTGTTGATGCTGGTGACGCCGGTGGTTGCCGCCGACAAGGTGCATCTTCAGACCGACTGGATCCCCTCCGGCGAGCACGCCATGTACTTCGGAGGCTGGACCAAGGGCTTCTGGGAAGAGCAGGACATCGACATCAACATCACCCGCGGCTACGGCTCGGGCGATACGGTGACCAAGATTGCCGGCGGAGCGGCGGACTTCGGCATCGCGGACATCGGGGCTCTCATCACCGCCCGGGCGCGCACCGGGGTGCCGGTCAAGCAGATCATGCAGACCTACACGCACTCCCCGCACTCGCTCTTCGTGCTCAAGAGCTCAGGAATCACGACCTTCCAGGGTCTCGAGGACAAGAAGATCGGAATCACCCCCGGGAACAGCCACCGCGTGTACTTTCCCAAGGTCGCGGAGCGGGCCGGCACGGATCCGTCCAAGATCATCTGGTCGAATTCGGACGCATCGGCCATGGCGGCGCTGCTCATCTCGAAGAAGATCGACGCCGCGCCGTTCTTCGCGATGCATCACTACTACCAGAACAAGGCGGCGATGCGCGCGGGAGAAGAGATCGTGGTGCTGCCGTTCGTCGAGACCGGATTCGCGATCTACGCGACCGGCCTCGTCGCCCGCGACGACATGATCGAAGAGAACCCCGATCTCGTGCGCCGCTTCCTCATCGCCAACCGCAATGCGATGGAGTGGGCCCGCGACAATCGCGAGGAAGCGTGCACGCTGCACGTGGAGCGGGTACCGGAGGTCGCGCACGACGACTGCATGGGAAGCCTCGACGCGACCATGACCTTCGTGTTCAACGACCACTCGAGTGCTACCGGGCTTTGACGGCACGACCCGGCCCGGCTGGCGTTCACCTACGAAGTGGTGGCGGACGCGCAGGACCTTCCCGGTGACTGGGACTACAGCCAGGTCGTGGACCATCGATTCATACCCTGATTGGTACCCGGGGCGGGTCCGCAGCCCGCACCTGCCGGCGCTTCCGCCGTGATCCGGGTCGAGCGCCTGTCCCAGGTGTTCCACTCCCGGGACGGCGGGAGCGTCGTCGCGCTGCACGACGTGTCGCTCGGCGTCGAGCGGAACGAATTCGTCTCCCTGGTCGGTCCGTCCGGATGCGGCAAGTCGACGATGCTGCGCCTCGTTGCCGGGCTCATCGCCCCGACCCGCGGGGCGCTCGAGATCGACGGCACCCGCGTCACCGAGCCGCGCCGGGATATCGGAATCGTGTTCCAGAGCCCGACCCTGCTGCCGTGGGCGACCGTGGCGGAGAACGTGCTCTTCCCGCTCCAGTTGATGCGGGAGGGCGGTGCCGACAGCAGGGATCGGGCCCAGTCGCTTCTCGATCTGGTGGGACTCAAGGGGTTCGAGAGCCGCTATCCCCGCGAGCTTTCGGGAGGAATGCAGCAGCGCGCCGCAATCTGCCGTGCGCTCATCCACGATCCCGCCATCCTGCTCATGGACGAGCCGTTCGGGGCGCTCGACGCCCTCACGCGCGAAGTGATGAGCCGGGAGCTGCTCCGGATTTGGACCGAGAACCCCAAGACCATCGTGTTCGTGACCCATTCGATTCCGGAGGCGGTCTTTCTTTCCGACCGGGTAATCGTCATGTCGCCGCGACCGGGGCGGATTGCCGAGGTCATCGACGTGCCTCTCGAACGGCCTCGCACCTTTGAAATGGAGGGCCGCAGTGAATTCCAAGACTGCACCCAGCGAATTCGACGCCTTATCTTTGGGGCTGACGACTCCGCAGTCTCCGGCTCGGCGGCGGCTTAGCCGCATCTGGAACGCAAGCAGCGAGATCGTCCTGCCGAGCGCGGTGCTCGTCGTCCTCGTGGTGGTGTGGGAGGCGTCGGTACACGCGTTCGAGCTTCCCGTCTACCTGCTGCCCGCCCCCAGCCTCATCTGGGTGGAAAGCCTTGCCGTCGCGGACACGATGGCCGGCCACGCGCTCGCCACCCTGCGCACCGTGGCGTACGGGTTTGCCGCTTCCATCATCATCAGCCTGCCGCTCGCGGTGCTGCTCACCTCCTCGCGCTACGTGTCGGCCACGATCTATCCCCTGCTCGTGTTCACGCAGTCCATCCCGAAGGTGGCGCTCGCCCCCATCCTGGTGGTTATGCTGGGCGCATCGGAGCTTCCCCGGGTCATCGTCACCTTCCTCGTCGCATTCTTCCCGCTCGTCATCGCGGTCGCGGTCGGCCTTCTCTCGGTGCCGGCCGATCTGGTCGAGCTCGGGCGCTCCTACAAGGCCTCCAAGCTGCAGGAGCTGCTTCGCATCCGGCTCCCCTACGCGATTCCGTTCGTCTTCAGCGGCCTCAAGGTCGCGATCGCGCTTTCGGTGGTGGGCGCGGTGGTGGGCGAGTTCGTCAATGCCGACCAGGGACTCGGGTACCTCATCGTCTCGGCCACCGCGTTCTTCCGCACCCCGGTCGCATTCGGCGCGCTCATCCTGCTGTCGGTTCTCGGGGTGGTGCTGTTCCAGATCGTGGTCATCATCGAGCGGGTCTTCTTCCCCTGGTCCGCCGAGGGGGACGAGACGGTCATCGTCTGAATGGATCAGGGCGGGTTCGAACGAGGAGTACGGCAACCATGCATACAATCATCCGGGGCGGGCGGCTCCTCGACATCGAGCGTCATTCCGCGGAGCCCGCCGACGTGCTCGTCGAGGGGGATACGGTTCGCGAGATCGGGCCGCCGGGACTGGCCGCGCCGGCGGACGCGATCCACCGCAACGCGACCGGCCGGCTCCTCATGCCGGGCCTGGTGAACGCCCACACCCACGGGCACAACAATCTCGCCAAGAGTCTCGGCGATCGCTGGACGCTGGAGCTGCTGCTCAACGCCGCGCCGTGGATCACGGGCAACCGCACGGTCGAGGACAAGTACCTCTCGACCCTCATCGGTGCGGTGGAGATGGTGCGAAAGGGATGCACCGCCGCCTACGACCTCAATTTCGAGCTTCCCGCACCGACCTCGGAGGGGCTCGAGGCGATCGGACGCGCCTACGCCGACGCGGGCATGCGCGCGGTCGTGGCTCCGATGATGGCCGACCGGACCTTCCATCGGGCGATTCCGGGCCTGATGGATGCGCTTCCGGACGAGTTGCGGCGCGAGGCGGAAGCGGTGGCGCCGAAGCCGTTTGCGGAGAGCCTCGCCGCCTGGGAGCGTGCCCTGCGGTCGTGGCCGTTTCCCCGCGACCGGGTGCGGCTCGCGCTCGCCCCGACCATCCCCCACCATTGCAGCGAGGAGTTCCTTCGGTCGGCGCAGGCCAAGGCGCGCGAGCACGGGGTGGGGTTCCACACCCACCTCGCCGAGTCGAAGGTCCAGGCCCTCGCCGGGATGAAGCTCTACGGGATGACCCAGACCGCCTGGCTCGATTCCCTGGGCGTCCTCGGCCCGCACTTCACGGCCGCGCATGCGGTGTGGCTCGACCGGGACGACATGCGCCGCATCGCGGACGCGGGCGGAGCGGTTGCCCACAACCCGGGCTCCAACGCCCGCCTGGGGAACGGCCTCGCGGCGGCGCGGGCCCTCCTCGACGCAGGTGTCCGGGTCGGGATCGGAACCGACGCGTGCACCTGTTCCGACAACCTCAACATGTTCGAGTCGATGCGGATCGCATCGATGGTGTCGCGTGTCCAGGAGCTCGACTACGAGCAATGGCTGGCGACCGGGGAGGTTCTCGATCTGGCCACGCGGGGTAGCGCCGCGGTGCTCGGATTCGGTGACGAGATCGGATCGATCGAACCCGGCCGCAAGGCCGACATCGTCTTCCTCGATCTCGGACAGATCAACTACGTACCCCTCAACGATCCCGTCAACCAGATCGTCCACGGAGAGGACGGCACCGGGGTCGAGTCGGTCATGATCGGCGGGCGCATGGTGCTCGAGGGCCGGCGGATGGTCACCGTGGATGAAGCGAAGCTCGCGCGCGACGCGCAGGCTGCCGCCGAGCGTCTCGCCGCCGTCAATGCCGATGCGCGCGCCCTGGCCGAACGCCTCGAGGGTCCGGTGGGCCGGTACGCGGTCGAGTGGTCGCGGGAGGACTACCATATCGAACGCCATGCGCGCTGCACGCTCTGACAGGAGGTCCGGGATTTGAATCGAGCCCGCGTTTCGGGCAACGTGGCCGCGCCGTCGCGCCTGGCGACGACCCTACCGGAAGGCCCTTGCAGATGAAGAACAAGCTCCGCGGCACCTACACCGTGATCGTCACCCCGTTCACCGAGGACGGGTCCGCGGTCAACGAGACGATGCTTCGCTGGCTGGTGGACTACCAGATCGAGGAAGGCATCCACGGCCTCATCCCCCTCGCGAGCAACGGGGAGCTTCTCTCCCTCACCGACGAGGAGCGGCACGAGGTCGCGCGGATCACCGTCGAGCAGGCGGCGGGCCGGGTGCCGGTGGTGGTCAGCACCACGCACGAGAGCACCGACTTCGCGATCCGCTACACCCGCGACGCGGAGGCCCTCGGCGCGGACGCGGCGATGGTGATGACCCCGTACTACGCGTGGATCGACGAGGAGGAGATCTACACCCACTTCCGCCGGATCGCGGAGGCGGTGTCCATTCCCATCATGCTCTACAACCACCCTGCCTCCACCGTCCTCGACATGCAGCCCGAGCTCGTCGCCCGACTCGCCGAGATCGACAACATCTCGTACATCAAGGAGTCCACCACCGACACGCGCCGGGTCTACCGGATCAACGAGCTCTGCGGCGAGAAGATGACGGTATTCGCGGGCTACCTCGGCTACGAGTCGTTCATGGTCGGGGCCGAGGGTTGGGTCTCCGTTTGCGCCAACATCATGCCCCGCGAGTCCGCGCGGATGTTCGAGCTCGCGGTGGACGAGAACGATCGGGAAGGTGCCTGGGCGGTCTTCCGCGAGCTCGTCAAGATGATCGACTGGCTGGGCGATCATCTCTACGCCCACGGGATGAAGGCGGCCTTCCAGCTCCTTGGCCGGAGCATGGGCCCGCCCCGGCCCCCGCGCCTCCCGCTCCCGCCGGCCAAGGTGGAGGAGCTCAAGGTGGTGATGGACGGGCTCGGGCTCTTCGATCGGACGCTGCCCCCGGTGCGACAGGCGGCCGGTGGCGAGGACCGCCACGAAGGGGTGCGCGACGCGGCAGCGGACTGAGTCGTGTCGAGCCCGGCCCGATACGTCGCCCACCGGGGCGGCCGCGCCCTGCAGTTCGCGGAAACGCGATGGCGGACGTGAGACCCACCGTCGTTCGCGGCGCACGCGTGCTGGACGGGGCCGACGTCGGCGGCGGCCCGGCCGACATTCTCATCGAAGGCGACACGATTCGCGTCATCGGTCCTCCCGGCATGGACGCTCCGGCGGACGCGGCCCCCGTGGACGCGGCGGATCGGCTGATTCTCCCCGGGGAACGGGCCGGGTTGCGGCCGGTCGCGATTTCCCCGAGTATCGGAGCCGTCCGAAGAACTGCGCACGACGGGAGGACGAGACGATGGCCGAGTTTCGCGGCAGCTATACCGTCATGGTGACCCCGTTCCGCGAGGACGGAGGGGGGATCGACGAGGCGGCCACCCGGCGCTTCGTGGACTGGCAGATCCGCGAGGGCGTGCCGGGCCTCATCCCCCTCGGGAGCACCGGCGAATTCCTCTCCGTCGGCGACGACGAACGAACCCGGCTCATCGAGGTCCTCGTCGACCAGGCGAAGGGGCGGGTTCCCATCGTCGTAGGCACCGCCGCGGAGTGGACGGACGTGGCGGTGCGCTACAGCCGCGAAGCGGAGCGTCTCGGTGCGGCCGGGGTGATGGTGGTGCCGCCCTTCTACAGCTCGCCGACCGAGGACGAGCTCTTCGAGCACTACCGCCGCATCGGCGAGGCGATCTCGATCCCCGTCATGATCTACAACAACCCGAACACCTCGAACGTGGACCTGAGTCCCGAGTTCGTCGCCCGCCTCGGCGAGATCGACACCGTGCGGTACATCAAGGAGTCGAGCGGGGACGTCACGCGGGTGCGGGAGATCGCCCGCCTCAGCGAGGGCCGGGTCACCGTCTTCGCCGGATACCATGCCTGGGACTCGATGCGCCTCGGGGCCGACGGCTACGTCTCGGTGTGCGGCAACATCGTTCCGCGATTCTCCTCCGACATCTACCGGCTGACCGTGACGGAGGGCGACCCGGACGGCGGCCGCGAGGTCTGGCATCGGCTGCTGCCCCTCATCGACGCCATTGCCGGTGACCTCTACGTCTCGGCAACGCGCGCGGGGATGGAGATGGTCGGGATGCCGGCGGGGGATCCACGCCCGCCCCGCCTGCCTCTCCCCGAGGGGCCCCGGAGCGTGCTGCGGAGCGTGCTCGCGGACCTCGGGGTCCTCACCGCCCGGGCCGCCTGACCCCGCTCCGGTCCGAACCGGAATCGATCCGACCGGACCGCCGTCGAACCATCCTTGTCCACATCGCTGCAAGCAGGAGAAAGCACCATGCGCAAATTGCTGATGTCCGCCATCGTTGCCGTGTTCGCACTCGGAGGGGCGCTGTCCTCGACCGTCGTCGGGGCGGCCGACATCGTGCTCAAGGCCGGGCACTCCCAGAATGATGGGGAGCCCATGGATCTCGGGCTCGAGATGATCGCCGAGCACCTCCAGGAGGCGACCGGCGGCAAGGCGACCCTCGAAGTCTTCCCGAACATGCAGCTCGGCGGCGAGGTCGAGATGATCAAGCAAGTGCTGACGGGCAGCCTCGACATCACCTCGCCCTCGAACGCCCCGCTCACCAACTTCGTGCCGGAGCTCAAGCTCTTCGACATGCCGTTCCTGTTCCGGGATCAGGACCACATGATCGCGGTCCTGCGCGGACCGGTGCTCCAGGAGATCAACAAGGTCGTCGCGAAGCGCGGCATTCGCCTCCTCGGGGTATACAACGTCGGGGTCCGCCATCTCATGACCAAGGAGCCGGTGACGAGCATCGAGGATCTCAAGGGACTCAAGATCCGGACCATGCAGAGCAAGTACCACATGGCGGCGTGGAACGCGTTCGGAGCCAACGCGACCCCCATCAGCTACGCGGAGCTCTACTCTTCCCTCCAGACCGGGGTGGTGGACGGCGCCGAGGCGGCCAACACGAACTACTACGAGAAGAAGTTCTACGAGGTTGCGCCCAACTGGGGGCAGGTCGGCTGGACCATCCTGACCGCGCCGATCATCATGTCCGAGGAGAAGTTCCAGTCGCTTCCGGCCGACGTCCAGACGGCGCTCCTCGAGGGCGGCGCCAAGGCGGCGGAGTGGGAGCAGGACCACTATGCGGCGGTGGACGCGGAGCGCCTCGGAATGCTCGAGGCGGCGGGCGCGAAGATCACCGCGCTCGATCCGGTGCCCTTCCGTGAGGCGGCGAAGAAGGTCTACGACGAGTTCCTTACCGATGAGAACGAGAAACGCCTCCTCCAGATGATCCTCGACACGAAGTAGGAAGGGTCTTCGGACCACCGCCTGTCGACGGCCGGATGGCCGGGCGAACGTGGGTTCGCCCGGCCGTTTCGTCTTCGGCCGGTACGTCGTGACGAACGTCGTGAAACGCTCCGGGCTGGCGCACTCGCGGTGGCGGTAATCGAGGCGGAGTCGAGATGAGCGGAATCCTCGCGCGCATCGTCGCGGGAGTGCGCCTCGCGGTTGCGGTGATCGTCGTCGCCTGCTTCGCCTACATGACCCTCGCGGTGCTCGCGCAGGTCTTCGGGCGGTACGTCTTCAACTACTCGATCTCGTGGACCGAGGAGACGGCCCGCTACGCGCAGATCTGGGTCGTGCTCATGGGGGCCGGGATTGCCATGCGGCGCGGCCTCCACGTGGCGGTGGACGCGCTCGCGGCCATGCTGCCGCTCCGGTGGGCGCGAGCCCTCAGCATCGTCATCGCGGCCGGGGCGTTCTGGTTTCTCGGGGTGGTGGTCTACGGGAGCCTGCCGCTCATCGAGCTCGGCTGGCTCTTCGAGACCTCCCCGGTCCTCCAGCTTCCCATGTGGGTCATCTACCTGTCCCTGCCCCTCGGGGCGGCGTACTTCGCCCTCGAGCTCGCCGCGCGGGTGGTCGAGCGATGGAACCAGCCGTTCGGGATGCTGCCGCGCGGAGAGGGAGACGCCGCCGCGTGATATTCGCCTTCTCCGCCTTCCTCGCCTTTCTGCTCATCGGCACGCCGATCGTCTTCGTGCTCGGGATCGCGGCGACCCTGACCCTCCTCCTCACCACCGACGTGCCGCTCACCATCGTCTCGCAGCGCATCTACGACGGTCTCAACTCCTTCACCATCATGGCGATCCCGTTCTTCGTGTTTGCGGGCGCGATCATGGATGCGGGCGGGATCTCGCGGCGCATCGTCGAATTCGCCACCGCCCTCGTCGGTTGGGTGGTCGGGAGCCTCCTCATGGTGTCCGTGGTGGCGGCGACGGGGCTCGCGGCCATCTCCGGGTCGGGGTCCGCGGACGTCGCCGCGATCTCGTCGATCATGCAGCCGGAGCTCCGGCGGCGGCGCTACGACATCGACTTCTCGGCCGCGGTCATCGCGTGCGCGGGCTCCCTCGCCCAGGTCATCCCGCCGAGCCTCATGATGGTGGTGGTGGCCCTCGTCTCGAACCTCTCGGTGGGGGCGATGTTCCTCGCCGGCGTGCTTCCGGGGCTGATGACCGTGCCGGGGCTCCTCGTCGCGGCGTGGCTCCACGCTCGCCGGGGCGGCCCCCAGTACCGGGAGGTGGAGCCGTTCACCGGGGCGCGGCTCCGGCGGACCTTCGTGCGGGCGCTCCCCGCCCTCGGGATGCCGGTCATCATCATCGGCGGGATCGTGGGCGGGGTGTTCACCCCGACCGAGGCGGCGGCGGTCGCCGTCCTCTACGGCCTCGTCATCGCGATGGTCATCCATCGCGACCTCGGCGTCCGCGATCTGCCGGCGCTGGTGCTGCGCGCGGCGGCGCTCTCCGCGGCGGTGATGGTCATCATCGGCACGGCCAGCATCTTCGGCTGGCTCGTCGCGAACGCCAACGTGCCGGCCCACCTCGCGGCGTGGATCAAGACGGTCTCCGAGCAGCCCTGGACCTACCTCCTGCTGATCAACGTCCTCCTCATGGCGGTGGGCATGTTCATGGAGAGCATCGCCGCGATTCTCATCCTGGTGCCGGTGCTGATGCCGATCGCGATCGACTTCGGGATCGAACCGGTCCACTTCGGCCTCGTCGTGGTCATGAACTTCGCGATCGGAATGGTGACCCCGCCCTACGGAATCACCCTCTTCGTCGCGTCGAGTATCGCCGAGCGGAGCATCGTCCAGGTGTCGCGGCGCATGTTCTGGCCGTGGCTGATGATGACCGCGATCCTGGTGCTGGTGACCTACGTGCCGGACATCCCCCTCTTCCTGCCACGGCTCGCGGGACTGCTCTGACTGCAGGACCAGCATGCGCCGCGGCAGGCGCTCTCTCACTTGGCGAGGCGAGCGGCTTGTTTGGGTTCATATATGAAAGCGGATTCACATATGTTAAGTTGGTTCCCGATACGTGCGCGCGCTCGACCCGTGCTCAGCGAGGCTGCCGCCGGTGCCATCGATCGAGAAGAAGTATCAGGAGTGTCTTTCGACCGCGGCAGCACGGATCGACGGCCCGAACCGCCATCGGGAAGGGCAGCGGAGGGTACGCGCCCATCCCGCTCGCACGCTCCGGTTCCGGCCACTTCAGCCTCATCGACTCGCTCCGGAACAACGCGACCGGTCGAGCGCTCGGTTCATTTCGGAAGGCAACGGCGACTCCCGCCCTTTGCCAACGACTCCATCCAACCGAAAGGAGAGGAGCATGCCCACGACTTGCACACACAATTCGGGCCGGCTGCGCAGTCGGCACCGTCGCGCGGCCGGCACGGCCGCCCTCGTGGCGTTGGCACTATGGGTTTCCCCGTGGGGCGGCGCGGCATCGGCCCAGGCGACCGAGCGGGTGGTCGCCGCCCTGACCCCGCCCGGCGGCGAGACCAACCGTTCCTGGGCGGCCACGAGCCTCTGGCACGCGCTCGGCCAGTCCCTGGAAGGGCTGGTGGCGAACGACCCGGTTACGGGCGAGTACAACGGCGACGGGCTCGCCACCTCGTGGGAGCACAACGACGACTTCACGGAGTGGACCTTTCACCTTCGCGAGGGGGTCCAGTTTCACTACGGATATGGCGAGTTCACGGCTGCGGACGTCGTGCACAGCTACCACTTGAGCGCGGGCGACGACTCGGTCATTCCGGCCGCCGATCAACTGCGCGGCGCGGAGGTGGAGGTCCTCGACAAGTACACGGTGCGCTTCAACTACGAGAAGCCTCGCACCAACCTGCTGTACCTGCACGGCGCTCATTCCATCATGCAGATCTACAGCAAGAAGCAGTTCGACGAGGAGGGCCTTCAGGGCTATGACCGCCGCTTCGCGGGCACCGGGCACTACCAGTTCGTCTCGCGCGAGCCCGGCCGGATCCTCTACGAGCGCTTCGAGGACCATTACTCGGGGCAGGTTCCCGAGTTCAAGGAACTCGAAATCCGCTTCGTGGCCGAACCGTCCACCAAGCTCGCGATGCTGCTGGCGGAGGAGGCCCACATCGCCGACATCTCGCGGGAGCTGATGCCCGAGGCCCTCGCGGCGGGGATGACCACCGCCGAGTCGACGCTGCCCTCCATCCAGACCGACCTCGTCTTCAACGGGCTGTACTGCGAGTCGCACGACGATCGCTGCCGGAAGGAGCTTCCCTGGTACGACGTGCGTATCCGCGAGGCGATCAACCGCGCCATCAACCGTGAGGAAATGCTGGGGGTGCTGTTCCCGAGCGGCGGCTATGCGCTGCACGCGCGCTACACGATGGTCAAGGGCAACGAAGGCCACGACCCCGCCCTGGAAGCGCGTTTCGAGGCCGAGTACGGCTACGATCCGGAGCTGGCGAGGCAGCTCATGTGGCACGCGGGCTATCCGGATGCGTTCGAGGACCCGACCATCCCGATCGTGCTGACCCCGATGGCCGGCATGCCGGAGGTCCCGCTCCAGCAGGAGATGGTGTACCAGTACCTGACCCAGGTCGGCTTCCAGGCGGAGATCGTCGAGCTGGACTACGCGCGGGTGCGGGCCCTGGGTCGAGAGCGAAAGCTCTACATGATCAACCCCGGCCGCAATGCGCCGCCACGGCCCACGGAGGTGGCGTTCCGCGCGTTCTACACCAACCCGGGCGGCGGCCTTCAGGGCTGGGAGGACGACTGGACGGCCACCCACGTCGAGGAGCTCATCAACACGATCGATCCCGCGGAGCGCGACCGGCTCGCCCGCAAGATCCAGAACTACCTCTTCGAGCAGTACGTCGACATTCCGCTGTTCGACGGGTTCACCCAGGTCGCCATCAATCCGAAGTACGTGGCGGGATGGCAGTTTCCGGGGGTCACCTCGGCCGGGTATGGCCACTGGCACCTCATCAAGGCCGCACGCTGAGGCGTCGTTGGCCATCGCCGTGGCCGTCCGCGCCTGCGTGCCGGCCACGGCCTCGGCCACGGTGATCTGACACCCTCCGGATCCGCGCCGCGATGCAACGCTACCTCGCATTGCGAATCGTGCAGAGCCTCGTCACGCTGCTCGCGATCAGCGTGATCATCTTCGGCCTGTCCCGGCTGAGCGGCAGCCCGGTGGATGCGCTCCTTCCGGATGATGCGGGCCCCGAGGAAGCCGAGCGGCTGAAACGCGAATGGGGGCTCGACCGGGCGCTGCACATCCAGTACCTGTCGTTCCTCGGCAACGCGCTCCAGGGCAACCTCGGCGATTCGCTCAAGTGGCGCGGCGAGACGGCGCTCGCCATGGTCTGGCAGCGCCTCCCCGCCACGCTGCAGCTCGGCGGGTTCGCGATTCTCGTCAGCACCCTCATCGCGATCCCGATCGGGGTGCTCGCCGCCGTCTACAAGGACACCATGTTCGACGGCTTCGGCAAGCTCGTCGCGCTGCTCGGGCAGGCGATGCCGAACTTCTGGCTGGGCATCGTCCTCATCTGGCTCTTTGCGGTCATCTGGAATCTCTTCCCGACCTCCGGACGCGGCGGACTCGCTCACATGGTGTTGCCGGCGATCGCCATGGGATGGTTTCAGGTGGCGGCGCTGATGCGCCTGACCCGCTCGGCCATGCTGGAGGTGCTGGACAGCGAGTACGTCAAGCTCGCGCGGCTCAAGGGGGTGGCGGAGTGGCGCGTGATCTGGGTGCACGCCCTGCGCAACGCCGCGATCACGCCGCTCACCTATTTCGGCATCATCGCCGGCTCGATCTTCACCGGCTCGGTGGTGATCGAGACGGTGTTCGTCTGGCCCGGCACGGGTCTCCTCGCCATCGAAGCCATCCGCGCCCGGGACTACCCGGTGGTGCAGGCGGTGGTGCTGACGTTCGCGGTGGTGTTCATCCTCGCGAACCTCATCGTGGACACGCTGTACGCGTACCTGGACCCCCGGATCCGGTACGAGTAGCCGCCAGCCAGGGATTCACCGGTGACCCAGGCGCCGACCGCCCCCGCCAGGCCGAATGCCTTTCGCCGCATCCGGCTCCGGCTGCGGAGCTATCCGCTCATCCCCGCGTTCGTGCTGCTGGTGCTTCTCGTCTTCCCGGCGATCACGGCCGACTGGCTGGCCCCGCACGACCCCGTGCACGGCTCCGTCAAGGACCGGCGGCAGCCACCGGTGTTCTTCGGTGGCACGTGGAAGTACCCGCTGGGCACGGACCGGATCGGCCGGGACATCCTGAGCCGGATCATGTACGGCGCCCGCGTCTCGCTTTCCATCTCGCTCGTCGGCATCTTCGTCGGCGGCATCATCGGCGCGACACTCGGCATGCTCGCCGGGTATTTCGGAGGCTGGATCGACACCGTCATCATGCGGCTGGTGGACATCTCCCTGGCGCTGCCGGCCATCCTGCTCGCCCTGGTGCTCGCGGCGGCGACCGGACCCAGCTTCCAGACCATCATCGTCGTGGTGGCCTTCGTGTTGTGGGCGCTCTACGCTCGCCAGGTGCGCGGAGAGGTCCTCAGCATCCGGGAGCGGGACTTCGTGGCCCGGGCGAGCGTGGCCGGCGCCTCGAAGGCGCGAATCATGGCGCGGCATATCCTGCCGAACGTCGCCAACACGATCATCGTCCTCGCCACCCTCCAGGTCGGCTCGGTCATCATCCTCGAGGCGGCCTTGAGCTTTCTCGGGCTGGGCATTCCGCGCCCCACCCCGGCCTGGGGGATCATGGTCGCGGACGGACGGCAGTTGATCGTGAGCGCGTGGTGGATCTCCTTCTTCCCGGGCCTCGCGATCACCCTCACGGTCTTCTCGCTCAACCTGCTCGGCGACTGGCTGCGCGACCGCCTGGACCCGAAGCTGAAGCAGGTCTGAAGCAGCTCTGATGCCCAAGGCCATCGGCGACACCATCTTGCAGGTGGAGGACCTGCAGACCGAGCTCAGTACCAAGATGGGCGTGCTCCGGGCGGTCGACGGGGTCTCCTTCTCGGTCCGCCAGGGGGAAACCCTGGGGATCGTCGGCGAGTCCGGCAGCGGCAAGTCCATGACCGCGCTCAGCATCCTCGGGGTCCTGCCCAGGCCAGCGGGGAGCATCGTCGGCGGGCGGGTGGTGTTCAACGGGCAGGATCTGCGAACGTTGAGCGAGCCGCAGATGCGCCGCGTTCGCGGAGGCAGCATCTCCATGGTGCTGCAGGACCCCCAGACCTCGCTCAACCCCGTTTACACCATCGGCAGCCAGGTGACGGAGGCGATCGCGCTGCACCGCGACGTGCCGCGGCGCTCGCTCATCGGCCGTGCGGTCGCCGTGCTGCGGCAGGTGAGGGTGGCCGCGCCGGATCAGCGGGTCAAGGACTATCCCCACCAGATGAGCGGGGGCATGAAGCAGCGCGTCGTGGGAGCCATCGCGATCTCCTGCGATCCGCACCTCCTCATCGCGGACGAGCCGACGACGGCGCTCGACGTCACCATCCAGTCCCAGTACCTGCGCCTGCTGCGCGACATCCAGGAGGAGACGAGGCTCTCGATCATCTTCATCACCCACGACTTCGGCATCGTCGCCAACATGTGCGACCGGGTCGCGGTGATGTACGCGGGGCGCCTGGTGGAGTCCGGCCCCGTCCGCTCCATATTCAACGTGCCGAAACACCCCTACACGCAGGCGCTGCTCAAATCGGTTCCGGCGATGGACCGGCCGGTGGACCGGCTCTACTCCATCCCCGGTCAGCCGCCGGTCCTCTGGGACCTGCCTCCGGGGTGCCGGTTCGTCGCGCGCTGCCCGGTCGCCGAGCCGCGCTGCACGACCCGATACCCGCCTGCCTTCCCGGTGGCGGATGGTACCGACGGCGGCCACGTCGCAAGCTGCTGGAAGCTGGAAGACCCCGCATGGAACACACCGAACTCCTGAGGCTCGAAGGGGTCAAGAAGCACTTTCCGGTCACCAAGGGCCTGATGCTGGCCCGGCAGATCGGACAGGTGCACGCGGTGGACGGGATCGATCTCGCCATCTCCGAGAGCCAGACCCTGGCGCTCGTCGGCGAATCGGGCTGCGGCAAGACCACGACCGCAAGGCTCGTGCTACGGCTCGAAACGCCGACCGAAGGCCGGGTGCTCCTCGAAGGCGAGGACATCCACCAGTTGCAGGGCCCGGCGCTCAAGCGATATCGGACGCGGGTGCAGGCCGTCTTTCAGGATCCGTGGAGCTCTCTCAACCCGCGCATGCGGGTGCAGGACATCGTGGCGGAAACGCTGCGGGTCAACCATGATCTCGCGCGGAGCGAGATGGAGCAACGGGTCGCGAAGGTGCTGCTCGACGTGGGGCTGCAGCCCGAACAGGCCCGGAACTATCCGCACGAGTTCAGCGGCGGCCAGCGCCAGCGCATCGCGATCGCGAGCGCGCTCATCTCCGAGCCGAAGCTGCTGATTCTGGACGAGCCCGTCTCGGCTCTCGACGTCTCCATCCGCTCCCAGATCATGAATCTGCTGCAGGACCTCCAGCACCAGTACGGCATGACCTATCTGCTGGTGGCGCACGACCTCGGCACCACCCGGTACATGGCGGACTGGCTGGCGGTGATGTATCTCGGGCGGATCTTCGAGTACGCGGAGGTGGAGTCCCTGTTCGAGGAGCCCCGGAATCCCTACACCAAGGCGCTCTTCTCGGCCGCGCTGCCGGGCCACCCCGATGTCCAACGCGAGGAGATCATCCTGGGCGGCGAGGTGCCTTCACCGATCGATCCACCTTCCGGATGCTCCTTTCACCCCCGCTGCCCATTCAAGATCGGCGAGGTCTGCGAGCGGTCGGCGCCCGAGCTGAAACCGGTGCCGGGAATCAGGAATCACTGGGTGGCCTGCCACCTCTATTAGCCCGAAGTTCCCGGGTTGTGCTGCAGCAACCCATTGATTTGATGGATGGTTGAAATTTTCCGCGGGCTCGCTACTGGGTACTCGA
>JAJDXW010000216.1 GCA_022823045.1 Gammaproteobacteria bacterium
TTCCGGTCCCGACAACCTCAACCTGACGGAAAATCCCTCTCCCGCTTCTTCCCACCGGAATCCTGATACGCCTCACCACTACCACTACCGCATGCCCAGGAACAACCGGAACTTCCTCGAACTAAACAAAAATTCGCCCTGTCCACACACCAACGCGAGCACCGTAGTCTTCAGCTTCTCCGACAAATCCGCCCGGTGGAATCGCGTTCGGAACCTCCATGCCGACTTCTCGAAGTCGTGAGGAGACTGCTTTCCAGGAATTCTGAATCGAGGAGTTGGCATCCAGTACAAAGCCGACGGATTGGCCGTTGCTCAAGCGGACCGCCGTCTCGACTCCTTCGAGAACTTCAGATTTCCCCCCAATGTCCTCAATCCTGGGAAGCTCCGCCGGCCATGGATTCTGGTCGTAGTCCATGCCGTGCCTGATAAGCAGGTGGCGGAGCGCGTGGCTGTCGTCGGTGCCTTCCACATGGAGGCGAGAACGGGAGCTGGGCGCCGGCACTATCGAACCTCTATGTCCTGCCGTACCGCCACTTGTACCTGTCCGGCATCCAGGCTTACAGCTTTCGGCAGTGAATTCTCGACCTTTTGTACGGAGACCTCCGGTGCGAACTCGGTCGTGGACTCGACAAGCGCGGCGAGTCCCTGAATGCAGTCGTAGCTGTGCGTCGTCGCAAAGACCTGCACGTTCGACTGCCGGGCGGTGCTCACGACGAGCTTCCACATCTCTTCCATAGCCGAGAAATGAAGGCCTGTATCAATCTCGTCGATCAGCAGAAATCCATTGGTGGTCTGCACGAGCGAGACGGATAGCGCAAGCAATCGACGCATTCCATCTCCGAAGCTGCCCAGCGGCACGCGGCGGCTGTTCTTCCGGGACCCCAACAACACTCCGCCCGAGGTTCTCCGGTACGCGTCTCCCGTCAGGAAGTGTATGGAGTCGAGATTGCGCTCAAGGACCTTCATCGCGTCGATGACCTCGGGCTCACGGCCTTCTGCGAGCACCTTGTCCCACATGTCTCGCATTGAGTCGAGCTGAAGTGAATCGGACGTCAGGAACTCCACAGGTGGAACCTCCGGAACGTGTCCGGACGCGGAACTCGAGGATCGCACGGATCGGGAAAGATACAACAGGCCGCCGTCAGCGACAGGAGAAACGTGAAACCAATCCGGTACATTACTGGTAATTCGAAACGCTTGGGTCGGTTCCGGATCCAGATCGTCCGCAAAGAACGAAGTTTGCTGCGTACCTTCCAACCCAAGAAGGCCCAGCGCGCGTTCGGCCTCCGGCAGCGAGAGAATTTCGATCAACAGCATCCCGATGTCATCGTTGGAAGAGATACGGAAAGTTGCACCCGGTTTCAACCGGCGCCCAAAGAAGAGATGAGAGACGTCCGGAAGCATCTCCTGTCCATGGGGGGATGACTGCTTCGTTCCGCGCAAAGGACCAATCTCGCCACGCCGGTGCGCCGATCGCGACAGCACGGTTGGATTCCCCTTGGAGATCAGAAAATCAATGGCTTCGAGAATCGTGGTCTTTCCGCAGTTGTTCTTTCCGACGAGAAGGTTGACCCGCTTCAGATCGGACAAGCCGAACGACTCGAATCCCCGGTAACCCTGCAGATCCAGCGTCCGGATCATCTCGTTCTCGCTTTCGGGTGTGGGAGCCGGTCAGTTCGGCCGTTACGTGCCGACGACCGGGATGCGGTGAGAGACGGACGAAGCTCGCGGTAGTCAACTCGAACGAAGAGGAACCGCGTGAGGCTCGAACTGCAACAATCGTCTTGCAAGTAACCTGTCCCTGGGTCTGCGCTGAGGTGGAGTCTAGCCTGCTTCGGGGGACGACAGAAGCCGCTGAAGACGGGAGAGGCAGAAGGAGATTGCAGAGGAGGCGGGGGCGGGGGTCAGGCGCGGGCTAGGGCTTGGTCGAGGTCGGCGATGAGGTCGGCGGGGGTCTCGAGGCCGACCGAGAGACGGATGAGGCCGTCGGAGATGCCGAGGCGGGCACGTTCCTCGGGGGCGATGTTGGCGTGGGTCATGGTCACCGGATGGGTAACCAGGGATTCGACGGTGCCGAGGTTCTCCGCGAGGCTCCAGAGCTCGACCGCGTCCATGACCCGCTTGCCGGACTCGACGCCGCCCCGCACCTCGCAGCCCACCATCGCCCCGTAGCCCGAGGCCTGGCGGCTCGCTAGGGCGTGCTGGGGGAACGAGGCGAGCCCGGGGTAGATCACACGCTCCACCTTGGGGTGCGCGTCGAGGAAGGCCGCAATTTCCGCGGCCGCGGCAGACTGGGCGTCCATGCGGACGGAGAGGGTCTTGCACCCCTGGAGGGTGAGCCACGCGACGAAGGGCGACATGATGCTGCCGGTCGCGTTCTGGACGAAGCGTACCGCCTCCGCCTGCTCGGCCGTCGCGCACACCACCGCCCCCCCCACCGTCGCGTTGTGCCCATCCAGGTACTTGGTGGTGGAGTGCACCACGAGGTCCGCGCCGAGCGCGAAGGGCCGCTGGTACCAGGGCGTGAGCAGGGTGTTGTCGACGATGTGGAGGACGCCGCGGGCGCGGGCAATCTCGGAGACGGCGGCGATGTCGGTGAGCTTGAGAGTGGGGTTGGCCGGCGTCTCGGTGAGAACGAGCCGGGTCTCGCCGCGCAGGGTCGCCTCCACCGCGGCAGGGTCCGAGGTGTCGGCGAACGTGAACTCCACCCCGAAGCGGGCGAGGACCTGCCGGCACAGGCGCAGGGTCCCGCCGAAGATGACGTCGGAGACGATCGCGTGGTCGCCTGCATTCAGGAACGCGACGAGGACGGCGTGGATCGCGGCCATGCCGGTGCCGAACGCGCAGCCGTCCACGCCCCCTTCGAGGGCAGCGAGCTTCGTCTCCAGGGCCCGCACGGTGGGGTTGTGCGAGCGCGAATAGGAGTAGCCCTTCTCGCGGTACCGGTCGACGGACGGCTGCACGTAGGTCGTGGTCTGATGGATGGGGGTGAGGATCGCCCCCGTCGCCGGGTCCGGCTCGACTCCCGCGTGCACCTGCCGGGTCGCGAAACCGTTGTTCGGGCGGTTCCCGCGACTCATCTCACCCGCCCCGCTCCGTCACGACTGTGTCCGCTGGTTTACCCGGCGGGCGCCCGCGTCGCGATGGATCGGACGGAAGGCCCAACGCCTTGCTCCACCCTATCCGGGGCCGGGCGGCGGGCGGATCCCCCAGCGCCGCGCCCAGCCGAGGCCGGCTTCGGTCCCCGCCGCCGGCCGATACTCGCAACCGACCCAGCCGTCGTACTCCAGCTCGTCGATGAGGGGAAGCAGCCAGTCGTAGTTGAGCTCTCCGCAGTCGGGTTCCAGCCGCTCCGGAGGACCCGCGATCTGGATGTGTCCGACATTGCTCTCCGGTCCGCCGAGGTAGAGGTGCAGCTTCTCCGCCACCCCGCCCTCCACGAGCTGGGTATGGTAGAGGTCGAACTGCACCTTGACGTTGGGTGCACCGACGTCGGCGGCGAGAGCGTGTGCGTCGGCCTGGCGGTTGAGGGGGTAGCCCGGATTGTCGCGGGGATTGAGGGCCTCCACGAGGAGAGTGACGCCGGCCTCGGCCGCGCGCGGGGCCGCCCGGCGAAGGTTCGCGACGAACGTCGCCCGGCTCTCCTCGTAGCTCGTCCCCTCGCTCGGCACCCCCCACATCGCGTGCAATCGAGGGCAGCCGGCCGCCCGGCAGTACCTGAGCGAGAGGTCGACGGCCTCCTGGAACTCCGCCTCACGTCCCGGCAGGCCCCCGAGCCCGCGCTCCCCTTCCCCGCCCGGCGGCACGTTGAACACGATGACCTCGAGGTCGTGCTCACGCACCCGCTCGGCGATAGCCGTCTCGGACGCTTCTGAATAGGGGAACTGGTGCTCGACGGCCCGGAAGCCGCAGGCGGCCGCCGCTCCGAACCGTTCCAGGAACGGACGCTCGGCGAAGAGGTAGCTCAAGTTTGCGGAGAGGCGAGGCATGGCGAGGCGATGATACCCAAGTGCGAGGCGCCTCGCCCCGCCGATGCGCGATAATGCGCGAAATGGAAGCCACACCCCCCCGCCACCGCCCGCCGTCGAAGGGCGCGATCACCGTCCGTGGAGCCCGCCAGAACAACCTGAAGTCGATCGACCTCGACCTGCCCCTCCGCGAGCTCATCGTCGTTACCGGGGTGAGCGGTTCCGGGAAGTCCTCGCTCGCCTTCGACACGGTGTACGCCGAGGGCCAGCGCCGCTACGTCGAGACCTTCTCCCCCTACGCCCGCCAGTTCCTCGATCGCATGGACCGGCCCCGCGCCGACCGGATCGACGGGATCCCGCCCGCCGTCGCCGTCGACCAGACCAACCAGGTCCGGACGTCGCGCTCGACGGTGGGCACCATGACGGAGATCAACGACTACCTGAAGCTTCTCTTCGCACGCCACGCCCGACTCTTCTGCCGCGGATGCGGAGAGGAGGTGCGCCGGGACTCGCCTGAGAGCGTCGCGGACCGCCTCATCGACGAAGCGGCCGGCGAGCGGGCGGCGGTCCGCTTCCGGGTCCGGGTACCGGACGGGTTTCCCGAGGAGGAGGTGCGCAAGCACCTTGCCCGCCAGGGGTACACGCGGGTTGCGAGGGCCGCGCCGTCCGGCGGGTCGAACGGGGAGGCGGCGGAAGCGGCCGAGACGCCGGAAGCGCGGGAGACCGGGGCGGCGCCCGAATCGGCCTCGGAGCCGAACCCGGAAGACGAAGCAGTGTCCGTCCCGAAGCAGCGATCGGCGCTGGCAACGGACGACGCGCCGGCCACCGGACCACGGGGCGGACCCGGCGCGGGAGACGAGTCGGAACCGGTGGAACTCGAGGTCACCCAGGACCGCCTGCGCATCGGAGAGGACGGGCGGGCAAGGCTGGTCGAAGCGCTCGAGGCGGCGCTCGCCGCCGGGCGTGGGCGGGCGGAGGCGGCGGTGGGGGACGGTCCGGACACCGTGCGGCAGTTCTCCGCCGCCCTCGAATGTCCGCGTTGCCGCATCGCCTGGCGCGACCCGATCCCGAACCTCTTCTCGTTCAACTCCCCGATCGGGGCCTGCGAAACCTGCCGGGGATTCGGGCGCGAGATGGGCATCGACTACGACCTCGTCATCCCCGACGAGCGCCTGACCCTGCGGGAGGGGGCGATCAAGCCGTTCCAGACGAAGACCTACCTTCCGTACCAGCGCTACCTCCTCAAGCAGGCGGAGCGGGTCGGAGTGCCGGACGACGTGCCGTGGCGCGACCTCCGGCCGGAGGAGCGCGAGTGGGTCATCGAGGGGGACGGCCGGCGGCGCGACGGACACTGGTTCGGGGTACGCGGCTACTTCGCCTGGCTCGAGCGCAAGAGCTACCGGATGCACATCCGCGTCCTCCTGTCGCGCTACCGCGGCTACCTTCCGTGCGAGGGGTGCGGCGGCGCCCGGCTGAAGCCGGAGGCGCTCGACTGGCGGCTCGCGAAGGGCGGCCGAAGGCCGGTTTGCACGCCGTCCCCCGGCAGAGCGGACACGGTGGTCGAGCCGGCCGGAACGGATGCGCCGTCCGGCCGGACGCCCCGCGCCCGCACCCTCGACATCCACGAGCTTTGCACCCTCCCGCTCGACCGGTGCCTCGCGTTCATCGAGGACTTCCGCACCGCCGCCCCCGCCGGCGAGGCGACGACCTTCCTTCTCGAGGAGCTTCGCTCGCGGCTTCGCTATCTCGTCGAGGTCGGCCTCGGATACCTCACCCTCGACCGGCAGTCGCGCACCCTGAGCGGCGGCGAGGTCCAGCGCATCAACCTCACCACCGCCCTCGGGACATCGCTCGTCAACACCCTGTTCGTGCTCGACGAGCCGAGCGTCGGACTCCACCCCCGCGACCTCGCCCGCATGATCGGGGTGCTGCACCGGCTGCGGGACGCGGGCAACACCATCCTCGTCGTCGAGCACGATGCGCAGGTGATCCGGGCCGCCGACCGGGTCCTCGACCTCGGACCGGGCCCGGGCGCGGCCGGTGGAGTGCTCGTCTACGAGGGCGCGCCCGCGGGGCTCGCCCGATGCGCCGAATCGCTCACCGGCGCGTACCTGGGCGGCCGGCGACGGGTAGGAATCGGAGGCGGTGAGCTACTTCGACGCCCCGATTCCGGGACCGTCGACGACGCAGCCGAGCCGGCCGCGGGATCCATCGAGCGCCCCCTGAGCGTCAAAGAACCGCCATCGCCGGAGATTCCACCGCGCGGACGGCGCCAAGTCGGAACGCGACGGATGGCGGTGACCGGAGCGGAAGAGGACGACCCCGGCCACCTCCTCGTGCGCGGCGCGGCGGAGCACAACCTGAAGGGGATCGACGTCCGGATCCCCCTGGGCCAGCTCGTCTGCGTGACCGGCGTGAGCGGCTCGGGGAAGTCGACCCTGCTCGAGGAAGTCTGCCATCGCGGGCTCCTCAAGCGTCTCGGCCGCCCGCGGGAGACGCCGGGACGCCACGACGGGATCGATGGGGTGGAAGCGCTCGCGGACGTGGTGCTGGTGGACCAGTCCCCGATCGGCAAGACCAGCCGCTCCGTCCCGGCGAGCTACGTCGGCGCCCTCGACCCGATCCGCAAGCTCTTCGCGGCCGAGCCGCTCGCCCGGGAACGCGGCTATACCGCCGGACGGTTCAGCTTCAACCACGCGGACGGACGATGCCCCACCTGCTCGGGGAACGGCTTCGAGCACCTCGAGATGCAGTTCCTGAGCGACGTGTACCTGCGCTGTCCGGACTGCGACGGCCGGCGCTTCCGGGCGGACGTCCTGGAAGTGAAGATCGCCCCGGACGGTCTTTCCGTCGCCGGCGTGCTCGACCTCACCGTCGATGAGGCCATCGCGCGTTTCGCCGATTCGCCCGACATCCGCAAGAAGCTCGCACCCCTCGCCGCGGTGGGGCTCGGCTACGTCACCCTCGGCCAGCCGGTGCCTTCCCTGAGCGGCGGCGAGGCGCAACGCCTCAAGCTCGCGGGGCACCTTGCGGGGCCGCTCCGCGGGGTCGGCGCGGCCCGCCGCGTCCGGGCGAGGGAAAGCGGGCGCGGCGGTACCCTGTTCCTCTTCGACGAGCCCACCACCGGGCTGCACTTCGACGACGTGGCGACCCTCCTCGCCGCGTTCCGGGAGCTCATCGCGGCCGGAGACTCGGTGGTGGTCATCGAGCATCACCTCGACGTGATCGGGGCTGCGGACTGGATCATCGACCTCGGACCCGAGGGCGGCGACGGCGGTGGCGAGATCGTCTGCGAGGGGCCGCCCGCGGCGGTCGCCGCCGACCCGCGGAGCCACACCGGACGCGAGCTCCGCGCCCACCTTGCGCAGTGGGAGGGCGGGGAGGGCGCGGAGGAGCGCGCCGCGGAGGGTGGCGAGCGCAAACCGGCTCCGGATGCGCGCCGCGATTCCGCGCGCCACCATCCGAGGATCGGCACTGGAACCGGCACCGGCATTGGTACCGGCGACGGCGGCGGCGCGGAGGTTCGCGAAGCGCCGGCCCCCACCTACGCCGCCGCCGAGACGATCGAGATCCGCCGCGCCCGCGACCACAACCTCAAGGACATCGACGTCCGGCTGCCGCGCGACCGGTTCACCGCGATCACCGGGGTCAGCGGGAGCGGAAAGAGCACCCTCGCGTTCGACATCGTGTTCGCGGAAGGACAGCGCCGCTACCTCGAGTCGCTCAACGCCTACGCGCGGCAGTTCGTGCAGCCGGCCGCCCGCCCCGACGTGGACGCGGTCCTCGGGATCCCGCCGACCGTCGCCATCGAGCAGCGCACGAGCCGCGGAGGGACCAAGAGCACCGTCGCGACCGCCACTGAGATCCACCACTTCCTGCGCCTGCTGTTCGCGAAGCTCGGGGTCCAGCACTGCCCCGACTGCGAGCGGCCCATCGAGTCGCAGACCCGCGATGCGGTGGTGGCGGGCGTGATGCGGGAGTTCCGGGGCCGCACCGTGGAGCTGCTCGCCCCCCTCGTCGTCGCCCGCAAGGGGTACTACACGGACCTCGCCCGCTGGGCGGCGCGCAAGGGCTACTCGCACCTGCGGGTGGACGGCGAGCACCTGCCGACCGGCGAGTGGCCGCGCCTCGACCGCTACCGCGAGCACGACATCGACCTTCCGGTCGCGGTCCTCACCGTCGATCCCGCCGGCGAACGAGCCCTTCGCACCGCCCTCGACACCGCCCTGGAGCTCGGCCGGTCGTCGGTGATCGTGGCCGAGCGGGCCGGCGAAGACGCGAAGGGCGCGCTCCCGGAGCGCCTCGAACGCCGCTATTCGACGGCGCGCGCCTGCGCGGGGTGCGGGCGGAGCTTCGACGAGCTCGACCCGAGACTCTTCTCCTTCAATTCGCGCCACGGCTGGTGCCCACGCTGCCGGGGAACCGGTCTTGCGCCGACGCCACCCCCGGCGGACCGGGCCCCGACCCGGGGCCGCCCCCGCCGGCGGCGCCGCTCCGGCGCTCGGGACCGCCCCCCGAGCGAGCCCCGCACGGTGGCCGAGTACGAGCGCGAGGAGGTTCCGGAAGGCATCACGACCGGATCGGCGGCGATATGCGGCGACTGCGGCGGCGACCGGCTGCGGCCCGAGGCGCGGGCGGTGCGCTTCCGGGAGCGGACGCTCGGGGAGATCGGCCGGCTCTCGATCGCCGAGGCGCGCGGCTGGGTGGAGAACCTCGCTCTCGACGGCCGGGACGAGCAGGTGGCCGGCGACCTCCTCGCCGAGCTCCGCTCGCGGCTCGATTTCCTGCTCCAGGTGGGCCTCGGCTATCTCTCCCTCCACCGTGCCGCCCCTTCCCTGAGCGGCGGGGAAGCCCAGCGGATCCGGCTCGCGGCGCAGCTCGGCTCGAACCTGCGCGGGGTGTGCTACGTGCTCGACGAGCCCACCATCGGGCTCCACGCGCGCGACAACTCCCTCCTCCTCGACGCCCTCGACCGCCTCCGCACCCACGGGAACACGGTGCTCGTCGTCGAGCACGACGAGGCGACCATCCGCCGCGCCGAGCACGTCGTCGACCTCGGGCCGGGCGCGGGGGCGGGGGGCGGGGAAGTGGTCGTGGCGGGGAGCCTGGCCAAGGTCATGCGAGACCGGCGCTCGGTGACCGGACGCTGGCTCTCCCGGCCGCCGCCCCCGATGCGGAGCGAGAGCCCGGTGCGGCTCGCCGGCGCGGGCGGCCGCGAGGGGGAGGACGGGCAGGCCTGGCTCGAGGTGCGGAACGCGCGCCGGCACAACCTCAAGGGCATCAACCCCCGGTTCCCCCTCGGCCGGCTCGTCTGCGTGACCGGGGTGAGCGGAAGCGGCAAGAGCACCCTCGTCCGGGAAGTGCTCCGCGAAGGGCTCGAGGACGTCCTGCGGGATGGCGGGACCGGCCGCGGAGACCGCTCTCCCCCGGGGGACGCGGCCGGCGGCGGGGCCGACGCCGAGGCCGGCGACGACCACGACGCGGGCGGAACGGGGTGCGACGCGATCGTCGGACACGAGCCGGTCACCCGGGTGCTCGAGGTCGACCAGACCCCGATCGGGAAGACCCCGCGCTCGTGCCCGGTCACCTACCTCAAGATCTGGGACCACGTGCGCCGCCTCTTCGCCGAGACGACCGAGGCGCGCCTGCGCGGGTGGTCGGCGAGCCGGTTCTCCTTCAATACCGGCGAGGCGGCGGGTGGCGGACGTTGCCCCGCGTGCGGGGGGCAGGGCGAGCGCAAGGTCGAGATGAGCTTCCTCCCCAACGCGAGGGTGCCGTGCGACGAGTGCGATGGAGCCCGATTCACCCGGGAGACCCTCGGGGTGCGATTCCGAGGGCGGAGCATCGGCGACATCCTCGACATGACCGTCGAGGAGGCGGTGGAGTTCTTTCCCGCCCACCCGCGCGTGCACCACGCGCTTCTGATGCTGCGCGAGGTCGGGCTCGGCTACCTCCGGCTCGGCCAGCAGAGTCCATCGCTCAGCGGCGGCGAGGCGCAGCGCCTGAAGCTCGTCACCGAGCTCGCCAAGGCCCGCCCGACCGACTCCCCGCGCGCCCGTCGCAACCACACGGTGTACCTCCTCGACGAACCGACGGTGGGGCTGCACATGGCCGACGTGGAGAAGCTCGTCCGGGTGCTCCACCGGCTCGCGGGGGCGGGGCACACCGTCATCGTGATCGAGCACAACCTCGACGTCATCGCCGCCGCGGACTGGATCGTCGACCTCGGGCCGGAGGGCGGCGAGGGAGGCGGGCGGATCGTGGCGGAGGGTACCCCGGACCAGGTCGCCGGCGTTCACCCCCTCGGCCACACCGGGCGCGTTCTCGCGGACTTCCTGCGGGCGCGGGAGGCGGCGTGAACCTGCTGATCCTGGACGGCTACGACGCGGAGCGGGGCGCCCTCCTCTCCGAGAAGCTCGGGTCCGGCTGGACGGTGACCGAGGGGCGGCACGCGGACCCGCGCGAAATCCTCGCGAGCCGGCTCGCGGACGCGGACGCGGTGGTGACCCAGTACTGGGCAGAGGGCCTTCCCCCCGCTCCGCGACTTCGGCTCCTCCAGCTTCCCGGCGCGGGCTTCGACGCGATCGACTTCGAAGCGGTGCCCGCCGGGTGCGCGGTGTGCAACGTCTACGAGCACGAGATCGGGATCTCGGAGTACATCGTCGCCGCCCTCCTCGAGCGCGAGGTACGCATCGCCCGCATGGACGCGGCGCTCCGCCGCGGCGAATGGCGGCACGGGTTCGTGCTCGGGGCGCCGCTGCACGGCGAGCTCCATGGCCGGACGGTGGGATTTCTCGGCTACGGGCGAATCGCCCGGGAGGCGGCGCGACGCCTCGCCCCGTTCGGGGTACGGATCGCCGCCCGCACCCGGTCGCCGGACCCGTCCGGACCAGGCGCGGAGCTGGTGGCGGACCTCGCCGGCATCGACCGGCTCGACGACATGCTGCCCTCGGTCGACTACCTGGTCATCGCCTGCCCCCTGAACGACGCGACCCGCGGCCTCATCGGTGCGCGGCGCCTCGCGCTCCTCGGCCCCGCCGCGATGGTGGTGAACGTGTCGCGGGGTCCGATCGTCGACGAGGAAGCGCTCTACGCGGCATGCCGGGACGGGACCATCGGCGGCGCGATCATCGACACCTGGTACCGGTATCCGGACCCCACGGGGGGCGTCGGCCAGTCGTGCCTGCCGTCCCGATTCCCGTTCGAGACCCTCGCCAACGTGGTGATGACGCCGCACGCCTCGGGCTGGAGCGCGGGTCTGCTCGACCGCCGCTGGTCGGTGATCGCGGACAACCTCACGAGGCTCGAGCGCGGCGAGCCCCTTCGCAACCTGCTCCGCCCGCCGGGCGGCATGCTCCCGTCCGCGGGCGCTCCATGAGGTGGGGGCGGCTCGGGCCGGGGTTCGCCACGCGTTTCGCGGCGCTCCGCGGGCCGCGCTTCCGGCGCTACTGGTTCGGGTCCGCCGCCTCGGTGGGGGCGTTCCAGCTCCTCATCATGGGGCAGGGGTGGCTCGTCTACGAGTTGAGCGGATCGGCCCTCCAGCTCGGGTTCCTCGGCGCGGCGTCCTCGATCCCCACCATCATCGCGTCGCTCGCGGGCGGGGTCGTCGCCGACCGGGTGGACCGGCGCGCGATGCTCATCGCGACGTCGCTCGCGACCGCGTGCCTCCTCGCCCTCCTCGCCGCCCTGGACGCGAGCGAGACGGTGGCGGTGTGGCACGTCCTCGCCATCGCGGGGACGATCGCCTTCATCGTCGGCTTCGACTTCCCGGCTCGGATGTCCTTCTTCCCGAGCCTCATCCGGCGCGCGCACATGATGAGCGCGGTCGCCCTCAACTCCATGCTCTGGCAGGGAACCCGCATGTTCCTGCCGGCCCTCGGCGGCGTCATCATCGCCTTGAGCGACACCTGGGTGGTATTCGCGCTCGGCGCGGCCGGGTTCGCCACCATGGCCGGGGTGATGGCGAGCTTCCCCCCCGCGAGGGACCAGCAGGCGCCGGCCGGTCCCTCGGGCCGGGAGTTTCTGGACGGCCTCCGGTTCATCGCGGCCGAGCGCCTCTTCCTCACCCTCATCCTCCTCACCTACGCGACGACCTTCTTCGGGATCTCCTACGTGCAGCTCATGCCCGCGTTCGCCCGCATGCTCGGGGTGGACGAAACGGGATTCGGCCTGATCCTCTCCGCCACCGGGGTCGGCTCGGTGACCGGGACCCTCATCGTCGCCACGCTGCAGCGAAGCCCGCGGCTCGGAGGGCTCATGCTCGCCTCGCTGGGGGGCGCGGCCCTCGCGTTCCTCGCCTTCAACGCCTGCGTCGCCTTCCTGTCCGGGCACCCCGCGGGCTATCCGCTCGCCCTCGCGTGCTCGGTGCTCGCCGCGGTGTGCACATCGATGTTCCTCGTCTCGTCGATGACGGTGATGCAGCTCGCCGTGCCGGATCGCCTCCGGGGCCGCGTGATGGGGATCCACGGCATCTGCTTCAGCCTCATCCCGCTGGGCGGGCTGCTCGGCGGCGCGATCGCGAGCGCGACCTCACCCCCCGTCGCCGCCGCGATCAACGCCGCACTTCTCGGGATTGTCGTCGTGCTCGTGGCCGCGACCCAGCCCTCGGTCCGGCGGCTCCGGGGGGTGCGCGCCGGCCTCGCCGGCCCCTGACTGCGGCGATCCCGCGGCTCGGATAAGATCCGAGCGATGGGCTCACCCTCGACATGCCGCGCGTCATTTGCGTTCTCGAACGCGCCATGGCGATGAGCATGCGTTCCAGGCACCGCGCTTCGATCGCATTCTCGAATGGGGCACGGCCGTGAGCAGCCCCGCTTCGTACCGCAGCGCGATCGCCTTCTCGAACGTTGGCCACACCTGCACGCACCTCTGCACGGTTCTCTATGCCACCGCGGTCCTGCACCTTCCCGCGGTGTTCGACCTTCCGTACGGCGAGCTGCTGAGCCTTTCCAGCCTCGGGCTCATCCTGTTCGGGGTGGCCGCCCTGCCGGCCGGCTGGCTCGGAGACCGCTGGAGCGTCGTGGGGATGATGGTGATCTTCTTCATCGGCATCGGCGCGGGATGCATCGTGACCGGACTCGCCGGCGGGCCGGAGATGCTCTTCGTGGGCCTGACCGTGATCGGGCTCTTCGCGGCCATCTACCACCCGGTGGGCATCGCGTGGATCGTTGCCTCGGCCCGAAAACGGGGCATGACCCTCGGCTTCAACGCCGTCTTCGGGAACGTCGGCAACTCCGTGGCGCCGGTGTTCGTCGGCGCGATGATCGACTTCGTGTCGTGGCGGGCCGCCTTCATCCTGCCGGGCATCCTCGCAATCCTGACCGGGATCGCCCTGCTCGTCGCATGGCGGCGCGGCGCGGTGGCCGATGCGAAGACCGACCGGACGCCGGCAACGGAAGCACCGGATCGGAGCGCCGCCTACCGCGTGTTCATCGTCCTGACGTTCACCATGGCGTGCACGGGATTCGTCTACGCCGGCCTCACCAACACCATGCCGAAGCTGTTCGAGATGGGGCTCGGGCCGGAGCTCGCGGTGAGCTACACCGAGATCGGACTCTTCGTCGGAATCATCTCCGGCACCGCGTCGTTCAGCAGCATTCTCGGCGGCTGGCTCGCCGACAGGTTCTCCGCGCGCTCCATCTACTTCGTGTTCTGGGGCTTGCAGATCCCGCTGCTCTTCATCATCACCTCCATGGCGGATCTTCCGCTGCTCGTGGTCGCGCTGCTCGTGCTGAGCTTCAACCTCTCGTACTCCTCGGCGGAGAACATGCTGATCGCGCACTTCACCCCGATACGCTGGCGCGCCGTCGCCTTCGGGGCAAGGTTCGTTCTGGCCCTCGGAGCGGCGGGAATCACCGTGATCCTCGCCGGCTGGATCTTCGATACAAGGGGGAGCTTCGACGTGCTGTTCGTCTGGTTCGGCATCACCGCGATCGCAGCCACCGCGGCCTGCCTGCTGCTGCCGGGCCGCCGCCGGCCGCCCGCGTTCGCGCCGGCCGCCGCAGCGGACTAGCCGGTTCGAGCCGCCTATTCAGCCCGGTCCGGTGGTAATGCCTCGACGATCGGTCAGGGGCCAACCTCGGCGACCTTCACCCAGCGCCCCTCGGCATCCGAGAGGATGCATGCGTCGATGAGCCGTTGGATCTCCGCCCCGAACCGGAAGTCGGGATAGGCCGGCCGGCCCGCCGCGACCGCCTCCAGGAGGTCCTGGGCCTCCATGACCTTGTAGTCGTTGTAGCCGGCCCCGATGCCGGGCACCGGGTAGAACGCGGCGTAGCGGGGGTCCGTCGGTCCCATCTCGATGCGCTTGAACCCCTTGGTCTCCTGCGGTCCTTCCTCGCGATAGAGCTGAAGCTCGTTGATCCGGTCGTAGAGATAGCGGAGCGCCCCCTCCGTGCCGGTCACGTCGTAACCGATCTCCATCCGCCGGCCGAAGGCGACCCGGCTCATCTCCATGTGCCCGGTCCCCCCGTCCCCGAACCGGAACATGACGGTCGCGATGTCGTCGGTATCCGCCCGGACCAGGTCGGCGGAACCCCCGGCATCGAGGCTGAAGCGGCCGGCGCTCTCCGCGCGCGGGCGCTCGTCGATCACGATGCGAAGGTCGCACATGACCTCGTCGATCGGCTGGGTCACGAGGTGCCGGAAGTAGGCGAAGCAGTGGGCCCCGATGTCTCCGATCACCCCGGAACCGGCCCGCGCCTTGTCGTTGCGCCACGAGAAGGGCACGTCCCGCCGGCCGAGGAAGTCCGAGTTGAAGGCGCCTCGGTAGTGCCGGACGGGGCCGATCTCCCCTTCCGCGATCAGTCGTCGAGCGAGGCCCTGGACGGGGTTCTTGACGTAATTGAACCCGACCATGGTCGTGACCCCCGCCTTCTCGGCCGCCGCCGCCATCTCGAATGCGGTGCCCGCATCGTTGGTGAGGGGCTTCTCGCAGTAGACGTGCTTCCCGGCCGCGATCGCCGCCATCGCGACGTCGAAGTGCAGGTCGTTCGGGGTGGTGATGTCGACGATGTCGACGGCCGGGTCCTCCACCACCTCGCGCCAATCGCGCGCGTGCCGCCGGAATCCGAGGTCGGCGGCCGCGCGGGCCGCGATCTCCTCGGTGGCATCCGCGACGACTTCGAGAACCGGCTCCGCGGGATCGCCGCCGAAGGCGAGCCGCGCCGCGCGGTAGGCCATGGAGTGGGTCTTGCCCATCCACCCGGCGCCGATGAGACCAATCTTGAGTTCCGCCATCGTGCCTCCCCCTGGCGTTCCAGTTCCGGTAAATCAGTCGGCGGCGTCGCGGGCCGGTGGGCAAGGGTCGACCGGGACCGGCTCGCGAACGGGCGGCCACAGGAGCAGGGGCACCGGCCCGTCCGGGCGGAGCAAGGGCGCGAGGTTCGGATTCTGAAAGAGGCGATCCCGGACGCTCGCGTCGGTCACCCACCGGGCGTGACTCCGGGCCTGCTCGTAGAGCCCGGCCTGCACGCAGACCTCGAGGATGTGGCCCAGCGAGGCGCTTCGGGTGTACTCGTCCCCGAGCGACGCGGCGGCGTCGAGCAACGCATCGAGATCCCGCTCCACTCCCGTAGTGCCGGGCGCGCGGCGCTCCACTTCGGCGAGCCCCCCAAGGTGGATGCACGCCTGCTGCAGCATCGCGAGTCGCTCGAGGTCGTTGCGGTCGAGGGCCGCCTGGCGCGCCTCGACCGAGCGCTGCTCGACCTGCAGCCGCTCGAAGCGCTCGGTGACCTCGCGGAGCTGCCGGACCCGGCGTTCGGAGCGTGTCAGCTTGCGGCGCACCGCGCTTCCGTGGGAGAGAAAGTGCCGGTAGATCGTCGGGCCGCCCAGCACGAGGGCGACGACCACGAACCACTGCCCGAACTCGCTCAGCCACTCCATCGAGCCCGCACCCCTCGGTTCGTCCCGTGCCCCGATCCGACGCGGCCTGCGCGCCCGCTAGTGCGAGGCGCGCGGAACGAAGCGCCGCACGTCCTGGTACTTGGTCGCGAGATCGAATACCCCGCCGTCCGCGAGCTGCCCCACGTGGGAGCGGTAGATCTCCTGCCAAGGGGTGTGGTTCGGAAGATCGGGAGGCGCGAGGCGCTCTCTGCGCGCGCGCAGCTCCTCGTCCGGGACCAGCATGTCGATGCTGCCGGCCTCGAGGTCCACCCGGATGACGTCGTTCGTTTCCAGGATGGCAAGCCCGCCGCCCACCGCGGATTCGGGCGAAGCGTTCAGTATCGACGGGCTCCCCGAGGTCCCGCTCTGACGCCCGTCCCCGATGGTCGGCAGCTCCCGGATCCCCTGCTTGATGAGCCCGGCGGGCGGCTGCATGTTGACCACCTCCGCGGACCCCGGGTATCCCACCGGCCCGCAGCCGCGGATGACGAGGAAGCAGTTCTCGTCCACCTGGAGGGAGGGGTCGTTGATGCGGCGGTGGTAGTCCTCCGGGCCCTCGAAGACGATCGCCCGCCCCTCGACGACGTTCTCCTGCCCCGGGCGCTCCAGATAGCGCCGGCGGAAGGTCTCGTCGATGACCGAGGTCTTCATGATCGCGGCGTCGAAGAGGTTCCCCTTGAGCACGACGAAGCCCGCGTCCTCCTTGAGGGGCTCGTCGAAGGGCCGGATCACGTCGTGGTCGGCCGAGCGGACGCCGGAGTAGTTCTCCCCGATGGTGCGGCCATTCACGGTGATCGCGTCCGCGTGGAGCTTTCCGGCGCCGAGCAGCTCCCCCATGACCGCGGGCAGCCCGCCCGCGCGGAAGTAGCCTTCGCCGAGATGCTCACCCGCCGGTTGCATGTTGACGAGGAGGGGGATTCGGTGTCCGAGCCGCTGCCATTCGTCGATGGCGAGGGGCACCCCGATGTGCCGGGCGATGGCGTTGACGTGGATCGGCGCGTTGGTGGAGCCGCCGATCGCGGAGTTCGCGACGATGACGTTCTCGAACGCCTCGCGGGTCATGATCTTCGATGGCGTGATGTCCTGCCGGACCAGCTCGACGATGCGGCGCCCGGTCTCGTAGGCGATCTGGCCGCGTTCCTTGTAGGGGGCGGGAATCGCGGCGCACCCCGGCAGAGCCATCCCGAGCGCCTCGGCGAGCGAGTTCATGGTGGAGGCGGTGCCCATCGTGTTGCAGTGCCCGTCGGACTTCGCCGACGAAGCCACCATCTCGATGAATTCCTCGAAGTCGATCTCCCCCGCCGCGTAGAGCTTGCGCGCCTCCCACACAATCGTGCCCGAGCCGGAGAGCTTCCCCCGGTACCAGCCGTCGAGCATCGGGCCGCCGGAGAGCACGATGGCGGGGATGTTCACGGTAGCCGCAGCCATGAGCTGCGCCGGCGTCGTCTTGTCGCACCCGGTGGTGAGCACCACCCCGTCGAGCGGGTATCCGTGCAGCACCTCGACGAGCCCGAGGTAGGCGAGGTTCCGGTCGAGGGCGGCGGTGGGTCGCTTCCCGGTCTCCTGGATCGGATGCACCGGGAACTCGAGGGGAACCCCGCCCGCGGCCCGGATCCCGGCCTGCACCCGCTCCGCGAGGCGCACGTGCACCCGGTTGCAGGGGGAGAGGTCGCTCCCGGACTGGGCGATGCCGATGATCGGGCTCCCCGACTGGAGCTCCTCCCGGGTGATCCCGAAGTTCATGTAGCGCTCGATGTGGAGCGCGGTGCTGTCGGGATCCCCCAGATCGTGAAACCAGATCTGGCTTCGGAGTCGGGTGCCGGATTCGCTCATGGGTGCTGCCTCGCCCTTGCTTTCGCTCGCAATCGAAGGGCCGGCAGGATAGCATGCGCCCCCGTTCCCGGCGTGCGCCGAAATCCCCGATCCTTGTAGGAATATGGCCCGTTTCGACCGGGCGTCAGGACGACGGTGACCTCGCCCGAAACCCTCCTCCCCATCATCGTGTCGCTCGCCTCGGCGGTCGCGTTCGGGGGGTCCGGGGTCGCCGCCAAGCGAGGGCTCGCCCACGTCGATCCCCTTGCCGGAACGGTCGTCGCGATCGGGACGTGCTTCCTCGTCTATCTCGTGCTCGCACCCTTCTGGATGCGTGCCGAAGACTGGTTCACGGCCGGGTTCTGGGTCTTCGCCCTGATGGGCATCATCCAGCCCTCGCTCTCCATGTACCTCGCGAACGAGGCCTACAGCCGGGCCGGGGCGACCGTCACCGCGACCTTCGCGGCGACCGCACCGCTCTTCGCGGCCGCCCTCGCCATCGTCTTTCTCGGGGAACGGCTCACCCTCGCTATCGCGGCCGGCACGCTCCTCACCGTGCTCGGCATCGTGACCCTGTCCCGGACCCCGGGTGGGAGCGCCCAGCAGCGTCTGGTCGCGGCCGCCCTCGTCTTCGCGACCGCCACCGCCGCCCTGCGCGGCTTCAACCACTTCATCGGCAAGATCGGGATGGA
>JAJDXW010000332.1 GCA_022823045.1 Gammaproteobacteria bacterium
TCGTGACGCACGAGGATGTGCTCGACGTCGTTCTGCTTGTAGAGGGCGTCGTAGATGTGCAGCACCGCGCCGCCCGGATACCCGAAGATGTAACGAACCCCGTGGTCCTTGAGGAACCGGACCACGATCTCCGCGCCTGTCAACTCCACTTCGACACCTCTCGAATGCGGCCCGCCGGATGGGGCCTTCGTCCGCCGTCGCGGCGCGGCCGGGAAGCCGGCCCGCGGCGCTCGCGAGTGGCGCGGCAAGGTAGCCGCAACGCGTGCGCCCGTCAACCGCCCCCGGCGCGGAAACCCTCGCCGTTCAAGGGGAAACCTGATTGCGCGCGAACTGCGTGACCCCGCCCCGTCACCGGGGAAGTCGGGGATGGAGCGGGCGCCGCGATCCGCATCGGGATCGCTCACCCGGACCCGAGATCCCGCTCCGAGCCCGCTTTCCACCCCCGGGACCTCCGGGCCGGCGAGCGCGCATATTTCACCGATCTTCGTCGCGAGGGCGCCAAGATGCCGCAGTGGCGGGCCGCACGGACCGAAAGAGCGCATTCGCGCTGCTGAAGGGCGAGCCGGAGACAGACGAAGCGCCGGTGGTGCTTCGTCCCGGCGAGCGGGCAATCCATGGATGGATTGCCCGGCCTGCAAGCGAAGCAGGGAGTGCGTAGCGCAGCAGGTAGTCGACACTACGTTGAAGCGGCTTGCGGGAGTACGGCCAGTCACAGTGCATGGCTCGGCGTCCGCAGCAGAAAGTTGGTGAGATTTCCGGGCAAAGCGCGGGGGAGGATCACTCCCTGCGCCAGCTCCCGAGCTCGGGATCGATGGGCGACAGCATGCCTCGCTGGAAGTCCTCCAGGGCGGCGTCCGCGAACCAGCCGAGCCAGCGTTCGGCGAACTCCCGGCGCGCCTCCGCCCCCGAGAGGTCGATGAGCGGGTAGCCGAGTTGGAGGGTCCCGCCCCGGGCCGCGAGGGCGGCGGCCACGCGCGGGCCGGGGGCGCGGGCGGTGGGGGCGATGCCCTCGCCGGGGAACATGGTCCCGTCCTCCTTGGTGACGACGAAGCCGAGCTCGGCCCATTCGAAGCGGCCCGCTTCGAACGCGTCGCAGTACCAGAGGGAGTGGACGCGTCCCCGGTCGCCGGTGTGCTTGCCGTCCACCCGGCTCGGGATCAGGTCGGACAGCATCTTCACCCCAATTTCGGCGTGGGCCGCGACGTCGAAGGCGGGCCGCACTTCGGGTTCGCCCCAGCAGTCGGGGCCCACCGGGACCGCCCACGTCCAGGTAATGGTTCCGGGCCCCACCCTCGCGATCCGGGTATCCGCCTCCTGCATGAACCGAACCGAGGGGCAATGGGCGAGGACGGTCTCGCGGATGGGCTGGAGCAGCTCCTCCAGCGATTCGGTCGCTTCGACCGCCCGCGAGCCGCCCGTGGCGGCCGTGCGGCGGCGCTGCGTCTCGGCCTGGTGGCCGGCGACGAGGCGCTCGGCGAGCGCGCTGTCGATCTCGGTCTTCATGCCTTGCCTCCTCCCGACCGGTGGCCGAAGCGCCCGTCGCGCGCAAGTTCGCCTGGGGGCAGGCGAGCACCCGAACGGACGGCGCGAGGCCAGTCGATGACAGGTCCCCTGGCCGGCATGATACTCCGCGCGGGGCGATGCGTCCCGATGAAGGCGCGAACCGGGGTTCCGCACCTGGGGGTCGCGAACCGGGGTGCTGTTCCCGGGGCCGCGATTCGGGGTGCCGTGCCCGGGTGCCGTGCCCGGGGGTCGCGTCCGGGGGGCGGCGGGCTGGCGGGGCGGGACGGCCTTCCGGGGGGTGGATCGTCTTCGGCGACGGCTCCCGTTCCGCGCCGTCATTCCGGAGCCGGATGTCGGAACTCGCCCCGCCAATTGCTTCCTCGGCGCACTTTCCGAAAAAAATCGTGGCAATCCGTATGCAAACGGGAACTTTTGCCGGATTTGACCTTGTGGCTCGTATCTGTCGGACGTAAAGTAGTTTTGTGGTCTGGTACGGAGTGCCCTGAGCGTTCCCAGGATGCAGCGCCGATGTTCGCGGCCCTGAGGTTCCTGCCTTCCGAGGCGCGCTCCGGCTCGGACCCGCTGCCCGTCCCCCGGCGAAATTGCCGCTTGCCGTCCCCGTCCGCCGACTGGTGGAACGCTGTGCCGCGTCCGCGAACAGATGCCGACTGACCGGATTCCGCGCCTTTTCGTGCGCGGGCCGCTCGCCGTGCGCAGCGACGGTGGTCCCGATTGCACCGGCCAGGGCTCGACCACCTCTACCCGGTGCTGCTCACCGGGCGTCGCATCAGGAGTATCGAGATGAAAGACATCGGCATCGTCGGGCTGGGCGACATGGGTTCCGGCATGGCCGGCAACCTTCTGCGTGCCGGTTTCAACGTGCACGGCTTCGACCGGGCCCCCGCGCGGCTGGAGTGGCTGGAACGCGAGGGCGGGCATCCCGCCGAGGACGCGGCGGGAGTCGGACGACGTTCCGAGGCCGCCTTCGTCATGGTGCTGAACGGGGACCAGGCGCGGGACGCGACCCTCGGGCCGACGGGGCTCGCGCAGGGCATGGAGAAGGAGGGGATCGTTCTCCTGTCGGCCACCGTGAAGCCGAGCGAGGCGGAGGGCATCGCGGCCGATCTGCGGGAGCACGGGCTCACCCTCATCGACACCCCGGTATCGGGCGGCAAGCACGGTGCCGACGCGGGCCGGCTCAATCTCTACCCGGCGGGCGATCCGGACGCGATCGAGCGGGTGCGCCCGGTGCTCGAAGCGATCTCGAAGCAGATCGTGGTCACCGGCGCCATTCCCGGTCAGGGCCAGGTGGCCAAGGCGGCCCTCCAGGCCCTCATCGGCGGGGTGTTCGCCGGGGTCTTCGAGGCCGCCGTGTTCGGCTCCAAGGCGGGCCTTACCGGCGCGACCCTCGAGCGGGTCTTCTCCAACAGCGACGCGGGCTCGCCGCTCGTCGCCAACGCGATCCAGCGGGTGGTGGACCGCGAGTTCGTCGGCACCGGGAGCAACATCGCGACGATGTACAAGGACCTTTGCATCGTGATGGACATGGCGCGCGAGGTGGGGGCGCCGCTGTTCTCGGTGGCCCAGGCGTACGAGCTGTTCCAGGCCGGGATCACCCGCTTCTCGGGCGAGGACAACTGGTGCGTGACCAAGATCCTGGAGTCGCTGGCACAGACCTCCGTCACCCGGAGCGGACACGCCGGCCGGGCGTTCTGAGGCATCCCTGTCTCGAGCGAGGCTCGGGCCGGGATCAGGAGCATCCCGGGAGCGCGGACTTCACGCGGGCACGCCTTCCTGGCAGCGCGGGCTTCCCGCCCGCGAGCGGAGGCATTCCATCCGGCGGCTGGCGCGGGCGGGGTGCGGAGCCGGGTCGGGCTCAGCCCGACCAGGGATGGTGCTCGTGCCAGTGGCGCGCGATGTCGATGCGCCGGCACACCCACACCCGGTCGTGGTTGCGGACGTGGTCGACGAAGCGGGCGAGGGCGGCGGCGCGGGCGGGTCGGCCGACGAGCCGGCAGTGGAGACCCACCGACATCATTCGGGGCGACTCCGCCCCCTCTTCGTAGAGAACATCGAACGCGTCCCGGAGGTAGGCGAAGAACTGGTCGCCGGAGTTGAACCCCTGCGGGGTCGCGAAGCGCATGTCGTTGGCGTCGAGGGTGTAGGGCACGATGAGGTGCGGGCGTCCGTGCTCGGTGTTCCAGTAGGGAAGCTCGTCCGCGTAGGAGTCCGCGTCGTAGAGGAAGCCGCCTTCCTCGACGACGAGGCGCCGGGTGTTGGGGCTGTTGCGGCCCGTGTACCAGCCGAGGGGGCGCTCCCCGGCCACCCGGGTCTGGATCTCGATCGCCTTGTCCATGTGCTCGCGCTCGGTGTCGATGTCGACGCCCTGGTAGTCGATCCAGCGGTAGCCGTGGCTCGCGATCTCCCATCCCGCCTCGTTCATCGCGGCTACCGCCTCGGGGTTGCGCTCGAGGGCCATCGCGACGCCGTAGACGGTGACCGGCACCTCCCGTGAGGCGAAGATGCGGTGGAGGCGCCAGAACCCCGCCCGGCTGCCGTACTCGTAGATGGACTCCATGTTCATGTTGCGGTCGCCGGGGAGGGGGCGCGCGCCGACGATCTCGGACAGGAAGGACTCCGACGCGGGGTCGCCGTGGAGGATGCAGTTTTCCGCCCCTTCCTCGTAGTTGATGACGAACTGGACGGCGACCCGGGCATCGCCCGGCCACTTCGCGTCGAGCGGGTTGCGGCCGTATCCGCGCATGTCTCTGGGGTAGGTATCGCTCATCGTCATGCCGCCTCGCGCATGGGGGAGAGATTGCGCCCTCATGGTACATGCGCTTGAGCTCCGCTCCGGATCGCTCAGGTCAGGAACTTCGTGAATCCGCCGTCGACATTCCAGCAGGCGCCGGTCACGAAGCTCGCCCGCTCCGATGCGAGGAACGCCACGACGCCTGCGACCTCGTCCGGCCGCCCATAGCGCTTGATCAGGAGGAGCTGCCCGGCGAGGTTCGTGAAGACCTCGTCGACGTCCTCGCCGACCGTGCCGACGAAGC
>JAJDXW010000145.1 GCA_022823045.1 Gammaproteobacteria bacterium
CTCCGGCTGCGGCCGCCGCTTCGCGGGCCGCCGCGGGGTCGCCGGCCCCGAGGGCGATGTGATGAATGCCCGTTCGTTCCGTCCCGTCGACGCCGGGGTCGCCCGGCTCGAACAGGGCAAGGGCGCTCCGGCCGGCGGTGAAGACGGGGACGTCGCGGCCGGGTCCGGGGACGTCCGCGCGCGGGAGCTCGAGCACGTTGCCGAGGACGTCGGCGGCCGCGTCGACGTCGCGGGTGACGGCGGCTACGTAGGCGAGTTCACTGGTGAGCATTCGATTGGTTCCTCGTTCGTTTGCGGGCCTTGGCACCGGGCCGGCCGCCCTCTGGCTGGACCCCGTTCTTGCGTTGGCCGGGAAGGAGGCGACTATACTCCGGGCGACGCCGCTCGTGCCCGTTCCGGGATCGTTCCATTCCCGAGGGGCGCGCGGCGAGCCTTCGGCCCGGGGGTTGGCAGCCGGTTTCGGGCCGGAAACAGACGGCTGCAATGCACCCGGGAGGGAAGAAACATGCTGAACAAGTTGAAGTGGACGGCGCTCACGGTGACTGCGGTATCCGTATTCGGCTGGGCCGGGCCGGCCGCGGCGGAGGCGACCGTCAAGCTTCGCATCGGCCACGTCACCACCATCGAGGCGATCGCCGGCCAAGGCTCGACCAAGCTTGCCGCGATGGCCAAGGAGCTCTCGAACGGCGCGATCGAAATCGAGATCTTCCCCAACGGCCAGCTCGGCGGAGAGCTCGAGATGGTGTCCCAGGTGCGCCTCGGGGAGCTCGATATGGCCATGGTGGGCTCCGGACTCGCCGCCGCGATCGAGCCGACCTTCTCCATCACCGAGCTGCCGTTCATCTGGAAGAGCCGCGAGTCGGCGTGGGAGGTCCTGAACGGGCCGGTCGGGCACGGTGTCCTCGCCCTCATGGAGCCCAAGGGGATCAAGGGGCTCGCGTGGGGCGTGTGGGGATTCCGCGGCTTCCTGACGAACGGCTTCGCGATCGAGTCCGTGGACGACATGAAGGGGCGCAAGATCCGGATCGTCGAGAACCCGCTCTACGTGCAGACGATCCGCGCCTTCGGCGGAAACCCGGTGCCGATGGCCTGGCCCGAGGTCTACTCCGCCCTCCAGCAGAAGGCCATCGACGGGGTGGAGACCAACTACCACGGGATGGCGGACGCCAAGCAGTACGAGGTCGCGACGCACCTCGCGGTTTCCAACCACATTTTCACCTCCACCGTGTACCTGATGAATCTCGACGTCTACAACTCGCTCTCCGCGGAGCACCAGGAGATCATCATGAAGTCGGCGCTCGCGGCGGGCGAGACGATGCGTGACGGCGCCCAGAAGGCCAACGAGGACGCCATCGCCCTCATGGAGGCGAACGGCATCACCGTGACCCATCCCGAGCGCGATTCGTTCGCGGCCCGCGCTCAGGAGGTGCACGACAAGTTCTCGGTCTTCATCGGCCCGAAGGTGCTGGACGCGGTCAAGGCCGCGCAGGAATAGGGCACCTGGCCCGTCCGGGCGGAAGCGGGTGCGCCCCGCTTCCGCCCGGAGGGTGGACTTGCGTCCGTACATCAGGGGGAGCGATGCCGCTCGAACGCGTAAACGGGGCCGATCTCTACTACGAGTCGACCGGGGAGGGAGTGCCGCTCGTCCTCTGCCACGAGTTCGCGGGCGACCTGCGGGCCTTCGAGCCGCAGGTCCGGCATCTCGCCCGCCGCTATCGGGTCGTCGCCTGGAACTACCGGGGATATCCGCCTTCGGACGTTCCCGAGGACCCGGGTGCCTACAGTCCGGACGGCCTCGTCGCGGATCTCCTCGGCCTTCTCGACGGGCTCGGGCTCGACCGGGTCCACCTCGCGGGTCTCGCGACCGGGGGGAACCTCGTCCTCAACTTCGCCATCGCCCATCCGAGCCGGGTGCGGAGCCTCATCGTGGCGGGGGCGGGGGCGGGTTCGGTGGACCGGGCGGCGTGGCTCGAGGCGGCGGAACGCTTCGCGGACGACATCGCCCGCGACGGCGCCGAAGGCATCGTCGCGAATGTCGCGGACGCCCCGCAGCGGGCCATCTTCCGGACCAAGGATCCGCGCGGCTTCAAGGAATTCGTCGACGGAATGCGCCGCCTCTCGCCGGTCGGGGCGGAGCACGTCATGCGCGAGGTCCTCATCCGGCGCGCGTCCGTGTTCGAGCTTGCCGAAGGGATCCGCCGCCTCTCCATGCCGATCCTCGTAATGTGCGGCGACCAGGACGCGCCCGCGTTCGACTCGAGCCGCTTCATCCGGGACACCGCTCCCCACGCCGGACTCGCGGTGGTCCCGATGTGCGGCCACACCCTGAACTCGGAGGAGCCGGAGCTCTTCAACCGGCTCGCGGGCTCGTTCCTCGCCGCGGTCGACGCCGGCCGCTGGGGAACGTGGCGCGCGTGACCCGGAACCCGGGATGAAGCGGCTCGGGCGGCCACCGGCGGCGAGCGAGGAGGGCACGTCGCGATGATGATGCCCGTCCCCGGCGAGGTGACGGCCCTCGTCTTCATCCTCGTGTTCGTGGCGCTCCTCCTGTCATGGCTCCTGCGCGGGGAGTGGCTGACGCGCGGGGGCCCAGGTGAGAAATGGGGCGGGATCGACTTCTGGAAGGTCGTCGAGGACACCGTGAGCCATTTCCTCCTGCTCGCGATGCTCGCCTCCGCCGCCCTCCAGGTCCTCGTGCGCTACCTCCTCTCCGACACCATCACGATGCCGTGGACCGAGGAGTTCGGCCGGCTGGTGATGGTGTGGGGGGCGCTCTGGGGGGCGGCCCAGCTCCAGCGAACCGACGACCACATCGGCATGTCGGTGATCTTCGACCAGTTGCCGCCCCGGGCGCAGCTCGCGGTGCGGCTGTTCGGGGACGTGGTGACCCTCGCGGTGCTCGTCCCCGTCGCGTGGTACGGCTGGAAGGCCGCGGTGGCCCTCGACATCATGTACACGATCGCGCTTGGTCTCCCGCTCTCGGTGTTCGCCTACCCGATACCGGTTGCCGGAGCGCTCATCGTGCTCCACACCGTCTCGCTCATGGTCCGGCGGGTGCGCGGAGTACCGATTCAGTCGAGCGTCAACACGGAGATGTAGCGAGGCTGCGCCTCGGATTGACAGGAAATGTTCGAAGCCACCCGATTTTCGGCAAACCCGTGGAGCACCCTGCCGGTAGCGGCCTCGTACACCTGGCTCTTGAAACCGGTTTGCAAACCCGACCCGGCCGTAAGCCACCGGGACGCTCGAGGAGTCTAGCGCGTGTCTCCCCTCGCCATCGTGCTGGTGGTCTTCTTCGCCCTGTTCTTTCTTCGGGTGCCGATCGCGGTCGTCCTCATCGCTTCGTCGCTGGTCGGGCTCTGGCTCGCCCCGACCGGGATCAAGTTCTCGACCGTCGCCACCACGATGTGGCAGGGGATCAATCACTTCGTTCTCATGGCGATCCCGTTCTTCATCCTGATGGGGGACCTCGCCCTCGCGAGCGGAGTCACCCAGCGGCTCGCCAACCTCGCCAAGGCGTTCGTCGGGCACGTCGCGGGGGGCCTCGCCCACGTCAGCGTCATCGTGAACATCATCATGGCCGGCATGTCGGGTTCGGATCTCGCCGACGCCGCGGCGACCGGAAAGCTGCTGATCCCGGGCATGCGCCGCGCCGGCTACCCCGTCTCCTACGCGGCCTCGATCATCGGCGGCGCGGCCACCATCGGACCGCTCATCCCGCCCAGCATCGCGTTCATCATCTTTGCCGCCGCGACGGAGACGTCGGTCGGCCGGCTTTTCCTCGGCGGCGCCGTTCCGGGGTTGCTCCTCGGCGTGTTCCTGATGGCGCAGGCGTACATCGTCGCGCGTCGCAACGGCTACCCCCGTGAGCCCCGCATGCCCTATCGCGAGCGGGTGCGGGCCACCGCGGTCGGACTTCCCGTGCTGGTGATCCCGATCATCGTGCTCGGAAGCATCCTGACCGGCATCGCGACCCCGACCGAGGCGGCGGTGCTCGGCGTAATCGCCGTCGTTCTGGTGGGCGGGGTGTTCTACCGGGAGTTGACGGTAAAGAGCTTCGCGCGGGAGATGCTGAACACCATCAAGACGATCGGCGCGGTGTTCCTCATCATCTCGGCCGCCGCGGTGTTCGGGAGGGTGCTCACCCTGTATGGCGCGGCCGATGCGCTCGCGACGTGGCTCACCGGGCTCACCGACGAGCCGCTCGTGTTTCTCCTCGGCGTCAACGTCGTCTACCTCCTTCTCGGCAGCATGGTCGACACCGTTCCCATCCTGCTCGTCTTCGTGCCGATCCTCATGCCGACGGTCGAGGCCCTCGGCATCGACGTCGTCCACTTCGGCGTCATCACCGTGTTCAACCTCCTCATCGGGCTCATCACCCCGCCCTACGGGCTCACCATGTACCTGCTGTGCCGGATCTCCGGCATCTCGCTCCAGCAGTTCTGGCAGCACATGTGGCCCATCTTCCTGACGATGGTGGTGGCCCTGCTCCTCGTGACGTTCTTTCCCGTGCTCACCACCTGGCTGCCGAACCTCGTGATGCCGGTGCGTTAGCCGCGCACGCGCATGGACCGATTCCCATGATCAACCTCTACAGCGATACCCAGACCCTCCCCACCCCGGCCATGCGCGAAGCGATGGCCCGGGCGCCGGTCGGCGACGAGCAGCGCATGGAGGACCCGAGCGTCAACCGCCTGTGCGAGATGGTGGCGGAGCTCCTCGGCAAGGAGGCCGCGGTGTTCCTCCCCTCGGGGACGATGTGCAACGAGCTCGCCATCCGGGTGCATTGCGCACCGGGCGACGAGGTCATTGCCGACCGCACCGCGCACATCGTCCACTTCGAGGGCGGCGCGCCGGCCGCTCTGAGCGGCGTGATGATCGCGCCGCTCGACGGCGAACGGGGCGTCTTCACCGGGGAGCAGGCGCGGGCGGCGGTGCGCGATCCCGCGAACCGCTACGCCCCCCGCTCCCGGCTCCTCGCGGTCGAGCAGACCGCCAACCTCGGCGGAGGGACCGTCTGGCCGTTGAACGCGTTGCGGGCGGTGGCGGAGGTGGCGCGTGAACACGGTCTCGCCACCCACATGGACGGCGCGCGGCTCCTGAACGCGGCGGTTGCGTCCGGGGTGCCGGCCCGCGACCTCGCCCGCGGGTTCGACACCGCGTGGATCGATCTCAGCAAGGGTCTCGGCTGTCCGGTGGGCGCGGTGCTCGCGACCTCCCGGGACCGGCTCGGCGACGTATGGCGCTGGAAGCAGCGGCTCGGCGGGGCGATGCGCCAGGCCGGGATCCTCGCCGCGGCCGGGGTCCACGCCCTCGAACACCACGTCGCTCGCCTCGCCGAGGACCATGCGCTCGCCCGCCGGTTCGCCGAGGGCGTGGCCGGCATCCCGGGGCTCGGCATCGCCCTCGACTCGGTCGAGTCCAACATCGTCTACTTCGACGTCGAGGAGGGGATCGGGCGTTCGGCGAAGGAGATCTCCGCGTCCCTCGCGGAACGGGGCGTCTCGATCGGCGCCCTCGGCCCCCGGCTGCTCCGCGCCGTCACCCACCTCGACGTCGGCGCGGCCGAGGTGGACGCCGCGCTCGAGGCGCTGCGCGAGGTGCTGGGGAACGGCCCGGAGGCGGCCGCCTGAACGGGGGGAGCGGTGTCCGCTAGCGCGCATATCTCACCAACTTTCGTCGCGAGGGCGTCAAGATGCCGCTGTGACAAGGCGCACGGACCGAGAGACGCTGAAGGCGTAGTCGAACTACGATGAAGCGGCTTGAGGGAGTACGCCTTGTCATAGCGAGCAGATTGGCGTCCGCAGCAGGAAGTTGGCGAGATATGCGCGCCATGGGCGCGTTCAGCGCCGTTTCGGGGGCCGGACCACCTCGATCATCTCGCCGTCGCCCGGCTCCAGCTCGCTCCAGTCCTCAGGCATCCGGATCCGGGCCGCCGCCGCCGTGGCGAGCCGCACCCGGCTCGGATCCCCGTGGCCGAGGAGGCCCGCGAGCAGCTCGAAGCCCGGGTTGTGGCCGACCAGCAGCATCCGACGGGACTCGGCCGGGCATTCCGCGAGTACCTGGAGGAGGCCGGAGACGTGCGCGTCGTAGATGATCTCGCGCCACCGGATGGCCTCGACGGGGAGGCCCGCTTCGCGGCAGAAGCCTTCCGCCGTCTCCCGGGCTCTCGCGGCCGGCGAGGACACGACGAGGTCGGGGACGACGCCGGCGTCGACCGCCCATCGCGCCATCCAGGCGGCGTCTGCCCTCCCGCGCTCGTCGAGCGGGCGGTCGAAGTCGGGCACGACGGAGCCGTGCGGGACCGCCTTTCCGTGGCGGAGCAGAAGCAGCTCGCGGGGCGGCGCGCGCCCGTCGCCGGGGGATGGTTCCGCCATGCCGGATCTCCTCTCTTCGGACCGATCTCGGAATCTGCCATTATCCATCCTGGCGCAGAATCTGCCCGCATATTTCACCGATTTTCGTCGCATGCTCGAAGAATTCTGAGAATTCTTCGAGATGGTGGTTCACCCGAAAAACTCTCCGAGTTTTTCGGGTCTGGGCGCCAAGAAGCCGCCGCGAGCAGACTGGCGTCCGCGGCAGGACATCGGTGAAATATGCGGGCTGCCCCCACGGCGGTCGATGAACGGTTCCGGCCGCCCGGCGGTTCCCGGGAACCGGGCTCGCCGGGGAGTCACGGCCTACCCCCCGGAGGGCGGGTCGTCGAAGCTCATGCCGGAAGACGAGAGGAGTGGTCATGCCGATGATCTCCGAGGCGAACCCGGTCGCGTTCGCCGATCCCCTGCCCGACGAGGTGGACGTGCTCGTGATCGGGGCGGGCGTGGTGGGGGTCTCGACCGCGTACTTTCTCGCGAAGAGCGGCGTCCGGGTCGCGGTCTGCGAGAAGGGGCGGGTCGCCGGCGAGCAGTCGAGCCGGAACTGGGGATGGGTGCGGCAGCAGGGGCGGGACCCGGCGGAGCTCCCCATCGTCATGGAGTCGAACCGGATCTGGCGGGGGCTCGCCGAGGAGACCGGGGAACGCGAGCTCGCCTTCACCGAGTGTGGTTGCCTCTACCTCGCCACCGGTCCCGAACAGATGTCCCGGTGGGAGGAATGGCGCGAGATGGCGTCGCGCCACCAGCTCGAATCACGTCTCCTCACCGCGCAGCAGGTCGAGGCGCTGGTCCCCGATCTCGCCGGCCGGTGGTCGGGCGGCATCTTCACCCCGAGCGACGGCCGGGCCGAGCCTTTCGTCGCGGTGCCGGCCCTCGCCCGCGCGGCCCGCCGGCTCGGCGCGGCCATCGTCGAGAACTGCGCGGTGCGCACGGTGGAGACGGCGGCGGGGAGGGTCGCCGCGGTCCATACCGAGCGGGGGCGGACGGCCGTGCGGGCGGTGGTGCTCGCGGGAGGGGCGTGGAGCACGTTCTTCGCCTCGAACCTCGGCATCGACCTGCCTCAGCTCACGGTCCGCGCGACGGTGGGACGAACCAATCCGGTGAGCGGAGGGGACAGCCCCGCGGTGTACTCCCCCGGGCTTTGCCTCCGGCGCCGGGCGGACGGGGGGTACACGGTCGCGGTCGGCGACCTCATCGAGCACTACGTGGGACCGCGCTCGTTCCGCTATCTCGCGAAGTTCCGGACCCTCCTCGGAGCGAGCGCGAGGAGCCTTCGGATCCTCGTCGGTCCGCCGCGGGGGTTTCCGGGAAGCTGGGGGGGGCGACGGCGCTGGACCGCGGACGAGGTTACCCCGTTCGAGAGGACGAGGGTGCTGAACCCGCCGCCGTCCGAGGCCGTCCTCCGGCGCATCTCCGCCCGCCTGCCGGTGCAGGCGCCTCGGCTCGCCGAGGCCGGGATGGCCGAGGCGTGGGCGGGGATGATCGACGTCACCCCGGACGCGGTGCCCTACCTCTGCGAAGCACCGTCCCCGCGGGGGCTCTTCATCGGGACGGGCATGAGCGGGCACGGTTTCGGGATCGGTCCCGGGGCCGGCCGGGTGCTCGCGGACCTCGTCCAGGGCCGCCCCCACGGCCACGACCTCACCCGCTTCCGATTCGAGCGGTTCAGCGACGGGAGCCCCGTTGTGCCCGGCCCCTACTGAGCCGGCCCGGTAGACACGGTCAGGCCGGTAGGTCGGTAGCCTCTGCAGGTCGGATTAGGGCGTGATCGCGCAATGGCCCCTCATTCACGACGAGTGTGAAGAGCCACAGGTCGGAATAGCGAAGCGTAATCCGACACTTGTGCGCCAAGGGCCACCTCTTGCACGTGATGTCGGATTACGCCTTCGGCCAATCCGACCTGCGGCCGCCGGTCAGGCCGCGACGCGGAGCGGGAACCGGCTCCAGACCTCCCGCAGGGACGCCACGAGGTGGGCGAGGTCCTCGTCGTCGTGCAGGGGGGTGGGGGTGAGGCGCAGCCGCTCGGTCCCGCGCGGCACCGTCGGGTAGTTGATCGGCTGCACGTAGATCCGGTGGCGCTCCAGCAGCTCGTCCGTTACCCGCTTGCACCGCACCGGGTCCCCGATGAGCACGGGGACGATGTGGGACTCGTTGGGCATGACCGGCAGCCCCGCCTCGCCGAGCATCCGCTTGAGGCGGTTCGCGAGGGTCTGCTGGCGGCTGCGCTCGACGTCGCTCGTCTTGAGATGGCGCACGCTCGCAAGCGCGCCCGCGGCGACCGCGGGCGGCATCGCCGACGTGAAGATGAATCCGGTGGCATGGGAGCGGATGAAGTCGACGAGGGCGGCGGAGCCCGCGATGTAGCCGCCCACCACCCCGAACGCCTTGGCGAGGGTGCCCTGGAGCACCGAGACCCGATCCATCACCCCCTCGCGCGCCGCGACGCCGGCACCGCGCGGGCCGTACATCCCGACCGCGTGGACCTCGTCGACATAGGTCATCGCGCCGTGCCGGTCCGCGAGTTCGCACATGGCCGCGATCGGCGCCACGTCTCCGTCCATCGAGTAGATCGATTCGAAGACGACGACCTTGGGCACGGCCGGGTCGAGGTCCGCGAGCTTGGCCTCGAGGTCGGCGAGGTCGTTGTGGGCGAAGATGCGCTTCTCGGTCCGGGCGTGGCGGATGCCGGCGATCATGGACGCGTGGTTCGTGGCGTCCGAGAGGAGGACGCACCCCGGGAGCTCGGCGCCGAGGGCGGACAGGGTGGCCTCGTTGGCGGCGTAGCCGGAGGTGAAGAGGAGCGCCGCCTCGGTTCCGTGGAGGTCCGCGAGCTCCTCCTCGAGCCGCACGTGGCAGTGCGTCGTGCCGGAGATGTTGCGGGTGCCCCCGGCGCTCGCGCCGTACCGGTCGATCGCGTCCTTCATCGCGGTGCGCACGACCTCGTGCTGGCTCATGCCGAGGTAGTCGTTGGAGCACCAGACGGTGACCTCGGCCGCGCCGGAGGGCGAGTGGTGGAGGGCGCGGGGGAAGCCCCCGTGCCAGCGCTCGAGATCCGCGAAGACCCGGTATCGGCCCTCTGCCTTCAGGTCCTCGATGCGGTCGGAGAAGAATCGGTTGTAGTCCAAGGTCTCGGCCTCTCGCCCGGTACGTGGATCGGGCGGCACGGCGGCCGGGCGGAGGTGGCCGGGCCGGGGTCGGAATGGTAACCCCCGGGGCGGCGTTCCGGCGAGCGGGGAGGGGGGGTTGCGAACGATGGGGCCGAGCCGAGACGGGCGCGCGCGCCGGGGCTGCGGTAGCGGGCGCAATCCGGGAGCCGGCGGCACCCGGGAGCGACGGCGGGTGGAGAGGCGCCGTCGCTCCCGGATGCGTGTTCGCCGGGAAGGGTGCCCGGGAAGCTCCTAGAGGCCGAAGCAGGCCCGGAACGCCCGGGCGTTCTCCCGCATGAGGTCGAAATAGAGGTCGGGACCGTCCTCGAGCGCGGCCCCGAGCGGGTCCAGGGTCCCCGTCGCCGCGCCGGTGCCCTCCACGAGGGTCCGGACCAGGCGGGGTTCGAACTGGGGCTCGGCGAACACGCAGGTCGCCTCCGCGCCGGTGATCTTCTCCCGGATCTCGGCGAGCCGGGCGGCCCCGGGCGACTGGTCCGGATTGACGGTCACGGAGCCCACCGCGCGGAGGCCGTACCGGATGTCCAGGTACTGCCACGCGTCGTGGAACACGATGAACCCGCGATCCCGCACCGGGGCGAAGGCCTCCTCGAGCTCTTCGTCAAGGGCACGAAGCCGGGCCCTCACCGCGGCAGCGTTCTCCCAGTAGACACTCGCCCGCTCGGGATCGATCCGCGACAGGGCGTCGGCCATGGAATCGACGATCACCTCCGCGTTCGCCGGGTCCAGCCAGAGGTGCATGTTGTATTCACCGCTGTGGTGCTCGTGCCCGTCTTCGTGGTGAACGTGGGCCTCGCCTTCCTCGTCGTCCGCACCGGCGCGCCGGTCCTCGTCCTCGTCGTCGTGGTGTTCACCCTCTTCCTCGTCCTCGTCGCCGTGGTGCTCACCCTCTTCCTCATCGTCGTGGTGCTCGCCCTCTTCCTCGTCGCGGCCTTCGGCGTGCTCTTCGTCCTCCTCCATCTCGTCGCCCTCGCCATGATCGTCGTCATGCTCGTCCCACGCTCCGCCCTCGCGGAACCCGTGCAGCATGATGCCCTCGGCCCGCGAGAGCTCGAGGATGTAGGCGTCAGTCGCGAGCGCCTCGAGCGGCTGGACGAGAAACGACTCGAGGTCCTCGCCCACCCATACCACGATGTCCGCATCCTCGAGTGCCTTGGCGTCGGACGGACGGAGGGAGAAGGTATGCGGCGAGGCGCCTCCCGGCACCAGGAGGACCGGCCGGCCCGTTCCGCCCATGACCCCCGCGAGCAGTGAATGGATCGGCTTGATGCTCGCCACCACGCTCGGTGCCTCCGCCGAGGCTGCGACATTCGGTCCCGTCGCGAGCGCCGCGACCCCGATTCCAAGCAACAGGTTGCGAAAGCGTGGCATGTCGTGCTTCCTCTCGGTTGTTTCCGGGGTGGCGTCCAGTCGGCCGCGCTCGCGGGATGATACATCATTACGTTTGATACATCATTACGTTTGGGCGATGATGTAACGTCGGTTCGAGCGGAATCAGGAAGCGCCATGGCAGCCGAATCGTCACCATTTCCGGGGCGGCGACACGATCACGACGCGTGCATCTCGGAGGGCCTCGCCCGCGCCGAGGAGATCTGCCGCGTGCGGCGCGAGCGCCTCACCGAGAATCGGCGGGCGGTGCTCGAGCTGGTCCTCGCCGAGCACCAGCCGGTTGGCGCCTACGACATCCTGGAGCGGTTCGACTGGAGGGGCCGGAGGCCGGCTCCCGCCCAGATCTACCGCGCCCTCTCGTTCCTCGAGACCCTTGGAATCGTCCACCGCATCGCGAGTCGCAACGCCTATGTGGCGTGCAGCGGGCCGAAGGAGGGGCACGGCACCGTGTTCCTCGTGTGCACGGAGTGCGGCACGGTCGCCGAGCCGAACGGAGCGGGGGTGGGGCGCTCGGTCCGCAAACTTGCGGACGATTCCGGGTTCGAGCTCCACACCCACATCCTGGAGGTGACCGGACTCTGTCCGGAATGCAGTCAGGCGAGCGGGGTCTGAATCCGTGGCGAGCCGGAATCCGCTTATCGAGGCCTGCGCGGCCGGTGTGCGCCGGGGCGGGCGATGGATTCTGCACGACGTCGACATCGAGGTCGCGCCCGAGGAGGTGGTGACCCTCATCGGTCCGAACGGGGCGGGCAAGACCACCCTGGTGCGAGTGCTGCTCGGGCTCCTCAAGCCCGATGCGGGGACCGTGCGACGCGGCGAGGCGGCGAGCATCGGCTACGTGCCGCAGCGGGTCCATTTCGACCCCACCCTTCCGCTCACTGTCGAGCGGTTGATGAGCCTGACCGACCGGCGCCCGGTCGAGGCGGTTGCCGGGGCGCTCGAAGAGACCGCGGTCGGGCACCTGATCACCGCACGGGTGTCCGACCTGTCGGGCGGCGAGTTCCAGCGCGTCCTCCTCGCCCGGGCTCTCATGCGCCTGCCGAACCTGCTCATACTGGACGAGCCCGTGCAGGGAGTGGACTACACGGGGGAGGCGGAGCTGTACGAGCTCATCGGCGGGATCGTCGAGCGGCGGGGCTGCGGAGTGCTCATGGTGAGCCACGACCTGCACATCGTGATGGCGTCCACGGATCGCGTCGTCTGCCTCAACCGCCATGTATGCTGCACCGGAGCGCCCGAGGAGGTGGTCGCTCACGACGAGTTTCGCCGCCTGTTCGGTCCGAATGCGGCCGCCGCCGCGGTGTACCGGCACATTCACGATCACGTGCACGACCTCGCCGGAGAGGTGGCGCGGGCCGGAGAGCGGGGAGCGGACGGTGCTGGATGACTTCTTCGTGCGCGCGCTCCTCGCCGCGGCGGGGGTGGCGTGCATCGCGGCCCCGGTCGGCTGCGTCCTGCTGTGGCGCCGGATGGCCTACTTCGGCGACACGATGGCCCACTCGGCTCTGCTCGGGGTAGCGCTCGGGGCGGTTCTGGGTCTCGGACTCGGGGTCGGCGTGTTCGGGGTCGCCATCGCGGTGGCGCTCCTCCTCATCGTTCTCGAGCGCACCGCCCACCTCGCGACCGATTCCCTGCTGGGCGTCCTTTCCCACACTACGCTGGCCCTCGGCCTCGTCGTGCTTGCTCTCTCGGCGAGCAGTTACCGCCACGATCTCATCGGCTTTCTCTTCGGCGACGTGCTGGCCGTGACCGCCTGGGACCTCGCCGTCATCTGGGGGGGAGGCGCGGCCGGCCTCGTCGTGCTCGCCACGATCTGGCGCGGACTCGTGGCCGCCACCCTCCATGCGGATCTCGCGCAGGCGGAGGGCATCCCGGTGCTCCGCCTTCAGGTGATCTACGTGGTGCTGATGGCCGCGATCGTGGCGGTGGGCATGAAGGTCGTCGGGGTGCTGCTCATCGTCGCGCTCGCGATCATCCCCGCGGCAGCCGCGCGTGCGCTGTCGCGTACCCCCGAGCAGATGGCGATCGTCGCCTCGATGATCGGAATCGCTTGTGGAGTGCTCGGTCTCTTCGGCTCACTCTGGTTCGACACACCCTCCGGGCCATCGATCGTGGTGGCCGCGATGGTCATCTTCTTCGCGAGCCTCGCGGTCCGGCCGCTCGCCCGCGCCTTCGGATAGACCGGCCCGAGACGGCCTGCCGGACGGGCGTCCGGGGGCCGCTCCCGGTTCGGAACGAGGAACGCCGACTCAGTCGCGCGGGAGAACGTGCTTGAGGATCTTGCCGGTCGCGTTGTGGGGCAGCTCGTCGAGGAAGCGCACCTCCTTCGGCACCTTGTAGCGGGCGATGCGGTCGCGGCAATGCTCGACGATCGCGCCGTCGTCGAGGTTCGAGCCGTCCTTGAGGACCACGTAGGCGCGGCCCACCTCGCCCCACTTCTCGTCCGGGATACCGACCACCGCGTTCTCGAGCACCCCGTCGAGCTCGTAGATCGCGTTCTCGACCTCCACCGGGTACACGTTCTCGCCCCCCGAGATGAACATGTCCTTCCACCGGTCCACGATGTAGAAGTAGCCGTCTGCGTCCACCCGGGCCGCGTCCCCGGTGTGGAACCATCCGTCCCCGGTGAAGGAATCGCGGTTCGCCTCCGGGCGGTTCCAGTAACCGGGGGTCACGTTCGGACCGCGGATCATCAGCTCTCCGGTCTCGTCCGGGCCTAGGGTCCGGCCCTCGTCATCGACGACCTTGAGCTCCGAGTACATGACCGGGAGTCCCGAAGAGCCGGCCTTCGAGAGGGTGTGCTCCGCGTCGAGGACGAGACCGAGCGGGCCCGTCTCGGTCATGCCCCAGAGCTGCTGCAGGGGGGTGCCCTTCCTCGCGTAGCGTTCGAGGAGCGCGAGGGGGGCGGGCGCGCCCCCGACCCCGAGGAGCACCAGGTGGTCGAGGTCCGCATCGTCGAACCCCGGCTCCTCGGCCGTCATGAGGAAGTTCGTGGGCACCCCGAGGGCGTGGGTGATCGGGCGCTCGCGGTCCGAGAGGACGTGGAGGAAACGCCCGGGGTCGAAGGTCCTCATCACGACGTTGGTGCCGCCGGTGTGGAACACCGGGTTCGCGTAGACGTTGAGGCCGCCGGTGTGGAAGGTCGGGAGGAAGACGAGGTTGCGCGTGCCGGGACCCACCGCGCACGCGACCACCGAGTTCATCGTGTTGTAGAGCCCCATCCGGTAGGTGTTGCGGGCGCCCTTGGGTCTGCCGGTCGTCCCGGAGGTGTACATGATGGTCCAGGTGTCGCCGGGCTCGATATCCGGATCGGCGAGGGTCCCGGCCGCTCCTTCGAGCCCCGTCTCGTAGGCGCTCGGCCCCCCGTTGGCGAGGGCCGCGACATGCTCGATGGCGCAGGTCCGGGCCACTTCCGCGACCGCCGCCTCGAACTCGACGCCGTGGAGGAGCGCCCGTGGCTCCGCGTCGCCACAGATGAACTCGAGCTCGGGGGTCGCGAGCCGCCAGTTGAGGGGGAGGAAGATCGCGCCGAGCCGCTGGCACGCGAACTGGACCTCGAAGACGTCGGAGTCGTTGTGGGAGAGGACCGCGACCCGATCGCCCCGGCCGACCCCGAGCCCGTCCCGCATCCAGAGGGCGGCCCGGCTCACCCGTTCGTCGAACTCCGCATAGGTGAAGCGCCGGCCCGATGCGAGGTCGTGGACCGCTTCGCGCCGGGGGGAGTAGCGCGAGTGGTGGGCGATCCAGTCCGCGACCGGTTCACCGGAGGAGCGGGCAGGGGAGGGAGGCTGGCTCACGGTCGAACGACTCCTTCATGGGCACCGATTCGATGCGGGGCGACACGGGCGTCGAGCGGCCGATTTTGGCAAATCGCCAATGGCTTCGTAAGAGTCGAACCCATGCCGCGGGCGCACGTTCGAGCGAGCGGATTCAAACCGCTTCTGGCCGGCTACCGGTACCGCTCTTCCTGATCGCCGCCCTCGGTCGGCCGGGCGATTCCGTCGATGATCTGGTTCAGGCGGATGCTGCCGATGATTTCTCCACCGGCATCGACGACATTGGCCTGGCCGCCTCTCGCCGCCGATACGACCTGCAGGGCTTCTTCGAGGACGAGGTCGTGCGGGACGCTCGGACCGTCGTCGACCGACTCGCCGGGGGTCATGACGGACCTCGCCTCGATCACCCGGCTTCGATTGATGTCCTTGATGAAGTCGAAGATGTAGTCGTCCGCGGGGTGCAGGATGATCTCCTGCGGATTGCCCTGCTGGATCACTGCCCCGTCGCGCAGGATGGCGATGCTGTCTCCCAGCCGGAGGGCCTCGTCGAGATCGTGGGTGATGAACACGATCGTCTTGTGGAGCTCTTCCTGGAGGCCCAGCAGGACGTCCTGCATGTCGGTGCGGATCAGGGGGTCGAGGGCCGAGAAGGGTTCGTCCATGAGCAGGATCTCCGCGTCGGTGGCGAGGGCCCGGGCGAGCCCGACCCGCTGCTGCATTCCGCCCGAGAGCTGCGAGGGGTAGTGGTTCTCGAACCCCGTCAGCCCGACCCGTTCGAGCCACTTCCGGCTCTGCTCCTTGGCCTCCCGAATGGGCATTCCCTGGATCGCGAGGCCGTAGGCGGCGTTCTCCGCCACCGTCTTGTGCACGTGCAGCCCGAATCGCTGGAACACCATCGAGACCTTGTGGCGCCGAAAGTCGATGAGCTCCTCCTTGGTCATGGCGAGGACGTCCTGTCCATCGACCACGATCCGGCCGGAGGTGGGCTCGATCAACCGGTTGACGTGGCGGATGAGGGTGGACTTGCCCGATCCGGAAAGCCCCATGATGACCGAGATCTCCCGGGGGGTGACGTCGACGTTGATGTCCTTGAGGCCGAGCACGTGGTTGTGCCTCTCGAGCAGCTCCTGCTTGGACATGCCCCGTTGGACGTCCGCCAGCACCGACCGCGCCCGGGGACCGAAGATCTTGTAAAGGCTCTCGATCCGGATCTTGAACTCAGCCATGATCGAGTCCCTTGCGGTGCCGTTGCAGCCGTTCGCCGAACTGTTGCGAGACGCGGTCGAAGATGATCGCGAGGGCCACGATCGCGAGCCCGTTCATCAGGCCGAGGGCGAGGTACTGGTTGGAGATCGACCGCAACACCGGCACGCCCAGGCCGGCCACGCCGATCATGGACGCGATCACCACCATCGAGAGCGCCATCATGATGGTCTGGTTCACCCCGGCGAAGATGTTGGGCAGCGCGAGGGGGATCTGCACCCCGAACAGCTTCTGGCGGTAGTCGGCCCCGAACGCGTCCGCCGCCTCCAGCGCCTCCTTCTCGACCAGCCGGATGCCGAGGTTGGTGAGCCGGACGATTGGCGGAATGGCATAGATGCACACCGCGATGAGGCCCGGCACCTTGCCGATCCCGAGCAGCATGACGACGGGGATGAGATACACGAACGCGGGGATCGTCTGCATGATGTCGAGGACCGGGGTGATCGCGGTCTGGGTGCGGTCCGAGCGTGCCATGAGGATGCCGAGCGGGATCCCCACCGCGATGCACAGCATCGTCGCCACCGAGATGATGGCCAGGGTCGACATCGTGTCGATCCACATGCCGAAGTAGCCGATCGCGAGGAACGACAGGACGCAACCGACGACCACGGCCTTGCTCCGGGAACCCAGCCAGGCGAGGACCGCGATCGCGAGGATGATGAGCGGCCACGGGGTGGCGCGCAGCAGCTTCTCGAACCAGACGAGGAACCAGAGCAGCGGCTCGAAGAAGGTCTCGATCGCTTCGCCGAACTCTCGCGAGAAGTCGCGGAACCCCCCGTCGATGGCCTTCTTGAGATCACGAAGAGCCTGCCGCTCCATGCTTGGGAATTCGGTCAGGAAGTCCATGCATGCCTCCCGTCGGGTGTAGACCGGAACACTTCGGTTGGTCGTTGCGGCTCGAACCCGCGTTCCGCGGGATCGGGAAAGAAAAGAGCCCGCCTGAGGAACTCAGGCGGGCTCGTTCGGTCGAATCACGCGGCCGTGCCGGCCGTCCCTACATCGCCTTGACCTTCATGGCCGCCTCTTCGGGCAGCCACGCCTTCCACACGTCGGGGTGGGCGCGCAGGAACTCGGCCGCCGCGTCCGCGCCCTCGGCCTGATTCTCGTCCATGTAGACCAGCATGCCGTTCATCACGTCGCCCGGGTAGACGCGGTTCTTGAGGTAGTCCATCACGTCGGCCCCGGCGCTCTTCGCGAACGAATCGGTGACCACGGTGTGCACCTCCGACTTCGTCCACGAGGACGCTTGCGGGTCGGCGCACTCCTGCTCGGGCTTGACGATGCACCCGTCCCAGTGCTCGCTGCCGATGAACGGCACCCCGAAGTCGAGCTTGACCATCTTGTGGCGGCCGATGAGGGCGGTCGGCGACCAGTAGTAGCCGAACCAGTTCTCGCCGCGGTTGACCGCCTTGCTCATGGAGCCGTCGAGGCCCGCCGCCGAGCCCGGGTCGACCAGCTTCCAGCCCTTCTCGGCCATCTTGAACCCGCGGAAGAGGTTCGCGTTGGTGAGCTGGCAGCCCCAGCCGGCCGGACACCCGACGAAAGCGCCCTTGGAGGGATCTTCCGCATCGGGGAAGAGATCGGGACGTTCGAGCACGTCCAGCACGGTCTTGAGGTCGGGGTGGTTCTCGATGACGTAGGGGGGAACCCACCAGCCCTCGCCGAGCCCGCTGATGGGGCCGCTGTTGGCCGAGTGGAGCCGACCCTCGTCGAGCGCCATCTTGAGCGGCTCGCGCACCGCGTTGATCCAGAGCTCGGGCGCGACGTCCGGCTCGCCCTTCTCGTTCTGGGAGGTGAACGTGGGCATGGTGTCGCCGGGAACCAGCTCCACGGTGCAGCCGTACCCCTGCTCGAGAATGATCTTGTCCACTTCCGCCATGAGCTGGGCGGAGGCCCAGTTCATGTTGGCGATCTGAACGTTGCCGCACTCCGCCATGGCGGCGCCGGCGCCCAGCAGGAGCGCCAGCCCCAGGGATGCCTTCTTCGCGAGTGATTTCATGTTCGTCTTCTCCGGGTTCCTGCCTGTCGTTCACGTCGTGTTGCAGCCAGCGGCCCGGCCGTACGGACACCGGTCTCGCCGATGAAGGGAACGGTCCCGGTCTCTCCATTCGCCGCCCGCGTTCGGGAATCTAGCATGGGGTCGCGGGGCCGGCAACGGACCGCGGGACATGGTCCGGAGGGGCGTTCTCGCTAGCGAAGGGGCCGCACCTTGCGCGGGGCGGCGAGCCAGATGCACGCGGCGGACGCGAACGAGAAGACGAGCGCGATCACGAAGGCGGGCGCGTAGCTTCCGCCGAGGTCGAAGACGATCCCGGCCGCCCAGGGGCCGGCCGCCGCCCCGAGGCCCGCCCCGAGGCTGAGAGTGCCGAAGATGGTTCCGAACCGCGGGCCCTGATACAGGTCCGCCGACACCGAGCCGAACAGTGCGGCGATGCCGTATCCGAGGAGTCCCTGGGCCGCGACCATGACGTACATGAGGATCGCGCTCGGCACGTGCTCGAGGACGAGAAGCAGGGCATAGCAGACCGCGTACCCCGCGCAGGCGGCGGTCCAGCCCCATTCCCGGCCGATGCGGTCGGAGAGATGCCCGAGCCCGATGAGCCCCCCGATCCCGGTGACGCTGACGAGGGTGAGGGCCCACGCCGCCGTCGTCGGCGAGAACCCGACGTCGAGCAGGAACCTGGTCTGATGCACCTGGATGCAGTACCACGCGAAGAGGGCGAAGAACATCCCGAACCACAGGTACCAGTACCGCGCGGTGCGAATCGCGCCGGCAAGCGTCCACTCGACGGACGCGCGGGACGGGCCGGCCGCATCCGTCTGCGTTCCGTCCCGGTTCCCGCTTGGGGTCCCGGCGCCGGCGGGCGTCTCCTCGCCGTCGGGTTGCAAACCGAGCTCCGACGGATGGCGACGGGGGAGGAGGAGGTTGACGGGGAGCACGATCGCGAGGAGGAAGAGGGCGAGCATCCAGCAGGCTTCCCGCCACCCGTAGTGGTCGAGGATCCACTGCATCCAGGGGAAGAGGGCGAGGGCGCCGAAGCCGACTCCCGACGCCGCGACGCCCATCGCGAGCCCGCGCCGGCGCGCGAACCAGTTGGGGATGAACGCTCCGTGGCCGATGAAGGCGAGGCTGATGCTCGCGCCGACCGCGAGCCCTCCCATGGAGAGGTAAAGGTGCCACGGGGTGGTGGCGAAGGTCGCGAGGATGAGCCCGACCGCCACCGTCCATGCGCCGAGCGGCATCACGAAGCCCGGTCCCAGCCGGTCGATGAGCCAGCCGATGCCGGCGGCGAGGGGGATGGAAGCGAGGAATCCGAACGAGAAGATGCCGGCCGTCAGGCCCCGCGACCAGCCCGTCTCGTCGAGGATCGGCGGGAACAGGAGGGAGAACGCGGTCCGGCTGTTGGCCCCGATGGCGATGGTGACGAAGGCGACCGCGACCACCAGCCAGCCGTAGTAGAACGGAAGGCGGGCCGCAAGCCAGCCCGCGGTGGACGGCGGTCCGGGCGGAGAGGGCGCCATCGCCGGCTCGACCGGTCCGGAGAGCGAGCGCGGCGCGCGCGGGCCCGGCGCGCGCGGCTCAGGCAAAGTCGCCGTGCTCGTCGAAGCGGAGCGGCTTCGCCTCCTCCACGATCTCGAGGGACGGTTGCGCTTCGATCTCGTCCCGAAGCGCCGTCGACGCACCGAACTCGGCGAGGAGGTTCGTGTTGCGGATGCGCACCACGCGGGCGGTCGCGGGGTCCTCCTCCGGGCGCACGGTGAGGCAGACCTGCATCGCCTGGAGGTCGTTCTCGGCCATGAGCGGCATCTTCGCGCCGGTGAGCCGCTTGGCGGTGAACGTGTTCATGTAGGTGGAGTGGAAGTCGATCTCCTCGAGGAGGCGCCGGGGCATCACGTCCGCCTGGCCGACGCCCGTCGCGTTGCCGTGCGTCTCCGGGGTGAGCGAGCGGACGTAGATCGCGCCGATCCGGGGACGCTCGAGCCCCGGCTTGGTCCCGATGACGTTGGTGTCCATCCCCGCGCCGCTCACGTTCTTGCCCATCTCGTCGACGATGAGGGTGTCCATGTCGTCGAAGGGGATGCGGGGGAGGTAGCCGTAGGCGGTCTCGAGGAGCGCCCCCTCCTCGTCGACGAGGGTCTCGTGCGAGCGCATCGAGACCCCGCGCACGAGCGCGGTCTCCTTGAACGCGTTGTCGACGAGGGCGATCCCGCCGAGGAAGGGGGCGGGCGAGCGCTCGAGGATGATCTCGGACGCCTCCAGGATCATCCGCCGCATCTCCACCTTCAGCCCCTGCTGGTGGATCTTCTGGGCGCCGGCCTGCTTGCCGAGGCCGATGACCATCATCTTGCAGAGCCCGCTCTCCACCTTGCCGGTGAACCCGGTGTGCGGCTTGACCCGGTTCACCACCACGATGCCGTCGGCCTCGCTCGCGTTGCGGTCGAGGTAGACGGGAAAGCCGGTGGAGGTGGTGCCGACGCGGATCACCTCCATCGACGAGAGGACGGGAGCCCGGACCGTCTCCTCGGTGATGCCGTTGTTGGCCAGCACCTCGACCTGGCCGGCCGCGGTGGCCCCGCCGTGGCTCCCCATGCCGGGGACCACGAAGGGCTCCGCGCCCGCCGCGCGGATCGCGGCCGCGACCTCGCGTATCGCCACCGCCTGGTTCGGGATCCCGCGGCTGCTGCCGGTGACGGCGATCCGCTGGCCGGGGCGGACGGCGGCGACGAGAGGCGCCGCTTCGCGGCGCGCGGCGGCGGCGACGTCCGTCTCGCGGGGGCGGTCGAAGTTCTGGCGAACCCGCATGAGGGCCGGGACGTCACCGGCCGATACGCCGGACTGGCGATCGTCGAGCCCGAACGTCTGGCGAAGGGATACCGGGGTGCTCAAGTTCAGTACTCCGAGGGGTGCTTCGTCCGCCCAGTGTAGCGCGCGGCCCACATCCGGCCCCGCTCCAACGGATCCGTCGGGAGCCGGAGCGAGGACGCGGATCCCGGGAGGGCTCGGGTGCGCCGAGCCGGGAGACCCCGAACGTGCGATAATCCATGGTGTCGGGCGGCTATCGGCCCGTACGGCCGGGCCGGCGGCCGCCTCCGTCGAGAGTTGGCCCGGAATGCTTTCCATCGCCGAAGAAGTGCTGCTTCTCTCCGTGGACGACGAGACGGGGATCTTCCTCTACGGCCCCGATGTCCACATCGAGCTCGCCTTGAGCGGAGCGATCCTGATGGACCTTGCCCTGCTCAACCGGATCGACACCGACCCCGAGCGGCTGTTCGTCGTCGATCCCACGCTCACCGGAGACGAGATCCTCGACGAGGTGCTCGCCCGGGTCGCGGCCAGCGAATCGGAGCAACCGACCGAGCACTGGTTGATCGACCTGCGCGAGGAGGCGGGGTCGATCCGGGGACGTCTCATCGATCGTCTCGTGCGCCGCGGGGTGCTCGAACGGGTGGAGGACCGGGTCCTCGGGATGTTCTCGACCTGGCGCTATCCGGTGCTCGACGGCCGCGCCGATCGTGAGGTCCGGCGCCGGATCGTGAACGTCCTGTTCAACGACGAGATCCCCGATCCGAGGGACGTGATGATCCTCGACCTCGTCGTCGCCTGCGACTTGCTCGAGACCCTGATACACGCGCGGGACGTGAAGACGGTTCTCCCGCGCGTCGAGCAGCTCGCGAGCCTGGAGCTCATAGGTCGCGAGGTCAGCCGGAAGATCGGCGAGCTTCGGTCCCGGTCTCCCGCCTGACGTCCGTCGCGGGGCGGCCTCCGGCCTCGTTCCTGCTACTTCTTCTCGTCGAGGCCGAACAGGGCGTCCAGCGCGGCGCGGGCGGCCTGCGCCTCGGCCTCGCGGCTCCCGTCCCCCGCGTCCGGCGATGGCTCGAAGTAGCCGCAGAAGTTGGCCCGTTCCCGGTCCCGCACGTGGTCCGCGACCGGCTCGCGGCACCCCCGGCTCTTGCTCGGGTCGTGGAACCGGCACATGCGGCACACGTGCAGGTCCGTCCCGCACCCGGGGCACGTCGCAGCCCGGGGGACCGGGCGCGGCAGCTCCCCGAGCGCGGCGGCGCAGCGCCAGCAGGCGAATCCGGCCGCGCTCACGCCGCCGCCCTCGGTCCGGAGCCGCTTTCGGAGGCGCGCGCGGACTGCACCCGGTCCCACGCCGCCTTGATCTGCTGGGTCCGCTCCGTCGCCGCCCGCATCATCTCCTCCGGAAGCCCCTTCGAAGCGAGCTTGTCCGGGTGGTGCCGGCTCATCAGGCGCCGGTAGGCCCGCTTCACCTCCGCGTCGGGGGTGTCCGGGGAGACGCCGAGGGTCGCGTAGGCGTCCTCCAGGGTCGGCCCGGCGGCGGCCTCCCGGGCATGGGTGCCCGCGCCCACCATCCGCTCGATCTCGAGGTAGACCGCCTCGGAGAACCCGAGCCGGGCCGCGACGTGGGTGAGGAGCCGGCGCTCCTCGGGGTGCACCCCGCCGTCCGCCCACGCCGCCTGGACCTGGATCTCGAGGAACATGCGAAGAAGATTGGTCGCGCGCCCGCACTCCGACCGGAGCTGGTCGAGCACGTCGTCGAGGGGAAATCGAGAAGACTTGCCCTCGTTGAAGATGGCGCGCGCGGCGCGGCGCTGCTCGGCGTCGAGGCCGAGCTCGTCCATCACCCGGTTCGCGAGCCGGATCTCGTCCGGACTCACATGGCCGTCCGCCTTGGCGACCTGCCCCATGACCCCGAAGGTGGCGGTGAAGAACGCGAGCTGCGCGCGCTCGACGCCGGGAGCACCCGCCCCCGGTCCCGCCTTGATCGAGCCGACCGCCCGGCCGAAGTGCCGGCCGAGGGCGGCTCCGAGCACCGCTCCGATCGGCCCCCCGATCAGGAAGCCGAAAGTACCGCCGAGCAGCATCCCCCACCAGCTCACGCACGGATCCTCATGACCGCAATCCAGGTGGGGAAGATTAGATCAATTGCGGCTGCCGGGGAGAACCCCGGAACTCGGCAAGGGTCACGGACGGGCGTAGGCGAGGCTCGTGGAGGCGAGCGCTCGCGGCGCGCGGCGAATGCGCAATCGCGCCCATGCTACGATTCGGCCGGCGTGAACCCAGAGCCTGTGCCATCGATTCCCGAGATTCGAAGTGGCGAAGGTGAGTAATTCTCCCCGGTCGATCCGCTCGCGATAATGAGCCGTCCACGCCCGGACGCGGACGAGGCCTTTCGGTCTCCCCACGCCTTCTGCAACCCGGCGCAAGCGCAGGGCAGAGCCGGAGGGAACCCTTCCGGAGTCGCCCCCCGGGTTCCCCGATCCGTACCGGTCGCCGCGACCAGTCCGGAAGCCGGCGCATCGCCCCCCGCTCCACGGCCACCGAATCGGAGATGACCGAGGACGGCATGCGCGCGACGAGGAGAACGGTACTTCGTTCCTTCGCCGCCGGATTCCTGCTCGCACCGTGGCCGGGCATCCCCGGCGCGGCGGCCGCGGCCGGCCCCGGCGAGTCGGTGCAGGCATCGGGACCCGCGGGACCGGACGGGCTGACCGACGGGGAGGTCGTTCTCGGCATGTCCGCCGCGTTCTCCGGCCCGTCGCGAGGGCTCGGGATCGAGCTGTATCGAGGGGCCGCCGCGTACTTCGCCCACGTCAATCACGGCGGCGGCGTCAGGGGCCGCCGGGTCACGCTCCGGACCTACGACGACGGCTACCAGCCCGACCCTTCCGTCGAGAACACCGTGACCCTGATGCTCCGGGACAACGTGTTCGACCTGTTCGGCTACGTGGGCACGCCCACCGTGACCCGGGTGCTGCCGATGCTCAAGAAGTTCCAGGAGAAGCAGGTCTACCTCTTCTTTCCGTTCACCGGTGCCCAGCCCCAGCGCGAGCCGCCCTACGGGGACTTCGCGTTCAATCTGCGCGCCTCCTACCGCCAGGAGACGGCCGGCCTTGTCGACAACTTCGTGCGCATCGGCCGGCGGCGCATCGCGGTCTTCTACCAGGCCGACGCCTACGGCCGGAGCGGCTGGGCCGGCGTGCGGCGGGCGTTGAAGAGGTACGGCGAGCGGATCGCCGGGGAGGCGACGTACCGGCGCGGACAGAAGTTCACCGGAAGCATGCGCAAGCAGGTCGAGATCCTGAAAGCGGCCGCCCCGGACGCGGTGATCTGCATCGGCGCTTACGCCGCGTGCGCGGGGTTCCTGCGCGACGCGGTGGACCTCGGCCTCAAGGTCCCGATCGCCAACCTCTCCTTCGTCGGAAGCGAGAACCTCCTGAAGCTGATTACCGACGGGCGGGACGACGCCGAGCGGTACACGGAGCTGCTGGTGAACTCGCAGGTCGTGCCGAGCTACGAGGACGTCTCCATGCCGGCGGTGCGCGAGTACCGCGATCTGATGGACCGCTACGACCCCCGGCCGCCCGCGGAGCTCGTGCGGGAGAGCTACGCGCCCTTTCCGTACAGCTTCGTCAGTCTGGAGGGCTTCCTCGATGCCAAGCTGATGGTCGAGGTGCTCCGCCGCCTCGGCGACGACCCCGCCCGGAGCCGGATCGAGAGCGCCGTCTTCACCGTGAAGGATTTCGACCTCGGCGTCGGGGAGCGGGTGTCCTTCGGCGCCGAGCGGCGCCAGGGCCTCCAGCGGGTGTACTACACCGTCGTCGAAGGCGGCCGCTTCATCACCCTCGACAACTGGGAACAGAGGTTCTCGTAGCATGAAAATCCAGAAGCTCTTTCAGAAGACGCTGTTCGGAACCTTCTTCCTGTTCGGCGTGATCGCGGTATCGACCTCGGTTCTTTGCATCTACACCGTCGATACGCACCTTTCCAGCGAATACGAGAGCAACAGCAAGGGCATTGCGAAGACCATCGCCGACGCGAGCGTGGACATCATCCTCAACCGGGACCTGTCCGCCCTTCAGTCGCTCATCGACCAGTTCGTGGAGATTCAGGGCATCAGCTACATCTACATCACGAACGAGACAGGCGAGTTCCTCGCCCACACCTTCGTGCCCGGGATCCCCGAGGAGGTCCGGTCGAGCGATCCGGCCAGCACGGAGACGGTCGAGCGAAGCCTGCCGGGCATGGGCGACTTCATCGAGGTGAGCAGCCCCATCCTCGCCGGGGTGGCGGGCGCGGTCCACATCGGGATGGACACCGGTCTCATCGCGCTCAAGGTCCAGCGGGCGATCGGCCAGCAGGCCTACCTCATCTCGATAATCTTCATCCTCGGCATCCTCGCCGCGATCTGGTTCGTCGGCCTCGCCGGCAAGTCCGTCGATTTGCTCCTCGCGTACGCGGTGAGCCTTGCGCGCGATGGCGGCGAGGGCGCTGCATCGGACGAAAGGCTGATCGAACGGGACGACGAGATCGGCGAGCTCGCCCGCCTCTTTCTCCATTTCGCGGAGTCGCGGGGAAAGGCCCCCGACGCCCTGCCGGCCGGAAATGACTGATCGTCATCGCGAGCGTTGCGTCGGGAGGGCCGGCGCCGGGCCGTCGCGCCCGCGGGTGGCTCGCAACCGGTTCGGGTCGGTTCCGTTCGCCGTCAGGCGGCGGGCGGTGCGCACGACCGGCGGAGAGCGGTCATGATCGGCCGGCACATTCCCCGGGCGCTCGTCATCGTGCTCTGCACCACGCTGCAGATCTGCTTCGGAACCGTGTACGCGTGGAGCTTCTTTCAGTCGCTCCTGGTCAAGCAGCTCGGATGGTCGTTCACCGAGACCGCCGCGGCATTCAGCATCGCCATATTCTCACTCGGCATGTCGGCGGCGTGGGCGGGCGCAATGCTGCCCCGGCTGGGTCCGCGGAAGCTGGCGCTGACCGGCAGCCTGATGTTCTCGGGAGGCTATCTCATCGCCGGCCTGTCCCTTCAACTGGACTCGATCTGGCTCTTCTTTCTCGGCTACGGCGTCATCGGGGGCGCCGGGATCGGGCTCGGATACGTCACCCCGGTGGCCACCGCCGTCAAGTGGTTTCCCGACCGCAAGGGGCTCGCGACCGGAATCGTGGTCATGGGGTTCGGCGTGGTCGCGCTGCTGCTGAGCAAGGTGCTGGCGCCGGTGCTGCTCCTGGCCACCGCGGGGGAACTGCCGCTCGTCTTTGCCTGGCTCGGCGTCGTGTTCGCCTGCATCCTGATCCCGTCCAGCCTGGCGTTGAGCAATCCGCCGGCGCCCGATGGAGCGGCCTCCGCGGTCGCCGCGAAGGGCTCGGCAGAGCCCGACGAGCCCGACTCGGTCTCGGCGTACCTTCGCTCGCGCGAGTTCACGATCATGTGGCTCGTCTTCTTCTTCAACATCGCGGCGGGGATCTCCATCATCAGCTTTCAGTCGCCGCTCCTGCAGGACGTCTGGGGGCTCGCGGACCCGTCGATGGAGCCGGAGACGCTCAGCGCAGTACGGGGCGACCCTGATCGCGGTCAGCTCGCTCTGCAACGGGGCGGGGCGGCTGCTCTGGGGGCTGCTGTCGGACCGCATCGGCCGCGTGCGGGTGTTCCGGATCCTTCTCGCGAGCCAGATGGTGGTCTTCGGCATCCTGATGACGGAACGCGATCCGTGGATCTTCTCGGCGCTCGTGTGCTACGTCCTGCTCTGCTTCGGCGGCGGATTCGCGACGATGCCTTCGTTCGTCCTGGACGTCTTCGGGGCGAAGCGGATGTCGGTGATCTACGGAGCGATCCTCACCGCCTGGGCGGCGGCGGGGATCTTCGGCCCCCTCTACGTGGGATACCTGAAGGATGGATACCCCGACCGGGCCATCATCTATTGCTTCCTGATCGGAGTGCTGATCCTGGGGGCCGGCTATGCCGTTTCCTATCTGCTGAGCGACGAGCGCATCCGGCTCGGCCGGCCGACGGTGGAGGGCACCCTTCGCCGGTACGGCATCCCGGTGCCCGACCGGGGTTAGAAAAACACCGTCAGGAGGACGATGCTGGTCAGCCCGCCGGCCATGAAGCCCCCGGCGCTGACCACCCCGGATACCGTAGCGAAGTCCGCGAGGCGGAAGGTCTGCACCTCGACGGTGAACAACACCCGCGTTCGATCGACCTCGCCCTCGACGAATCGCTTCAGTCCGTTCTCGGCCCCGTGCGCCTCCTTCACCGAGACCATGGTCACCAGGATCATCGTCAGCGCCGAGGCGAGGATTCCGATCCCGAACACCATGACGGTCAGCAGGGCGGCCCAGTGAAAGGCTCCTTCACTGTTGCCCGTCGCCGTGCTCATGAATCCGATGACGAGCGCCGCGCCGCCCGCATTGCCGAGCAGCAGCAAACGGGTCGACTCGATGATCATCCGGAACATGATGCCGCGCCGCTGGGCGACGACCTTGTAGAGCTCGCGCAGCCATTCCTCGCCGGTCTCCTCCGCGAAGAATTCGTCCACCTTCTTCAAGAGACGCCTCTCCTCTCGGTGAATTTTCCGGGCTAGCTGCCGAAGTCGGTCAGCCTGATGTAGGTCGAACCGGTGTTCGTCCCCGGCAGGAAACCCACCGGCCAGTCGTCGATGGCCACCGGGCCGGACGTCAACGCCTGGGCCATGAAGCTCTCCCGCGTCGGTGCCGCATCGCCCATGCGCTCCAGCACCGAGATGACGAAACGGCCGAGGATGTAGCCTTCCAGGGACACTTCGTTCAGCATGGGCTCGATCGACTCTCCCTGGCGCCCGTACTCCGCGCGCAGCGCCCGCTGGTAGCTCCGCACGATGTGGGTGCTCGTGTCGTTCGCATCCGGCACCACTTCGGTCACCAGGATCCGGTCGCTCGGTGCGGCGATCCGGTTCCTCAGCTCGTAGGAGAGAACGAAGGACAGGTTGGCCATGATGTATTCATGGCCCAGGGTGTTCGCAAGGTTGATGATCTCGGCGTTGGCCGCATAGGTTCCGACGAGCAGGATCGCGTCGAGGTCGGCCTTCGCGAGGGAGAACAGGCTCGCGTGGACGGCGTGCGTGTTGCGCGAATAGGCGGTCTTCGCCAGGATGGGAAGGTCGTGCTGTTCGAGCACCGACCTGAAGTTCCTCAGCACGGAACGGCCGAAGGCATCGTCCTGGTAGATGATCCCGAGACGGCTCTTGCCGCGGTCGCGGACGATGTGCTCCACCAGCACGCGGGTCTCTTCGAGGTAGCCCGCCCGCAGGCTGATGACATTGGGAAACCGCGTGGCGTCGCGCAGGAAGTCGGCGCCCGTGACCTGCCCCACGAAGGGAATGTCGGCCGATCGCAGCACCGGTGCGATGCGCCGGGCCGTCGGCGTTCCCACCCCCCCGATAACGGCGAAGACGTCGTTCTCGGACACGAACCTCTCCGCGTTGGCCGCCGCCAGCTCCGGTTCGTAGGCGTCGTCCAGGGAGAGGAGGTTCAGCCGCCGCCCGCCGATGCCTCCCTGCCGGTTCCGTTCCCCGAACGCGGCCAGAATGCCCTGCCGATAGCTGAGACCGAGATCGCGGGTCGGGCCGGAAAAGCAGGCGCTCTGTCCGAAGGTGATCGCATCCGGCTTCACGCCCGGCGCCGCGAGCGAGAGCCACGGGGCGAGCAACAGGGCCAAGCCGCAGGCCAGTGACGGGGTCGGCCATCGGAGCGTCCTCTTCATCGTTCGACCCTCATCGCGGGCTTGCCGCATGCCCTTCCGCATTCCGGGGCGGGGGCGCCTCGGAGCCGACCCGCGGCGTACCCGCCGTTCCCGGTTCGCGTGCTCATCGTCCTCATCCCTGCTCGCCGCTCTGTTTGCGCTTCTTGCCACCTTCCCCTTCGTCATGTTGCGGTTCCGTTCCGTCCGCCGCCTGGCCGTCACGCTGCCCTTGGTCCTGTCCCTGGTCCTGGTCCTGTCCCTGATTCCCGTCACCGGCGTGCGCCGCGGAAGCCCCGGGTCGCGTCTGCGCGTGCCCTTCGCCGGCTCCCGCGCCACCGCGCTGATGCTCCCCTTCGGACATCGTCTCGGACATCGGGCGCAGGTCCGCCTGCCGTGCGTAGGCTCCGTTGCGGCCGGCGGGGTGGCGGTGGGAGAAGATGGACGGCGTGTCGAAAACGAGGGACCGGGGGTTGGCGGCTCTCAGGTGGTCGCGTTCGCTGCCTTTCCGGTGAAACCGCCCGCTCATCAGGTGTCGATCCGACTCGACGGTCTCCATGGTGTGAACGCCCGCTCCGGCCGTCGAGGGCGCGAGCGTCTTGTCGACCCGGTCACCCGGCCGATCGCTCACCGCGCCCGAGGGCGGGGCGCCCAGCGCGATGTCCGCCGGGATGAACCCTCCCGCATCGTCGATCATGTTGATGTCGATGGTGGACTCGCTGCCGGGGTTGACCGCCGCCAGGCTCGCCTCGTCGAAGATCATCCGCATGCGTTGCCAGTAGCGGGTGATGGCGACCTGGGTGGGATTCTTCCGGTACTCGGAGAGCAACGCCGAGAAGGCGCCGGCGGCGGCCTTCGCCTGGACGGTCCGTTCCCGGGCCTTCGCCTTGGCGCCGAGGACCATCGCCTCCGCCTGGCCCTTCGTGCGCGCGATCAACCGCTCCCGCATCGCATTCGCCATGCTCACCGCTTGGGCGCGCTCCGCGATCGCGTCGCTCACGTCCCGGAACGCGAAACGGGTCTCCTCGATCGGCTGCACGTCGACGATGTTGAGCGCGACCAGCTCCACGCCCACATCCAGGGACTCGAGCTGGGCGGCCACCTCGCCGAGCAGATGCCGTTCGATGATGTTGCGGTTCGAGGTCAGGATGAGATCGATGAAGTTCTGGCCGAGAACGTTGACCAGCCGCTCGCGCACGAGCATGGTGACCAGCAGGAGGGGATCGCTGCTCGCGAACAGCCGGGCTCTCAGGTTGTCGATCCGATACTGGAGGGCGAGGTCGACTTCGAGCAGGTTCGTGTCCCCGGACAGGAGCGTGAAGTTGACGGTGCTGCCTTCCCGGCTCGCGATCCGGTGCCGGACGATTCGCTTGACCTTGCGGATGTGCGCCCGCTCGACGAACGGGATCGCGTAGTGCCACCCCGGGCCGACGTTGTCGTCGACCACCTTGCCGAAGCGGGTGAGCACGCCGAGCTGCTCCTTCTTGACGATGTAGAAGCCGCTGCCGAGCACGAAGAGGACGGCGACCGCGACGACGCCCCCGAGAATCTGCCGATGGTGCTTCCCGAAGAAGTCGAATCCGGCGTGGATGATGCGGGTGCTCGGCGGCAGTCCGTTCATTGCTCCGCCCCGGGGGGCTGGTCGGGGATCTCCCCGCTGTCGAGATACTTGAACAGCTCGTTGTCGGCCGGAAGCATCAGGGTCGTGTTCCGGTCGATGATGAGGTCGTAGCTGTCGAGCGCGCGGATGAACTTGTAGAACTCCGGATCCTCGCGGTACGCCTTTCCGAGCAGCGCCGCCGCCTCGGCCTCTGCCTCGCCGAGGATCGTCGTCGCCTCGGCATGGGCATCGGCCACGAGCTTCTCGTGCTCGTTGATCGCGAGCGCCTCGATGCGGATGGCCATCTCCTCCCCTTCGCTTCGATAGCGGGTGGCGATGCGGGCGCGCTCGGAGATCATCCGCTGGATCACGCTCGGCCGGTTCTCCGGGGGCAGGGTGTACTCGACGATTCCCGCCTTGAGCACCTCGATGCCGTAGTTGTCCTTCGCGATGGGTGCGACCCGGGCAAGGATTTCCCGCGACGCCTCGCCGAGGTCTTCGTGCTCCAGGCCGAGGCCGATGAACGCATCGCGAGCCTTGTTGCTGATGACCACCCCGCTGCTCGAGAGGTACAGATCCTGCAGCCGGGCGGCTGCATTGCCGCCGGTCCGGACCGCTTCGACGAACAGGATCGGGTCCTCGACCCGCCAGAGCAGGTACCCGTCGTACAGGACGCTCTTCTGGTCCTCGGTGATCAGCTCGTGGGGAAGGCCGGTCAGGGTGTGAATTCGGCGGTCGACCTTGTAGACCTTGGAGATGGGACGCGGCCACTTGAGGTGGAGACCGGGTTGCCGGACGGGCGGCGCGATCTTGCCGAAATGCGTCAGCACTCCCTGTTCGGTCTCCTGGATGACGTAGACGCTGTCCCAGGCGATGAGGCCGAGGGCGGTCGCCGCGATCGCGGCGACGATTCGTTTTCCGTTCGAAGTCACTGGTCCTCCCCCCCGTTCCTGCGGGGACGGTCGTCCCGGCCGGCGCCGGCGTGGTGCCCTCCGGCGCCCGCTCGTTTCTTCCACAGCGCAACCTTGCTCAGGCTCTCCCGGTCAGGAACGATGATCTTGGGATTGCCGGACAGCGCGCTCTCCAGCTTCTCGCGCCACAGCATGTTCCGTAGCACCTCGGGCGCGCTTCGCACGGCCGCCGCCACCACCGAGATGGCCCCGGCCTCCGCATCCGCCTTGACCACGTTCTTGTAGGCTTCGCCTTGCGCCTGCTTCACTTCGTACTCGGCGTTGCCGTGCGCCCGGGGAATCAGCGAGACCAGGAACCGTTGGGCGTTGACGATGATCCGCTCCCGGTCCTCCTGCGCGCTCGAGACTTCCCGAAACGCGCTCAACGTCTCGGACACCGGGCTGACCGCGAGCAGGTTCACCTTCACCAGCTCGACGCTGCGAAGCGCCGGAATCGCTCCGCCGTCGGCGGTCTCGAACATGCTGCGGAGGTCATCCTCCAGCTCGGCGCGATGCACGTTGAGGAGGCGCTCCAGGCCTCTCGCGGAGATGAAGGTGCGGACGTGGTCCCGGATCCCGTCCTCGATGATGCGCGGCGCGTTCGACACCCGGTAGTGGTAGACGTAGGGGTCCTTCACCCGATACTGAACGTTGACCTCGACGGTGAGCAGGTTCAGGTCACCCGACACGTGCTCGTACGGCGCGAGGACGGACTTCACCTCCCGGACCGGCCATTTGTCGACCTGAACGAAGGGGCGGGGAGCGAGGTAGTGCAGCCCCGGTGGCAGGTCCCGCCACCAGACCTGGCCGAGCAGGCGGCCGTAGCCGACCGAGCCTGGGGGGATGGTGGTGAAGCCGGATGCGAGAAAGAGAGCGACGAGCGCGGCGTAGAGGATGATCCCCGCCGGCGTGGCCGGGCTCAGAAACCGGAGGAAGGAGAGCGTGGAGCGCGGCGGCGAGCCGGCGGCTTCACGGGCGGTGAGGCGGCGGGTCATGCGTTCCCATCCCACCCCCCAGCGCCGGAAGACGGGGCGCAGGTTGAGCATCATGTCGTCCCAGCCGCTCTTGAGCGCGCCGGCGCGGAACCGCCAGATGATGAGCGCGAGGAGGAGGAGGGCGCCGGCCCACTGCAGGAACAGGAGGGCCGGCGACTCCGATGCCTGCAGGTTCACGGTCACCGAGTAGCCGGTGGCGAGGATCAGGACGTCGACCAGGATGCCCAGGATGACGGTGACCACGATCACCACGCCGACATAGACGGAGGCGAAGCGCACCCCGAACTGATTCATGATGATGGCGATGGTGCCGGTGTTGGTCGCCGGGCCGGTCATGAGAAAGATGAGCCCCGCCCCGGGGCTGAAGCCCTTGGCGACCAGCGCGGCGGCGATCGGCGTGCTCGCGGATGCACAGATGTAGAGGGGAACTCCGACAAGAACCATCACCGGATAGGAAATCCAGCGGGCGTACTCGTTCGCCATCATGTCGCTCGGAATCGCCAGGTAGAGCACCCCTCCGAGGGCGATTCCGACGAGCAGCGCGAACAGGATGTCGTCCGCTATCTCGACGAATCCGTAGCGGAAGATGTGGCTGACGATCGTCCTGAAGCTCGGCAGCCGACGTTCCGCGGGCGCTTCGACGACGTCGGTCCCGGCGGCTTCCCCGCCGGCCAGCATCTCGGCACGATAGAAGTCCGGCTTGATCCAGGATGCGGACTTCCATCGGCTGACGGCCACGACGAACCCCTTCAACCAGCGGACGGAAGCCTCCTTCATCTCCGAGGGGCTGATGTAGCAGTCTTCCTCGCCCGGAACGAGGGGCCGGTGGACGCCGTGGTCGTGATCATGGTCGTGCCCATGGTCATGGACGTGGTCGTGGTCGTGGTCGTGATCGTGCTCGTCGTGCCGGGCTCTGGCGGCGGCTTCGTCCCGATCGTCCCGGATGAGGCCAATGCAGAAGATTCCGGCGACGACCGCGGTGATGAAGCTGATCACGGGGCGGATCACCGCCGCCGCGAATCCGAAGAACGCGTTCGTGACCAGGATCGAGTCCGCCCCTGTCTCGGGGGCGGTGATCAGGAACGACATGCAGGAAGAGCGGGAAGCTCCCTTCCTGCGCATCTCCGCGACCACCGGCACCACCGAGCAACTGCACAGCGGCACCGGCACGCCGATGGCCGCGCTGGTGGAGACCGACTTGAGACTGTCATGGCGAAGCCAGCGAAGGATCGCCTCGCGGGAGATGAAGACGTGAATCAGGCCCCCGAGGAACAGCCCGAGCAGCAGCATGGGGGCCAGGAGCAGGAACGACTGCCAGAGGAAGTCGAAGAACCGAGTGAAGGCGTCCAGGACTGTGGCAGTCAATCGACCATCTCCTGGTTGGCGCGGAAACCGGGCCCGGGCAGACACCGCCGACAACGCGATGCTTGCCCGCAGGCTCGCGGACGCTTCAAGATTTCGTAAGTCCGTCCGAACAATAGCTATCCATTACGGACCTGTCAACGAGACCTGTGACTGATTCGAGAAGCCCTCTCACCCGGCCTGCTCTCCCGGCACCGTTTCCCCGGCACTTGATCCCGATCGGAGAAACCATTTCAAATTCAGTTAGTTCCCTGTCGCTCGAGGTCACTGTTGGCGAGATTGCGAGCCATTGCCAATACCAACTTCCTTACACGTCCGGCAGGAAGACCGGATGCGGGCGCCGAGTATCGGAGTTCCGTCGGCCGGCGCGTTTTCGGGAAACCTGTTCAAGCGTTCTTCAGGATGATACGGTATTTCATTTCATTCCAATGCTGTTTTACCTTCACGCCCGGCAGGAAAACCGGATGCGAGCGTCGCGTATCGGAGTTCCGCCGTCCGGCGCGTTTCCGGTAAACCTCTTCAGACGCTCCTCAAGCTGAAACAGTATTTCATTTCATTTCAACGCTGCCTTACCTTCATGCCCCACAAGAAAACCGGATGCGGGCGTCGCGTATCGGAGTTCCGCCGGGCGGCACATTTTCGGGAAACCTGTTCAAGCGTTCTTCAAGGCGAAACAGTATCTCATTTCATTCGAATAGCGTTTCATCTTGGCCGGATTTGAAGTCGGAGCTCTCTCCACGGCTCGATTGAGCGTTGTCAAGGGTCGGTGCGTATCGCATCGAACCGGATATGCGTCCGTCCGCCTCCACCCGGAGCCTCGCTCGGAGGCCGGGCTCGAGCTCGGACCCTGCCGTTCGTGTTCGGGCAGCGGAACCGCGGTCCGTGGTGCCGATTCGGTCTGAATCGGAGAGCTACGGGGGACGTTCCCGGCCGACTTCCGGGCGGATCCGGGCCACTGTCTCGAGGAGGGCATGGTGGTCTCCGACGAACCGGAGCACGATATGGCCCGCGCCCGCTGCCGCGTAGCCGGCGAGCCAGTCCGCGATCGCTTTCTCGGAGCCGGCGAAGCAGGCTTGCCACTTGCGCAGGACCGACGCCGGAGTGCCGTAGTACCGCTCGAGGTACTCGTCGATCCGGGCATTTCCCGCCGCCGCGTCGTCGTCGATGGCGAGGGTGAGGTAGACCGCACCGGCCACCGAGCCGGGTGCCCGGCCGACTTCGGCCGCGATGGTCCGCACTTCACGCCACCGTTCGCCCCAGTCCGCGGCATCGGGCCCGGTCGGGAACCAGCCGTCGAACTCCCGGGCGGCACGCTCCCGGCCCGCACGCGTGGAGCCGCCCACCCAGATGGGCGGACCGGCGGGGGAACGGTGCGGGGTGGGGCCGAGCACTCCCTGCCGGACCCGCCAGCGTCCGTCCCAGTCGACCGGCTCCCCTGACCAGAGGGCCCGGCATAGACGAAGCCCCTCCAGCATCCGCCCGACCCGCTTCTCGAAGGGTACGCCGGCTGCCTCGAACTCGTCGCGGACGTTCGGCACGTCGGCGGCGATCCCGACCCCGAGGACGAGCCGGCCCTCCGCGATCCGGTCGAGGGTCGCCACCTGGTGGGCGAGGAGGACCGGGTTGCGAAGCGCGGGGAGCAGCACCGCCGTGCCGAGCTCGATCCGCCGCGTCCGGGCCGCGACGCTCGCGAGCAGGGTGAGCGGTTCGTGCCGGGGCCGGGCGAGCAGGCTGTCGCCCACCCATACCGAGTCGAATCCGAGGGCCTCGGCGTGTTCCGCGAGCTTCAGGAGCGCGGCCGTCTCGGGCGAGCCGGCCATGATTCGCTCGCGGGTCGGGAGGAGGTAGCCGAACTTCGGTGAGGAGGGTGAGTCGTTGCTCATCGGGCACGGTTCCGGTCGCGGTATATTTCCGGGAAGTCGCATGGGGTGTCGAGCTTGTCGGCGGTGCTTTCGTGTCGGACGGATTGTATGCGTCCGGCCCGGGTCGCTTGAAGTGGGCGGAAGGGTCATGCGACGCAAGCATTGGCGACGGCATGTCCCGGCCGCCCCGCACGCGCCGGACGGACCGTCCGCCATCCGATACGTGCGGATCGGCCCGGGTGGCGGTCCGCCTCTCCGCCTCGCCTGCGCCCGGGTTTCGCGCCGGGTGCTCGAACGGCCCGTCGGGCAGTCGAAACGTCATTCGCGCCGGAGTTGACAGGAGAACCCCATGGAGCCGACGAAACAGTCCGCAGCGGGATCAAGGATCCTCCCGTGGATTGTCGTCCTGTTGTCCCTATACGTGCTGCTCGTGGCGGTCGGCGTCATCGGCAAGGGGTTTCGCCACGCATTCGGCGGAGCCGAAGGCGTCGAGTCGCTGTTCGTGTTTGCAACGAATCCGTTTGTCGGACTCGTTCTCGGCATTCTCGCAACCGCGTTGATCCAGTCTTCCAGCACGGTTACCTCCATCATTGTCGGACTCGTAGCCGGCGGGATGCCGATTGCGGTTGCGATACCCATGGTGATGGGTGCCAATGTCGGCACGACGGTAACCAACACGCTCGTCAGCTTCGGCCACGTGAGACGACCCGGGGAGTTCCGGAACGCGTTCGCCGCCGCCACCGTGCACGATTTCTTCAACCTTCTCAGCATCTTGATATTCCTGCCGCTGGAGCTCGCGTTCGGCGTTCTCGAAATGCTGAGTGGCGCCATGACCCATGTCGTCGAGAACATCGGGTCGGTCGATGCTTCGGGAAAGGGCGTGTTCAAGGTCGCCGTCGGCGCCGGTGTCGGCTTCGTCGAGTCGTTGACCTCCTCGCTACCGGAGCATTGGGCAGGCTCGATTCAAATCGTGGCCGGGATTGCCCTCATTCTCCTGTCGATCATGTATCTCGGAAACACGCTGAAGACCGTGTTCGCGGGCAGGGCACGGAAATTCCTTCACACCGCCGTCGGCAAGGGTCCGGTCGCCGGCATATTCTCCGGTACTCTCGTCACCGTGCTGGTGCAATCGTCGTCGACCACGACGAGCATTGTCGTGCCCCTGGCGGGAAGCGGGGTGATCGCACTCCGTCACGTCTACCCGTTCACGCTGGGAGCGAACATCGGAACGACGATCACGGCGCTGCTGGCCGCGACGGCCATTACAGGCGCCACCCATGCCGTTGCGCACCAGATCGCGATCGCGCATTTCCTCTACAACCTGCTTGGCGTCATCGTCATCTACAGCGTCCCTTGGCTGCGAAGGATCCCGCCGGCGGGAGCGGAGTGGATTGCGCGGCTCGCGAGCGAGCGCAAATGGCTGGCCGTCGCATACATCCTGTGCGTGTTCTTCGGGGTTCCGGCCGCCCTCGTGTACTTGAAGGCGGGGCTGTCCTGAATGCTGCGTCAGGTCGCGTGGCTCGAAGCGTGTTCGGGCGCGTGCCGGGCGGCGGCGGGGAATGCGGGCTAAACTTGGGGCCTGGACCCGAGGACGGGCATCGGGAGCGGTGCGGCGGCGCGGGGGGCCGGACGAGCGCCCCTTGGGCCGTTCCGTCCCGTTCGCCGCTACCGGAGACTGACCATGGAGCTTGCCGCGGTATCCCTGGACGACAAGTACGAGAGCCGGGAGGGATGGATCCACATCACCGGGAGCCAGGCGATCGTGCGCCTCGCGATGATGCAGTTCAATCGCGACCGCGCGGCGGGTCTCGACACCGCCTGCTACATCACCGGCTACCGCGGCTCGCCGATGCACAACATCGACAAGGAGCTGTGGTCCGCGAAGCGCTTCCTCGCCGGGTCGCACATCCACTTCCAGCCCGCGGTCAACGAGGATCTCGCGGCGACCGCGATCTGGGGCAGCCAGCAGGCGACGGAGTTCGGCGACTGCCGCCACGACGGGGTCTTCTCGCTCTGGTACGGCAAGGGTCCGGGGCTCGACCGGAGCATGGACGCGATCCGCCACGGCCACATGGCCGGCAGCTCGCGCCACGGCGGGGTGCTCGTCATGGTCGGCGACGACCACGCGCTCACCTCGACCGACGCGCCGGCCGCCCACGAGTTCGCCTTCGTCGAGATGATGATGCCCTTCCTCTATCCCGCCACCGTGCACGAGGTGCTGGAGTACGGCCTGCACGGGATCGCGCTCTCGCGCTTCTCGGGGGCGTGGGTGGGCTACAAGGTAGTGCCGGACACGGTGGACGCGAGCGCGCCGCTCCCGGCGGACCCGATGGAGCCCGCGATCGTGCTCCCCGCCGACCTCGAGCTGCCGCCGGACGGACTCAACCTCCGCATACCGGATTTCTGGTACCAGATGGAGCCCCGGCACCGGGACTGGAAGCTCGACGCGGCGGTGGCCTATGCGCGGGCGAACCGGCTGAACCGGGTGACTCTGCCAAGCCGCCGCCCTCGCTACGGAATCGTCGCGACCGGCAAGGCGTGGAACGACGTCCGCCAGGCCCTCTTCGATCTCGGGATCGACGACCGGACGGCGGACGAGCTCGGGGTCACGGTTCTCAAGCTCGCGATGCCCTACCCCTTCGACGCGCAGACGGTGCGCGAGTTCGCGGACGGCCTCGAGGAGGTCTTCGTCGTCGAGGAGAAGGTGACCCTCTCCGAGCTCCAGGTCCGAAACGCCCTCTACCCCCTCCCCGACGGGCGCCGCCCCCGGGTCATCGGGCAGAACGACGAGTCGGGAAGGGTGCTCCTCCCCGGCTTCCCGGAGGTCACCCCGGACGACGTCGCGCGGGCCCTCGCGGCGCGGATCGCCCGCTTCCACACCTCGCCCGCCATCGACGAGCGCATCGCGTTCATCGACGCGAAGGCGCGCCAGGCACGGGCGCGCGAGGCCCTCTCGGTGGCGCGCACCCCGTACTTCTGCTCCGGCTGCCCCCACAACACCTCGACCCGGGTGCCGGAGGGGAGCCGCGCCCAGGGCGGGGTCGGGTGCCACTTCATGGCCACCTACATGGACCGCGGCAACGTCACCCACACCCACATGGGAGGGGAGGGCGCGAACTGGATGGGGCAGGCCCCCTTCGTCGAGACCGGGCACGTCTTCCAGAACCTCGGCGACGGCAC
>JAJDXW010000159.1 GCA_022823045.1 Gammaproteobacteria bacterium
TGGGCTGGTGGCGCTGGACGCCCCCGACCCACGTCGTCGCGGCCCTCGCCTGGGCCTGCGAGCGGCATCGGAAGGAGGGCGGCACCGACCGGCGGCACGAGCGCTATCGCCGCAACTGGCGGCGGCTCGTCGGGGGTCTGCGGGCGCGCGGCTTCCGGACTCTGCTTCCCGACGACGCGGCGGCCCCGATCATCGCGACGTTCCACGATCCGGACCATCCGAACTACTCGTTCGAGGCGCTCTACGACGCCCTCGAGCGGCGCGACATCGTGATCTTCCCGGGGCGCCTCACCGCGACCGGCACGTTCCGCATCGGGGTGATGGGCGACCTCGTCGAGAGCGACATGGACGTGATCCTCGCCGCGATGGACGAGGCTCTCGCCGAGATCGGCGTCGACACGGCGCGGCTCGTGGCGGGGGGCGAGGGCGCCGCGCCGTGATCCGCGTCCTCATCATCGACCCCCAGTTCGAGGACGACCCCGACATCGAGCGGGAGGTGGCGGGCGAGGGGGTCACCTTCGACATCGTGCGCCCGGGCGCGGGCGAGGTGCCGCCCGAGCCGCTGCGCCGGGCCGATGCAGTCATCAACTGCCGCAGCCGCCACCGGCTCCCCGCCCACCTCGTCGCCGAGATGCGGCGCGCGCGGGTGGTCGTCCAGGCCGGGGTCGGCTTCAACCACATCGACATCGACGCGTGCGCGCGGCGCGGCATCCCCGTGTGCAACACGCCCGACTACGGCACCCTCGAGGTCGCCGACCACACTCTGGGGCTCCTCCTCGCCCTCACCCGCGGCACCACCGCCTACCACCTGCGGCTCCTCCGCCGCGACGACGCGTGGAGCACCAGCGAGCTCCCCATGCCTTCCGTGCGGCGAATGCTTGGAAAGGTGTTCGGCATCGTGGGGCTCGGGCGCATCGGCCACGCGGTAGCCGCCCGGGCGCGGGCATTCGGGATGGAGGTCGCATTTCACGACCCCTACCTGCCGGCCGGGATCGAGCACGCCTTCGGCTACCGGCGCGCGGTGACCCTCGACGAGCTCCTCGGCCGGTCCGACGTCGTGAGCCTGCACTGTCCGCTCACCCCCGAGACCGACCGACTCATCGACGATCGGGCGATCTCGGCCATGAAGACGGAGGCGATTCTCATCAACACTTCCCGCGGCGGCACCGTGGACCTCGACGCGATCGAGCGCGGGCTGCGCTCGGGCAGGCTGCTCGCGGCGGCCCTCGACGTGCTGCCGGTCGAGCCGCTCGATCGCTCCCACCCCCTCATCGCGGCGTGGAGCGGCCAGGAGCCGTGGCTGGAAGGCCGTCTCGTCCTCACCCCGCACGCGGCGTTCTACACCCCGGAGAGCCTCGCCGACATGCGGCGCCTGTCGATGCTGGCGGTGGTCGGGTATCTGCGCGGCGGACACCTTCGGAGCTGCGTCAACCAGGACGAGCTGCGCGCCCACGGCTACTCTCCCGGCGGAGCGGCGGACGCGGCGGGGCGGGAGGCCGGGCGCGGCGTCCCGCGCAACGATTCGAGCGACGGCCCGCACGGTGTCCCGGGCGCGGCCGCACGCGCCGGAACGCGCCGGTCCGGGTGAGCCGCATGTCCGAAGAGACGAGGCGGGCGGGCGCGCCGGCGCCGGTGCCGGAAGCGGGGCAGCCGGTCGGCGAGTTCCCGCTGCCGAAGCCGGCCCTGCTCGCCGAGGCGATCGCCGACTCGGTCGCCGAAGCCATCGCGACCGGTCACCTCGCGCCCGGCGAACGCATCGTCGAGACCGCCCTCGCCGAGAAGTACGGGGTGAGTCGGGTGCCGGTCCGCGAGGCGCTCAAGGTCCTTGCGACCCAGGGCATCCTGGTCGGGAGCGGGCACCGGGGATGCCGGGTGTCCTCCTTCGCCCCGGAGAAGATCGAGCAGGTGTTCGAGGTCCGGCTCGAGCTCGAGACGATCCTCCTTCGCGACGCGGTGGCCAACTGGCGGAGAAGGGGCGCCGGCATCGTCGAGCTCGACGCAGTCATCGAGACGATGCGAACGGCCGCGCGGGCGGACGATCTGCGTGGCATGCTGCGGGCCGATCTCGAGTTTCACCGGGTAATCTGCCGGGCGTCGGAGAACGAGATCGTCGCCGCCCTCTGGAACGCGATCGCGCGCCACGTGCTCATCATCTTCAATCTCGCCCGCTACCGTGACGTGGACCTCGAGCGGGCGCTCGACCAGCACCTGAGGCTCCGAGACTGCATCGCGCGGGAGATCGAGGGCCGGACGGAGGATGGGGCCGCGACCGGAAACTTCCGCGCGGCGCTCGAGGGCCATTTCCAGTCCCGCCGGCCGGCCCGCACGCGGACCGCGCCGGGAGGCGACGCTCAGCGTCCGGCGTCGGAGCGCCAGTCGCGGAAGGCGGCGAGCGTGGCTTCGTCGGGGGGGTAGGTGCCCTCGAGCGGCGCGCCGGCGCGAACCCGCTCGATCACGAACTCCTCCAGGAGCTCGCGTTCGGCGCAGGTCTCCGCGAGTTCCGACGCGAGGTGGGCGGGGATCGCGACGACCCCGTTGGCGTCGCCCATGATGACGTCGCCGGGGAGGACCGGCACCCCGGCGCAGTCGATCGGGCAGTCGATCTCGACGACGAGCCGGTGGGAGGTGAGGGGGGTCGCCGCATTGCCGGTGCAGAAGACCGGGAAAGGAATCTCCGAGATCGCGGCCGCGTCGGATACCCCCCCGTCGAGCACCGCGCCCGCCGCGCCCTTCGCGAGGAGGTGGGTGGTCATGATGTCGCCCATGAACGCGGTCCGGTTCTCGCCTCCCATGCCGACGACGAGCACGTCGCCGGCGCCGACCCGGGCCACCGCTTCGGCCTGGAGGTTCGGGCGCTCCCCGCGCTGCTGCGCCTCCAGGAGATCCTCGCGCACCGCGATGGTCCGGACCGTCACCGCCCGCCCGACAAACCGGACCGAGGTGGGGTTGAGGGGGCGCGGGCCGCGGAGGAGGGGGTTGCGAAACCCCTTCCGCCACAGCGTCGAGACGACGGTTGGCACCGAGACCTGGGCGAAGGCGTCCGACGGGGACATGTGCTTCCTCCGGGTTTGTGGGGGTCGGGGGCCGGCCGCTCAGCCCGCGAGCCAGCCTCCGTCCACCATCAGGCAGGAGCCGGTGGTGAACGAGGACTCGTCGCTCGCGAGGAAGAGCGCGGCGTTCGCCACCTCCTCGGCTTCGCCGAGGCGCCCGAGGGGGTGGCGCGAGACGGACCATGCCCGGGCCGCGACGGGGTCCTCCGCGCGGGCGAATCCCGACTCGAGGAGCGGGGTGCGGATGGCGCCGGGGACGATCGCGTTGACGCGGATCCCTTCCGGCGCGTGGTCGACGGCCATCGTGCGCGCGAGTGAGGCGACCGCCCCCTTGGACGCGAGGTAGGCGGCGTTGCGGCGCCCGCCCGCGAACGCGAGCTGGGAGGCGATGAGGACGATGGAGCCGCCGGCGCGCCCGCGCATGGAGCGGATCGCGGCCCGGCTCCAGAGGAAGCTCCCGGTGAGGTTGGTGTTGAGCACCCCTTCCCACTCGGCGAGCTCGGTGTCGGGGACGCTCTTGCGGCACGACCAGCCCGCCCCCGCGAGAAGGACGTCGAACCCGCCGAAGCGCTCGGCGACGGCCGCGGCGTGGCGCTCCACCGTCGCCTCGTCGCCGACGTCGCCCTCGAGAAGGAGGGGCGGCTTACCGGCGCCCTCGCGGTCCGCGTCCGGAAGCTTCGCGACGTCGCGATCCACCATCACGAGATCCGCCCCCTCGCGGGCGAAGAGCCGCAGGCTCGCAAGGCCGATGCCCGACGCGCCGCCGGTGATCACCGCGACCTTTCCGGCCAGTCGTCCGGGCACTGTCCGGTCCGTTCCGTCAACCATTTGCTAGACTCCTTGAACGCCCCGCAGATGCACAGATTGAGTCAAGTTTGCAAAGCGGTTTGCTGAACGAAGGGTACGAGGCTGTTGCCGATACGGCGCGCCGGAGCTCACATGTGCTCCGGTCGCTTCGGACCTGTCTCGTCGGTCTGCAGCGCAGCCTCGCCAGATTGTAATTCATGAGCCTTCGATTGCCGGTTGGCCGCGCCCGCGTCGCGAGTCCGCCGAGACCGCGCCTCCGTGTGCCCCGATTCCGGATGCCGGAGAGCGGAGCGTGACGGCCGTTGCCGCCTCACCAACCCACCCGGGGGCGCCCGTTCTCTCGATCCGCGACCTGCGTGTCGAGTTTGCCCTGCGGCGCGACGTGCTGACCGCCATCGACGGGGTGTCGTTCGATATCGGGCGGGGCGAGGTTCTCGGCGTCGTCGGGGAGTCCGGGGCCGGAAAGTCGGTCACCGGGGCCGCGATTATCGGTCTTGTCGACCCGCCGGGGCGCATTGCGGGCGGCGAGATCCGGCTCGCAGGCGAGCGCATCGACGGGCTGTCCGAGGAAGCGATGCGGGCGGTCCGGGGGCGTCGCATCGGGATGATCTTCCAGGACCCCCTGACCAGCCTCAACCCGCTCTTCAGTATCGGCGACCAGATTGTCGAGACGATGCGCTCGCATCTCGACCTCACCGCCGGCGAGGCGCGGAGGAGGGCGCTGGCGCTGCTCGTCGAGGTCGGCATTCCCGCCGCCGAGGATCGATTCGGAGCGTATCCGCACGAGTTCTCGGGAGGAATGCGCCAGAGGGTGGTCATCGCCCTCGCGCTCGCGGCGGAGCCCGAGCTCGTCATCGCCGACGAGCCGACGACGGCCCTCGACGTCTCCGTGCAGGCCCAGATCCTCGCCCTCATCAAGCGGCTCTGCCGCGACCGGGGGACGGCGGTGATGCTCGTGACCCACGACATGGGGGTGGTCGCGAACACCGCGGACCGGGTCGCGGTGATGTACGCGGGAAGGCTTGCGGAGATCGGCCCCGTATCGGACCTCATCGACCGGCCGCTTCATCCGTATGCGGCGGGTCTGATGGGGGCGATTCCTTCGCTCGACCAGGACGCGCGCCGGCTCGTCCAGATCCCGGGCGCGATGCCTCGGCTGTCCACGATCCCGGTCGGCTGCGCCTTCCACCCCCGGTGTCCGCAGGCGTTCGAGCCGTGCGCGAGGCGCCGGCCGCCGTTTGTCGCGAGGGCCGGCCGCGAGGTCGCCTGCCATCTCTACCAGGACGGCGCCCGTGGAGCGGGGACGTGAACGGGACGCCGGCGGTCGAGGTGATGGGGGTCAGCCGGGACTTCGACGTCTCGCGCCCGTGGCTTACCCGCGCCCTCGCCGGCGAGCCGCGGCGCTACCTCAAGGCGGTCGACGACGTGACGTTCGCGATCGAGCGTGCACGGACATTCGGACTCGTGGGCGAGTCCGGCTCCGGCAAGACCACGGTCGCACGCATGGTGGTCGGCCTTCTTTCCCCGTCCGCGGGCCGGGTCCGGATCGACGGAGTCTCGTTCACCGATCCCGACAGCGCGGCGGAGCTGCAGCGGCTCCGGCGCCGGATCCACATGGTGTTCCAGGACCCCTACGCAAGCCTCAACCCGCGCTGGCGGATCGAGCGCATCATCGCCGAGCCGATCCGCGCCTTCGGTCTCGTCCACTCGAACGAAGCGGTCGCGGAGCGGGTCGACGAGCTGCTCGACCTCGTCGGGCTGCATGCCGGAGATCGCTTCCGATTCCCGCACGAGTTCTCGGGCGGCCAACGCCAGCGGGTGGCGATTGCCCGCGCCCTCGCCTCGAGTGCGGAGCTCATCGTCTGCGACGAGCCGACCTCGGCCCTCGACGTCTCCGTGCAGGCCCAGATCCTCAACCTGATGCGCGACCTCCAGGATCGCTTCGATCTCACCTACCTGCTCATCAGCCACGATCTCGCGGTCGTCCGGCACATGGCCGACCGCATCGCGGTCATGTACCTCGGGCGGATCGTCGAGATCGGCAACACCCGCGAGCTCTTTCTCCGCCCCCGTCATCCCTACACGCAGATGCTGCTCGAGGCGGTCCCCGACGTGTCGACGAGGGGACGGCCCGACGCGGAAATCGCGGGCGAGATCCCGAGCCCCATCGACCCGCCCCCCGGCTGCGCCTTCCACCCGCGCTGCCCCCTCGCCTTCGACCGCTGCCGCCAGGAGGTCCCGCTCCTCCTCGACGGCGTCGCCTGCCACGCCGTCCAGCGCGAGACGGTTGCCGGCTGACCCGGTGAATCCGGAATCCCCGTCTGTCGGCGTCGAACTGCCGGTCGGACGAGATGGGACTACCGAGGGGCGTCGCCGTGCATCGGTGTACGACATATCTGTCGTAAGTCAATCTCGTCGTTCAGGTTCGCGGTGCGCGTCTCGTGCCGGCCGCCGGACCCCGAATCCACACCTCACGGGAATCGCGGTCGGGAGAGCCGACCCCTGAACGGCCTGGCCGGAGGATCCATGACGATCCCCCTCTACGACCACGGTCACCCCGCCGCACCACCGCCAGCCGATCTACCGGGAGATGCCGGCGGCGCGGCGGCCGTTTCCGGTCGCCGACGGTCTCGGCGACACCCTGCTTTCGCTTCCCGTCGGCCCGCACCTCGATCCGGGTTCCTGCTGCCGGGTGGCGGCCGCGCTCGCTGCTGCCGTTTCGTAGCGGACCCCCGCCCGGCGGGGCGGCCCGGCGCGCTCGGGTGCGGAATCGGGCCCGGCGGGGCGATTTGCAGGCGGTCGGCAATTGCTCCAGCATTCCTGCCCGGTGAACGCGTGCCGGTGGCGTGCACGGCGGCCAGGTGGAGTCGGGAGGAAGAATTTGAGCTATCGCGTGGGCATCGACATCGGCGGCACCTTCACCGATCTCGTCCTGTTGGGGGCGGGGGGCCATGCCCTCACCGTCAAGGTTCCGTCGACCCCGGACGATTACAGCCGCAGCATCGCCGAGAGCCTCGAGGTCGCGTTGCCGCGGATCGGGATCCCCGGCGACGAGGTCGAGGAGGTCATTCACGGCACGACCGTCGCCACGAACGCGATCCTCGAGAAGCGGGGCGTCAGGACCGGCCTCGTCACCACATCCGGCTTCCGCGACATCCTCGAGATCCGGCGCCTTCGCATGCCCCGCCTCTACGACCTCAAGTGGCAGAAGCCAGAGGCGCTCGCGGCCCGGGTCGACCGGGTGGAGGTCGCGGAGCGGATCGACCATACCGGCCGGATCCTCGAGCCGCTCGACGAGGCGAGCGTGCACGCCGCGCTCGACCGGCTTCTCACGAACGGCGTGCAGTCCATCGCCGTCGCCCTCATCAACAGCTACGCCAACGACGTGCACGAACGGCGCATCGCGGCAATAATCCGGGAGCGGGGCATCGACGTGCCGCTCTGCCTCTCGAGCGAGGTCAACCCGGAGCTCAAGGAGTACGAGCGAACCAGCACCACGGTGGTGAACGCGTACATCCTGCCGGTCGTCGGGACCTATCTCCGATCCCTCGAGCGGGTCCTTCGCCGGCTCGAGATCGCCGGACCCTTGCGGATCATGCAGTCGAACGGAGGGGCGATGGGCGTCGACGCGGCCGCGGCGCGGCCGGTCAACATCATCGAGTCGGGGCCCTCGGCGGGCGTCGTCGGGGCGGCGGAGATCGCGGCCAAGCTCGGCTACGAGAACGTCCTCACCTTCGACATGGGCGGGACGACGGCCAAGGCGGCGATGATCGAGGGCGGCCGCTACGACCGGGTCGCGGACCTCGACGTCGGGGCGGGGATCAACTTCGGGGCGCGGTTCCTGAAGGGAGGCGGCTACCACGTGAGCGTTCCGGCCATCGACATCGCCGAGGTCGGCGCGGGGGGCGGCTCTCTCGTTCGCATCGACGCGGGGGGCGCACTCGTCGCCGGGCCGGAGAGCGCGGGCGCCAGGCCGGGGCCGGTGTGCTACGACCAGGGCGGCACGGTGGCGACGGTGACCGACGCCAACGTCGCGCTCGGCTTCATCAGCCCTACCCAGCTCGTCGGGGGCGAGCTCGCGATCCGCTCCGAGCTGTCGGTGGAAGCGGTCGGCAAGCAGGTGGCCGAACCCATGGGCGTATCCGTCGATGACGCGGCCTTCGGCATCCATCGCGTGGCCAATGCGGCGATGGCGCGGGCGTTGCGCGCGGTCTCGAGCGAGCGCGGGCGCGACCCGCGGCAGTTCGCCCTGATGGTGTTCGGCGGAAACGGTCCGGTCCACGCCGCGACCCTGGCCCGCTCGCTCGACATCTCGACGATCCTCGTCCCCCCCGTCGCCGGCGTCTTCAGCGCGCTCGGGCTCCTGTTCCCTCCGACCGAGCACCACCTGGTGAGAACCTTCAAGCGCGACCTCGCCGACGTGTCGCCGGAGGATTTCGCTTCGGTCTTCAAGGCGCTCGAGGACGAGGGTTCCGCCGCGCTGTCCGTCGAGGGCTACGGGCCGGACATGACCGTGTTCGAGCGTCAGGCGGACATGCGCTACCGCGGCGAGAACACCAACCTCACGGTGAGCGCGGCGGCGGCGCTCGACGAGCCGTGGCGCCTCGCCGACATCTTCGGGGAGGAGCACGAACGGACCTACGGCTACCGATCCGACGACGAGATCGTGGAGGTCGTCAACGTTCGCCTGATCGCGCGCGGGCTCTCCGCCGAGGCCCGGGTGCCCGAGACCCTTTCCGTGGTCGAGGGCGGCGAAGGGCCGGCGGGCGAGGGCCGGCGCCGCCGAAGCGTCTACTTCGGACCGGCGGCGGGCCGGGTGGAAACCCCGATAATCGACCGGGCCGCGGTCGGCGAATCGTGGATCGACGGTCCGGTCATCGTCGAGGAGTACGACAGCACGACGGTGGTGCCGCCCGGCTGCCGTATCCGGCGAATCGGGTGGGACGCCCTCGCCGTCGACGTCGGACCGGATTAGCGAACCCGGACAGGACACGACGCATCGGAGACGGAATATGGAAGCGATCAAGGTCGCGGCGCCGGAGGCGGCGCACGACCCGTTCACCCTCGACATCATCAAGAACGCGCTCGCCGCGATCGCCGACGAGATGGCCAACACGGTGGCGCGGACCGCCCGGTCGTTCGTGGTCAAGGAGGCGCTCGACTTCTCGACCGCGCTCTTCAACGCCGATGGCGAGCTGATCGCCCAGGGCACCTGCCTTCCGCTCCACATGGGCGCCATGCCGTTTGCCATCGAGGCGGCCGAGCGGGCCTTCCGCGGCGACATGCGCGAGGGCGACGTCTACGTGATGAACGACCCCTGGGACGGGAGCACGCACCTTCCCGACGTGGTGTGCGTCAAGCCGGTCTTCATGGACGGCGACCTCGTCGGCTACGCGGCGGCGCTCGCCCACCAGACGGACATCGGCGGCCGGGTCGCGGGCGGCAACGCGAGCGATTCGACCGAGATCTACCAGGAGGGACTTCGCCTTCCCCCGGTACGTCTCTACGATTCCGGCGAGCCGGTGGAGGCGATTTTCCGGATTATCGAGCGCAACGTCCGGGTGCCGGACATCGTGATCGGCGACATCCGCTCCGAGGTCGCCGCCTGCGCCATCGGGGAGCGGCAGCTCCTCGATCTCATCGGAAAGTACGGCAAGGGTCCGTTCGAAGCGTGGTGCCAGGAGCTGCTGGACTACACGGAGCGGTTCACGCGCTCCGAGATCGCGAAGCTGCCGGACGGAAGCTACCGGTTCACCGACTGGATCGACGACGACGGGATCGATCCGGATCCGATCCGGTTCTCCTGCTGCATCACCGTGCACGGCGACGACCTCACCGTCGATTTCGAGGGC
>JAJDXW010000095.1 GCA_022823045.1 Gammaproteobacteria bacterium
CGCGGTGCAGAACGACGACCCGGAGCTGAACGAGCTGACGGAGAAGATGTTCGTCACCGACTTCGGGCCGGAGCGCCTGGCGATGGACATGCGCATCCAGGAGCGGGTGGCGGAGACCGTGCCGTGGATCTTCCTCGTCAATCCCGGCTGGCGCGAGGCGCTGAAGGCGGAGTGGAAGGGGTTCTCGTGGTACCCCGACAACAACATCCACTTTGACCGGCTCTACAAGTGAGCTGAGGCCGGTCCGGTCGCAAGGTCGCGAACGGACCCCGCCGCGCGGAGGCGCGGCGGGGTCCGGACCCGGAGGTCGAGGCCTGCCCGCGCGGCGCTCTTCCGAACGCGTCCCCCGATAGCATGCGGTTCGCCCGGTACATTGCGCGGCGCCTGTTGCTGCTCCCCGTGCAGCTCCTGCTCGTGTCGCTCATCGTGTTCTTCCTCGTCCGCCAGGTGCCGGGCGAGCCGACGTTTCTCTACACCGGGCCGTTCGCGACCAAGGAACGGGTCGAGGAGGTGCGCCGCCAGCTCGGGCTCGACCAGCCGATCCACGTCCAGTACGCACGCTACATCGAGCGCGTGGTCCGGGGGGACTTCGGCATGTCCCTTCGCACTTCGCAGCCGGTGATGACCGACGTGCGGCAGCGCTTGCCGGCGACGATGGAGCTCATCGCGTATGCGGTGGTCTTCTCGGTCCTCATCGGGGTGCCGCTCGGCGTCTACACCGCGATCCGGAAGCGGGGCCTCATCAACCGGGCGGTATTCCTCTACGGGATGCTGGCCGGGGCGCTCCCGGACTTCTGGTTCGCCCTCATCGCGATCTTCCTCTTCTTCTTCCACCTCGGCCTGCTGCCGGGCCCGATCGGGCGGATCGACCTCATGGTGTCCACCCCCGAGACGATCACCGGCATGTACACCGTCGACGCCCTGCTGACCGCGAACTGGGCCGCGTTCTTCTCGTCCGCGTCGCATCTCTTCCTGCCGGTGCTCACCCTCGTCTTCATCTACATGCCGCTCGTGCTCAAGAACGCGCGTTCGGCGATGGAGGACATGCTCGGCTCGGAGTTCGTCGTCTATGCCCGTGCGGCGGGACTCCCGCGGATCATGCAATGGCGGTACGCCCTGCGCAACGCGATGCCGCCGGTCATCACGGTGACCGGCATCCTCGCCTGGTTCCTCCTCGGGGGCGCCGTCCTGGTGGAGACGGTGTTCGCGTGGGGCGGGCTCGGCCAGTACGCGGTGCAGTCGGTGGTGAACTCGGATTACGCGGCCCTGCAGGGGGTCGTTCTGCTGTCGGCGGTGTTCACCATGCTCGTCTTTCTCGTCGTCGATCTCGCCTACTTCGTCGTCGACCCGCGGATCAAGTGAGCGATGAGCGCAGGAGAGCAGGAGCGCATGCATGACCCGGGAAGCACCACAGCGATGAGACGGGCCGAGGCACCTCACCGATGAGCGGGGCACCCTGGGGATGAGCGAGTCCGCGCCGGCGACATCGCCCGCGAGGGTGGCGCTCGCCACCGTCGCGGACGAACCGCGGACGGGCGGCTGGTACGCCTTCGCCCGTTTCGTCGGCCAGCGCCCCGCCTTTCTCGCCGGGCTCGTGATCGTCGGGCTCACCGTGTTCCTCGCCGCGGTCGGGCCCTACATCGGCCCCTATCCGACGGAGACCGCGCTTCCCGGCGATCCCCTGCAGCCCCCCTCGCTGCGGCACCCCTTCGGCACCGACGTCTCGAACATGGACATCTTCTCCCGGGTCATCGCGGCGCCTCGCATCGACCTCACCATCGCGCTCGTCTCGACCGGCATCGCCTTCGTGTTCGGGGTGCTCCTCGGCGTCATCTCGGGGTTCTTCGGGGGCGGCGGGCGCCGCCTCGCCCGCTACGCGAGCGAGGGGATCATGCGGGCCGCGGACATCGTGCAGGCGTTCCCGGTCTTCATCTTCGCGCTCGCCCTCGTCGGGTTCCGCGGGCCGGGGGCGGTCAATGTCATCGCGGCGCTTGCGTTCCTCAACATCCCCTTCTTCCTTCGCATCACGCGCGGCGCGGTGCTCCAGGTGCGCGAGCGCCCGTTCATCGAGGCGGCGCGGTGCGCCGGCAACTCGGAGTGGCGGATCGCCTTCTTCCACGTGCTGCCGAACGCGCTGACCCCGCCCGTGGCCAACATCTCCCCGACCATCGGGTTCTCCATCCTGCTCACGTCGGGGCTCAGCTTCGTCGGCGCCGGCGTGCCCGTCCCCACCCCGGAGTGGGGCTCGATGATCGCGATCGGGGCCCCCAACATGATGACCGGCCAGTGGTGGACGGCCCTCTTCCCGGGCATCGCGCTCGGCGTCTCCATCCTCGGCTATGCCCTCGTCGGCGACGGGTTGAAGGAATTCCTCGACCCGACCAAGCGGGTCTAGATCGGACTGGGGCGGATGCCGGCTCTCCTCGCCATCGACGACCTGCACGTGTCGTTCGCGACCGACCGCGGCCGGACGGAGATCCTGCACGGCATCTCCCTGGACCTCGAGCCGGGGCAGACCATCGGGGTCGTGGGCGAGTCGGGCTCCGGCAAGACGGTGCTCGTGCGGGCGGTCCTCGGCCTCCTCGATGCGCCGTTCGCAATCGACAACGGGCGGATCGAGTACGAGGGGGCGAACCTCCTCGAGCACGGCGAAGCGGAGCTCGAGCGCATCCGGGGACGCGACATCGCCCTCACCACTCCGGAGCCGCGCAAGCACTTGAATCCCCTGACGACGATCGGCGACCAGATCGCCAAGGTCATCCGCGCCCACTCCGACACGAGCAAGGAGGCGGCGATGGCGCGTGCGGTCGAGCTCCTCGGCATGGTCGGGATCCCGGACCCCGAGCTTCGCCTTGCCGGCTATCCGCACGAGATGAGCGGGGGGATGTGCCAGCGGATCATCATCGCGATGGCCCTCGCCCACGATTCGAAGATCCTCCTCATCGACGAGCCGACGGCGGGACTCGACGTGACGATCTCGCGCCAGATCCTCGACCTCATCCGCGGGCTCGTCCGCGAGCGGGGAGTCGCGGGGCTCATCGTCTCGCGCGATCTCGGGGTCGTGGCCCACTACTGCCGGGACGTCGCGGTCATGTACGCGGGCCGGATCGTCGAGCGGGCGGAGGTGGAGACGTTCTTTCGCCAGCCGCTCCATCCCTACAGCGCGCGGCTGCTGCGCGCCGCGGCCGCCGCCCGGGACCAGGCGGTTGGCCGGTCCGAGGCGACGGCGCTGCTTCCCCCCGCGCTCGAGGGCTGCGCCTACGCGCCGCGCTGCCCCCTCGCGGAGCCCGCGTGCGCAGCGTCGGTCCCGGACCCGGCCGAGCCGGCATCAGGCCGCTGGGTTCGTTGCCTGAGGGCGGCGGCGATCGCGAACGGCGAGGTCGCGGTCTGATGTCGAAGCCCATCCTCGCGGTCGACGGGCTGGTCAAGCACTTTCCGATGGACCGGCGCCACAAGGTCCAGGCCGTCAACGACGTGTCGTTCGAGATCGGGGCGGGCGAAGCCCTCGCCCTGGTGGGGGAGAGCGGATCGGGGAAGACGACCACCGGGCGCTGCATCCTTCGTCTCATCGAGCCGACCGCGGGCGCGATCCGGTTCGACGGGAGGGACGTGCTCGCGATGGATCCGCGATCGTTCCGGGCCCTCCGGCCCCGCATCCAGATGGTGTTCCAGGAGCCCTACGATTCGTTGAGCCCGAGGATGCGGATCGGCGCGATCGTGGAGGAGCCCCTGAAGCGCGCCGGCGCGATCGGTCCCGCGGAACGCGAGGAGCGGGTCGCCGAGATCCTCGACCTCGTGCGCCTCGGATCGGGCGCGATGTACCGCTATCCCCACCAGTTCAGCGCCGGGCAGCAGCAGCGGATCGGCATTGCCCGGGCGCTCGCGACTCGGCCGGACCTCGTGGTGCTGGACGAGCCGACCTCGGCCCTCGACGTCTCGGTGCGGGCCGAGGTCCTCGACCTGCTCTCCGACCTGCGGGCGGACCTCGGGGTCTCCTATCTCTTCATCAGCCATGACCTCACCGCGGTGCGGCGCGTCTGCGACCGGGTGGCGATCATGTACCTCGGGAAGATCGTGGAGACCGGGGAGACCGAGGCGATCTTCGAGCGCCCGCTCCATCCCTACAGCCGTGCGCTCCTGTCCTCGGTCCTCTATCCGGACCCCGAAGTGGACCTCCCCCGATTCACCCTGGAAGGGGAGATCCCGAGCCCCATCAACCTCCCGAGCGGCTGCCACCTGCACGGGCGCTGCCCGTGGGCGGAGTCACGGTGCGAGGACCTCTACCCCGCCGTGGAATGGCACGACGCGGGACGCGCCGTCTCCTGTCACCGCGCCCGGGAGATGGCGACGCTCTGATCTCCCGCGCGGGCTCCGGTCCCGGAGGCGAAGCCGGGACCGCTCGTCCATCTAGCCCGCATATCTCACCAACTTTCGTCGCGAGGGCGCGGAGATGCCGCTGTGACAAGGCGCACGGACCGAAAGACGCTGAAGGCGTAGTCGACACTACGGTGAAGCGGCTTGAGGGAGTACGCCTTGTCACAGCGAGCACATCCGCGTCCGCAGCAGGAAGTTGGTGAGATATGCGGGCTAAGGACGCCGTGCAGCCGCTTGACCTCCCGTCGACCCCGGCCCTGCCGCCGTGGGCCTCCGACG
>JAJDXW010000364.1 GCA_022823045.1 Gammaproteobacteria bacterium
ATATATACGGCGTGTCGGCCGCGGCCTTGCTGATGCGTCTCGGGCAGGTGGGTGCGTTGCCTCAAGGCTCGGTGAAGCACGCCTTCGCGACCTTCGCCCGGTCCTGGCGCAGGTCGGAGCCGGAGCCGATCCGCCCCGACCATGGGTTCGCGGCCTTCGAGAAGCCTCGTCGCTTCAAGCGGCTCGTCTTGCGCGCGGTGGGCGAGGAGCTGATCTCGCCCGTGCGTGCGGCCGAGCTTCTCAACCAGTCCCTCGAATCCGTCGAGCGACAGATCAGCGGACCCGCCATCCAGTGACCTGCGCCATCGTCAACGACGCCTCGTGCCTGATTGACCTCCGCAAGGGGGGGTTGCTGGGCGTCGTTTGCGATCTGCCCTATCGATTCGTGATTCCGTTGCCCGTGCGGGTCTCCGAAGTTCTCAACCTTTCGGAGGCCGAATGGCGGGCGCTCGACGAGGCCGACATGATTACGCACGACCTGACGATGGAGGAGTTCGGTCAGGCGCTCGCAGTCAGGGAGCGTCATCCGGGACTCTCTGCCAACGACTGCTTCTGTCTGGTCACCGCCCGGGTCTATCCTGGGATCCTGCTCACGGGCGACGCTCTGCTGCGCAGGGTTGCCGAGAAAAACGGACTTCGGGTACACGGCGTGCTCTGGGTGGTCGACGAGCTTGAGGCCGCGGAGGTTTGCAGCAGATCGCTTCTGAGTCGGGCGCTCAAGGCGTGGCAGTCGGACGAGACGGTGTTCCTGCCCCCACACGAGATCACCACGCGGCTTGACCATCTGGCGGAAGTCGGTCCACGGCGTGGGCGGCGACGGTGAACGGGCGGATCCCCGGACACTCGATCATGGAGGTCTCTTGGGCGGAGGAGTAGGTCGATGGACAACAGAAGTGCGAAGGTTGAGCGCGGCAGCGGCAACGTGTTCAAGGATCTTGGTCATCCCGATCCCGAGACGTACCTGCTGAAGGCGGAGCTCGTCACCCGCATCGATGACATCATTCGTGGGCGTGGGCTGAAGCAGGTCGAGGCGGCGAAGCTGCTCGGGCTGTCGCAGCCCGATGTCTCGCGACTCCTTCGAGGGAACTTTCGCGACTATTCGGTCGAACGCCTGCTACGACTCCTGACCGCCCTGGGGCGCGACGTTCAGATCAACATCCGGAAGTCCCGTTCATCGCGGACGGGCACGCTCACTATCGGCGCGGCCGAGGTTCCATGAGAATCTGAACTTCGAGGCGAGAAACCAGCCGGTCGGGCCGTGTCCACGACCGGGCGGGAGGATCCATTACTCCAATCCCTTGATGATTCGCCTCAGCAGGTCCGTAAGCCACCCCCTGGCTTGGTTTCTCTCCGCCCTTGCCGCGGTCCTCGCGGTATCTGCGGACGTCGGGGGCTCACGACGGCGGGGGGGTGCAAGGTTGCGGTGCGACAACGACGGTCGGTGCCGTCAATGTCGTTTGATGGAAACGACGAGTGACTGGATGCCGAGTCGCTTCCACGCATTACTCCGGTATCGCGGGCGACTTCGCAGGTTGCTGATGACGTTCGACGACCGCGACATGTTCCGCGCGTCCCAGAGCCGCTCGACCCTCCTTCCATCGCGGTGGATCTCGACGATCCATGCCCGACGCTCGCGCAGCAACGCATCCCGGGACGCATCCGGCGACGGAGGGTCCAGGGTGATCGGCAGCGTCTCCGCGTTGGACCTGGACAGGGGAGCTGGCTCCGCAGGCTCCGGGTCGGCTTCGGCATCCCCTTCCAGTGCTTCTCGCGTCAGATTCTCGAGGTACTGGCGGTTGACGCGGCAAAGGGCGTCAACGGACCGGTACTGGGCCTCGCAGTAGTGCTGAAGGTCCCCGAAGACGGACACCTTGTCCCAGTACCCCGATTCCCGGACGAAGGCTTCAATGCGTTCGAGCCGATCCGAATCGTCGACGAAGTCACGGTAGTGCTTGCCGGCCTTGCGCTGGTTCGCCTCTCTGGTCGCGGGGAGCACATTGCCGTACAGGTGCAGGCCGCAATGCTTGCGATTCATGGGGACTGCGTGATCCTGCTCGGCCCGGCCCTCCGGCAACTCTTCGTTCGTGTAGGCGCAACGTCCATCGAACCAGTCGAGAGTCTCCTGCCATTCTTCGTCCGTGAGCCCGCCGAGCAGGGCGTCGGCGTCCGAGAGGATGACGCGCACGAAGATGTTCGACGCGTCGCCCGGGTTCCACTTTCTCGTCTGCTGCGCCATCAACCAGGCCTCCGATAGCGGGTGTCTCTGCTGCCTCTTCGGGCGGCGGTCGGTAGGTGGTGGACGACCGTTCGCGAGGAAGTCGCGACCATCATAGCGACGTCAGTTCTGAGACGACGCGTTGCCGGCCAGCCGGACTCTCTCACGCGTGCGGATGTCGAGGCCAAGGCGTTGCAGGCGGTCATGGACCGCCAGCGAGCGCACGGACTCTAGCCGGTCGATGTATCATCCGAAATTCGTGGCTACGACATCGAAATCCGTGAACCTGCTTCGGGATGACTGCGCTTCATCGAGGTCAAGTGCCGCCGCGCGGACGCGCGCACCGTCTCGATCACCCGCAACGAGATGCTGGCCGCCTTCAACGCGGCGGATTCGTTCATCCCGGCCGGGATTCTGGTGGATGGCGCACCGACAGCGGCCCCCCATCGACGGCGAAACGATGAGGTGAGAGCAATGGCGACAATCGGAGGAGACGCGTGATGGCCAAGCGGGATACCAGGAGGCGGGAGGGCTCCGGGCGCGAACGGGAGCACGCCGAGATGCTCGAGGCGGCGCTCGCCCGGCCAGGCGTTCGCGAGGTCATGGACGTCTATCGAGGGTGGCAGGAGAAGGATCGGGGGCTGGACGCATACCGTTCGGCTACGAAGGCGCCCGGTCACGTCACGACAACCAACTCTTCCAAGGCAGGCTGAGCCAGCGGGCAGGGAAGCCTCGACATGCCCATCTGGAGCGAGATCCTCGCCGAGCTGTCCAGTAGACAACCGCCGGACTTTGACGGCGTTCGCCGGAAGTACCTCGTCGAGCTTCATCGACATACCGGGCGGAACGTCATCCTCTACGCCTCGGGATGGCTGCAACGGGACGCGCCGCCCGGGCTGGTCTCCATCGGCGATGAGGACATGCAGGCGTTCATGGAGGTCAGCCAGGGCCTCGAAGGCGATGGCCTCGACCTGATTCTCCACAGCCCCGGTGGCTCTCCGGAAGCGGCGGAAGCAGTCGTCTCGTATCTTCGCTCGCGCTTTTCTCACATTCGGGTCATCGTTCCGCAGCTTGCAATGTCGGCGGCGACGATGGTTGCCTGCGCAGCCGACGAGATTGCGCTTGGGAAGCACTCATTTCTCGGTCCCACCGATCCCCAGCTCGTGCTTCAGACCGCGTTGGGAGTCAGGGCGGTTCCCGCTCAGGCCGTCCTGGATCAGTTCGACCGGGCGCAACATGAGTGCGCGGATCCGGCCAAGCTGTCGGCATGGCTTCCGATGCTGAACCAATACGGACCCGATCTGCTTGTGCAATGCGAGTCCGCACTCGAAATGTCGAGAGAGCTGGTCACGACGTGGCTAAAGACATACATGTTCAGCGAATCGGGTGACGGTTCGGAGCGAGCCGAGGCGGTTTCCGACTGGCTCGCCGGCCACCAGAACTTCAAGAGCCACAGCAGACACATTTCACGAAGTGATGTCGAAGCGCAGGGGTTGACGGTTGCGCGGCTGGAGGACGACGAGCGGCTACAGGATCTCGCCCTCTCCGTCTTTCATGCGGCGACCCACACGTTCTCCGGGACACCTTCGGTCAAGATCGTCGAGAGCCATACCGGGCGTGCCTTCATCAAGCAGCACGTCGTCCAGCCCGTCCCGGCCATCCAACTTGGTGTCGTTCCGACCGCGCCGCCCGAACTTGCTCCGGGGCACGATCCGGATTCGTCGCAACAGGCGCCCTGACGGGGTTGATGGGGACGAATCGTAAGAAGCTGATCGAGGTGTCGCTGCCCCTCAAAATGGGGCACGAGAATGATGATGATGACCGAACTACTCAGCGGTTGCCGAACCGCTTTTGGACCAGATCATGTGCTTGGGAGATCTGGCGAATTCGAGGTAGATCAACAGGAGACATGTGCGCCAGGTCGTTGCGGGTTCGGCGCAGTAGGTCAAGGAGGGACAAGATCGACGGCGGTACTCGTCCGTAACGGCGGGTTTCAAGAATGTCCATGACTTCCTTGGGTTCGAGACGAAGATACTCGTCGGTGAACTTTCGTTCCTCGGGAACCTCCCGATGCCAATCGGTCCCCAACAGGGACGTAAGCACCGAGGTGACGCCGAATCCCAGCTCGACGATGACGGGAAAGAGGCCTGTGAGTTGTTCACGCCAGATCGCGGCACGAGCGTAGGTCTCCGCAGTCTCCCTCCGCATGGCCCCCATGGCTCTGGCGGCGCCTCGTTCCACCGTGTGCCCGAAGAGTTCCCCGGACGACCAAGGCCCTATGCAAGTAGCGGGGACCTGCCATCGCTGCTCCGGAACGGTTCCGGCATTCCAGTCCGGTTCGTCGTGATCACTCGCGCCGGCGACGGCTAGATCGACCACGTGATCCAGCCGGTTCGGAGACTGGCGACAAAGGTGCAACAAGGTTTCCGGGTCCCAGTTCGCGGCACCCGCGTACGACGCCACTCGCCAAGCGCGCGTAAGGGCGTTCTCCTCCTGAGGTAAGACTGCGGCAGCGAGCAGTCGCAGTTCTTCCCATCGGACGACGTTCCAAAGGGCGAAGACGCGAGATGCAACATCCGGCACGATTGGCGGGTACTCGCGGGAACCAACGATCAGCGCGAGCAATGGACGGAGGCGATGGGTATCGGCTCCAACGTAGGCGCGAGCGACGGAGTCGAAGAACTTCTTCCACTCGGGGCTGAGATCATCGTCGCAGTCGACGACGACAATCAAGGCACCATCGTCCGGAATGTACGCCAGCAGGTCGTCCAGACCTTGGACTCCCTCCATCGGAACGGTGGCGGCGAGCGCTGAAAGTGGATCGGAAAGCGAGCCCCCAAGCGAACCGAGTTCGATTGGGAGAGGCTCCCCGCGTTCGCGAGTCTGACTGCGCAAGGCTTCGAGGAACCAGCCGAGCCAGCGCTGTCCCGTGGCGCCGGACGGAACGCTGACCACCACCAGGGAATCTTCCCGGAGTCCGGCAAGCACTTCTGCCGCGAGCCCCTGGATTCCTGGAAGGCTCGACGGAACGAGCAAGGCGTCAGCCCCCGGCGGACTTGAGCACAGCTTGGACCCACGGGGCCATAAGCATGGCGCCTTCTCCGCGTGCACTCAGCGGACGAGCGAGATCCATCGCGCGCATCCACTCCCTGACCCGAACGTCATTCGCCTCGAACCACTGCCGGTCGTCGTCTCCCAGTTCCTCGGCGGCAAGGTCGAAACTGGTCTCCGTGAGCACGGGGCGTCCGTCCTGCGTCTCCCGGAGCCGGAACACCTCCCAGATGCATGTTTCGAGCTGCGGGTCCGTACCTCGGAGTCCAAGCGCCAGAAGAACGGAGTCGGCCCCGCCGTCGGCAAGCGCCTCGCCGCAAAGCGTCTTCCACTGCTCGACGAGGGATCCAGCGTTGGCGACCGAACCTGGGCGTACGCGCGCGAGACCTTGGTCAACAAGCGAGTGAAATCCCGAGGTCAACTCGAAGACTTCACCACCCGCAAGCTGGCTTCCGGTCCGGGCCTCGAGCCGATCGAACGCGTTGGCGATGGCGCCATCGCTCCATCTGCGAAGCTCGAGTCCGGTGATCCTGGGCTGGGAGAGCACGCGTTCGCGATTCCTGTCTCCAAACCACCGCCAAGTGTCCGAGGGATCGAGCAGCACGATGAGATGCCCCCTGGAGTCATTCGTGCAGACTTGGCCTAGTTCCCTGACCAAGCGAGTGAAGAGCGCCGAATACTCCCCATCGTATTCGATGTCGGCCAGCCTAACGACCGCGTATCGATGGGGTCTTCTCCGAGGCCTGAGCGCGCCCTGAAGCGTCTTGACGAACGCGTCCGCCGGAGAAGGTTCGGGGTCTGGAATCTTCCTCCAGGTCCGACTCCGTCCTTCTTCTCTTGACTCGGAGACCAGCCTGTCGAACTGGCGCTCGACTTCGCTCAGTCCGAGCGCTTCGCTGCCACTGACGATGGTCAGCTGGAAGGGTCGCCGGTACCCGTCGAGCTGCCCTTCCTGTTCAATCGATAGGGGGCCGAAAGCCACTGGCTTCTGATCGATGAGAGGATGGAAGTTTCGGGGGTTGGGACGGCTGATCCGGTCCCGCTCGATGATCCGCAGCAACTCGACTTCGATCGCGTCCTGCGGTCCCAGGAGCCTGAGAAGGTTCGGACTCCTGAGTCGATACGTGCGGACGGCTTCATCATGTTCGCCGAGGAGCACGCCGAGGCCGACCATCTCGTCGAGCACGGCGCGAAGCCCCTGGGTGTCCATCGTCTTGAACACGGCAGGCCACCAGTCGGCGCCGATCGCCATGAATTCGGACTCGCGGCGAGGGGCGGTCGGGTCCGGCGTGAGCACGAGGGCGTATGTCAGGACCTTGTATCGGTCGTCGAGGTCCAGCGTCCAGTCGAAGCGGTTGCGAATGTCGTCCATGACAGAACGGTCCCGCTCCACCGCAAGAAGGTCATCGGAAGAGATTTGGCGAACTGGCCCTTCCCCCTCTTGGCGCTGCCACTTGGCAAAGAGGCTGTCCAGCAGCCGGTAGCCGAAAATCTGGATGAGGCCCGGGTGATAGTTCGTCTGGGAGAGAATTCTTAGCACCAGCCTCGTATTGTCGAACGCGAAACCGAGCGCCCTCAACGGCCTGATGATGAGCTCCTGCGCGGCAGCGGGAGGGAGTGGGTTCACGACGAGTTCCCGCCCAAGCTGCGCGAACGGGTGATTCTTCCAGCTGTAGTAGCGTTGGACGCTCTGAAGACCGGCGAAGACGACCTTGAATCTTCGTCCGCTGGAGGCCATCAGCGCGCGGAGGCGCCGGACCAGCGCGAAGTCGTGAGTCGAGTCGCGGTCGAGCAGATCGTCGGTCTCGTCCAGCAGCAGGACGATGTGCATCTCAGTGTTCTCGGACAGACGCGCCGAAATGCTGTTTCCAACTGCATCGACGAGCCGTTTGTCGTTTCCGAGAACCTTCTGGGACAGTTCCGGAACTGCGCCGTAGCGCGCGAGTTCGTCGTACACGCGCCTCCAGAACGCCGCCACCATCGCGTCGTGGCCCTGGGAGTCGGTGCCGAGATCGTCAACGTCCAGATAGACCACGTAGATCGACCCTCCGGGGTCGTGATGCTCACGATGCACGTGCCGAAGGAGCGCGGACTTTCCAAGCTGGCGTCCGCCGAAGACGATGCAGCTTCCATCGCGCTCCATCAGTGCCGCCGTCTCCTCGTTTCTCCCTACGAACATCTCCTTGGCGACGTTCTCACCCTTGGTGATATAGGGTTGCGACCAAGTGAAGGGGAGGGTCAGCTCGAAGAGTACGGGCAGACGGTTGCGCTCTCCGCACAGGTGGAGGAATACGGCGAGATCGAGAGGAAGGACCGTAAGCCGGGCACGGGCGAAGTGACGCTGCCACCGAATTCGGTAGGCCGAGGTCTGTGGGAGCAGGAGGAGCGCTAGGACCGGATGGCCGCCAAGTCTGCGCCCTCGGATGTACTCCTCGAATTGTTCCGGCTCCTTGCGGGTCTGGCCAAGGACAATTTCGTAGCGGTTGCCGCACGCTGAACCAAAGGCGGGAAGAGGCGAGGTGGTCACGGGCCTCGCAAGCGTCGCGCGCAAGTGGGCAAAGCCGTCCTGGGTGGCGTCTGCTACTTCGACCCCACCCGACTCCAACGGCAGCCCGACGAAGCGCAGCAGTTCGTCCATCGACGCGACCAGGTCGCGACGAGCGCGGGGGAGCCGGAGCCCCGCCGCCGAATGCCAGGTCCGCAACGCGCTGGAAGCTTCCTCCCGGCGCGCGCGGTCAATGTTGGCGAAAGGAATGTCCGCGAAGGTGTTCCCTTGGCGAATGCTCTTTTCTGCTCGCGAAGGCCAATCGCGCCTCGTGAGCGCGTCCCGATACGCGTCCGCACGCTTTCGGAAAAGGTCAAGTTCCACGCTGCTGCCCGTGGATGCACGCGCCACCGCAGCCGTCCCCTGCGCCGCCCTTCGACCGCGGTCGAGGAGATCGAACGCTGCCACGTGGTCGTCGTGCTTCATGAAGTCGCCAAACGCTTCTCGCAGATAACTTCGGTCCGCTTCGCCCCGCACGGTCGGGGGAAGCTGTTCCATGACGGTCACGAATTCGCGATGCAGCCGCTCGCGACGCTTGGTGGTGAGTTCCTTCGTATCGTCCGCGACCTTGTCAATCCGGAGAGAGATGATCCGCAGTTCATCCGCGTCCGAGTCCGCAGACTCGCTGAGTCTTGCCCTCGCATCGCGAACCACGCCAAGGAGCTGACTCCGTTCAAGCGCGACGCGGGTCGGGTCGGACGTCGACGACTTGGCCTCGGTGTCGTCGCGAAGCTGGCCAAGTAGGAATGCATCCTCGATCTGGAGTTCCAACTCTTCCGCTGCGGCTCTCAGCGAGGACCGCTTTGCGTTCACCGCACGCTGATACTCGGCCTGCGCCCGGTCACCAAGCTGGTGGGTCTCGATAATCTCGCGGGCACGGCGGTATTCCTGGCGATCCAGGCACTCGATCAGGATTTTGCTTGGGTCCGGTTCCGACTGTTCAGCTTCGAGGATTGAGCGCCGCAGATCGCCGAGGTGACCGTCTGCCGGTTCGAGATCGTCTTCGAGAAGCAGACTGGGCAGAAGGAGAAGGTCGCCGGAGATACGGGCACGTTCATCGGGCGCGCGGCCTTGGAGTCGAACCTCCAAGTCCCCAAACACGAGATCGACGGCGTCGATCACGCCCCGGCCCCTGCTCGGAACGAGGGACTTTCGTGCCGCTGGCAACAGCCTATCAAGTGCGGCGAGAAGTTCGTCCGACTGGGTCCGATTCTTACTCTGACTGCCGTTGTCGGCTGCAGCGACGAGACGGCTCCACTCTCTGGCGAGGGCGAGTGTGTCATGGAGGTGGCGGACGAGCTTGTCCCTCGCTCTGCCTTCGAGAGGCTGCTTGAGGACACTGAGTTCGTCTTCCGTGTGCAGGTTCGCTACGACTTCGCCAGGACTGAGGGCCTTGACGAGAGCTTGCACCTCGTTCAATCGCTGGGTCTGGTCGTCTGCAACGATTCTGTGGAGTCGATGCCATTCCGAGCCCGCACGATAGAGGAACTGGATCGCGAAGTCCGCAGGTGCATATAGAAACCGGATATGGGGAACACGATGAAGAAAGCTCTGGGCATCGTTCGCAAGTTGGTCCAACCGGGCAGCTTGTGCCGCGTCCGCCGACTCGACTCCCAAGTCCTCTGGACGGATCTTCGCGTTCTGATGGACACAGAGCGCGCGAACCTGCTGCATGAGGTCTCCCACCGGCGAGCCCTCCGGGGGCAATTCGCGTGCCAGCAGATAGATGTCCTGCGGGAGCGGATCTACGAAGAGGCACGCTCCGAGCACCGAGGCGCCGAGAAGCAGCCGTTCATCCTCGTCCCAGCGATTTCGACTGGCAAGGCCACTGAAGAACTGGATCAGGGCACCCGGACACGACTCCCCCGGCCCGATTCGCGCTCCCTCGCTGAGCGCGCCGAAGAGATCGGGAGCACCCAGCGTGTGATCGCCGCGGGTCAGCCAATAGGCGCGCGCGAACCGTCCCGAGCTGAGCATTGCATCGAGAACATCCGCGGCTGGCATTGCAGACTCGCCTTCGCCCGTTGCTTTTGAGGAGACGCCGGTCCGGTCCGAAGGTTCCGAGGCGGGCGCCAAGTCCGCTGTTTCGACGGGAGCGTCTCTCTCGTTGGACGCTGAATTCGTTACCACAGGACCTTCATTCGAGACGGTCTCGGAACTGTCCGATGCCTCTTGCGTGGCTTCGACAGTAGGGGCGGTTTTCGTAGATGTTTCCGACTCCTCCATGGAGCAATCCGGACTGTCGGTCGATGCATCGCGTCCATCGGTTTTCCGGAAACCGGCGCCGAGGTCGTCCGCCGGTTCGCTCTCCGGACTTGGTCCCTTGCCGTCTCCTTCGCCTTCGTGCGCATGAAGCGATGACGCATCGGATGTGTCGTCCGGAGGTTCCTCATCCGCATGTAGATCGTCGTCGGGCATAACCTGGAGAAATAGGCTCTCTATGGTCGTGTACGCCTCCTCTCGAGTCGCGGACAGTAGACCTATTTCCGTGCCGAGTTGACCCATTGCTTCGGCGTCCGCTTCGGCCATTGCCGCGGACTTGGTGCGCATTTCACTGTCTATCCCGGAGAGTGAACGAACGGAATCACCAAGTTGCTTCAGGTATTGCGCTGCATCTTCTGGGACGCGGACGGCGGACGGAATTCGTTCGATTCGGTCAACATGGGGTTTCAGCGAAGCTCGTCCCGACAGTACGCTCGTGTAGTCGCGGACAAGATCCCTAAGCGACGACAGGAATTCGGAAGACCGATGAGCTGCTCTGAGGATTTGCCCGAGCTCTGCGACGCAATCGGTCAGCAACTCCACAACGCCCGAATCAGGTTCCTTCTCATCAGAGTGTTCGAGCGCAGCCTTGATGCGCGAAAGGCACGCCTTCCATCGGCTATTGGACGCATCGGGTTCCGTGGCATGGCCCTCAAGCAAGGGTGCGAGGCGTTCGAGGACCCCCGGATGCTCTTCGGCAATTTCCGACAGTTCACCATCCGATATCAGACCTTGCACAAAGTGCAGCCAGACGATATTTGCCAGTCTGTCTTCGTCGCCGTACCGCGAGACGATCTCGACGAGTTCTCTAGGCGACGAGCTGCCAGCTATCTGTTCGTGGAAAGAGTCTTCGTCTTCCAATTGGTCCCAATAGTAATGAATCATCCGCCGGTAGAGGCTTCGGGGACTCTTCCGTGTTTCGTGCCGTCTCCCCTCGGCATCGAAATCGTCCCGGTCCGAGGGATCCTTCAGGCGTTCATGTAGCCGTTGGTAGAAGTCATCATCCGAGAGGTTCATGTCCTTCCAGACCGTCGGACGCTTCCTCACGAGCCTGGGTTTGATCGACCTCCAGTGGCGTGGCTCGTAGCGCAGGATCTCCTCTAGGAGACTCGGAGTGAGCGAGGTCGGTAGGCCATGCTTGGCAGCGGACATGGTGGTTCCTCAGGTTGACGGAACGGGCGAGAGACGGTGCCAGAGTCTCGGCGAGACATTTGGGCAGGAGAGCATGGCGAGGCCTTTGGAGCGAACGGGATGCGGATTGTCGCATGCCCCGTCGGGACGGATGTCACAACGAACATGGAGCCGCCTCCTGGCGTCGCGGACGTTTGCTTTAGGCTGGCGTGAGGCCATCGCGCATCGTAGGAGAGGCCGCCTCCACGGGGGCCGCCGTACGTCGAAGCCAACGCAGTGACACAGGTTTGGGTCAAGACGGGGTGCCCGAGCAGGACGGCGCCTATCACGCCTGTGCGAGGAGACTGACCGGAGCAGGAGTGAGGATCTGGATCGGGGCCGAGATCGTCGCCTGCATGCAACGCGGTGAGTTGGCTCGTGCGAGGACAGTGTCGTTCGGCGGCATCGTGCAGGTGCAGAAGCGGGGTCGATGCAGGACTACTGTTCTACTACGGCCGCTGGATCGAAGCTTGCGAATGGCGTATAGCTCTGAATGATCTCGTCAGCGATGTCCTCCTGGGCTGGCCTGCCGTTGCTTCGGGTGACGACCTTGGCGCCGACGCCGACTCGGACGCGCCTCCCGATCTCTCGATTGATCTCCTGCTTCAGGTGGTTCCCGTGCTGGTATATGCTGCCACCGACATACCGCGTGTAGTCGGCGAGCCAAGGTCCCTCTTCCTTGCATTGCTGAATTGCCCGGAGGGTGAGATCTCGGTCGAATTTTCCGGCACGGCATATCTTCCGCGCGTTTTCGACCACTCGGGCGATGACGCGCTGCTTCAGCTCGGAGCGTTCGGAGTCCCAGAATTTGAGAAAATCCATGTCAATGTCCTCGAAGAAGCCGGGTTGGTTCGCTTGCTGGGCGACGCGTTCCTGGATCCGCCCGACGATCTCCCGTACCTCTGAGCGGGACAACGAATAGCCATCGAAATGCGGAAGTTTGGTTAGGAGGATCAGCCGTGTGTCGGCGAGGGTCACGGGGGGGCAGTCCCTGATCTGCCAGAATCCGTTGAACGAAAATGGCCCTCGTTCGGTCTGGCAGGTAAAGTCCATGAGTACCGTTCCGGGGGGACAGTCCCATTCGGGATCGGTCAGCAGAAACTCGTAGCAGGGCTGCTCGTCTCCGAATGCCTGCCACTCTTCAGCCGAATACTGCTGTCTGCCCTCGTTGTCGAGATACCGTTCGGCTTCGTCGCTTATGTCACTTTCGCGATAGGCGATCAGGCGAAGGAGGAAGAATCGATCCGACGGGTCTGGATTGCGAAGCTTCTCGACGAGTGTCGAGGTGAAGGCGCGTTTGGTGGAACGTGCACGCCGCATCCACAGGTCCTCGGCCAAGGCGAGAATGTGGTCGTCAATCCTGGTGGCCGTCCCCCATTGGTCGTCGAACCAGCGCGCGATCTCTTGAGAAAGGCTCGGTTCGTCGGACAGGAATACCGCCTCGATATTGGCCCTGGCGTCGTCGCCGGTGCCGGAAAGTCCGTTGCGCGAAGCATTTGCGGAGCCGAGGATGACATCGTTGCCGTTTATCCAGACCTTGGCATGGAGACGATCGAGTGTCTTGACACGGATTCCGCGTTCCATCAGAGCTCTCATCTCTCCAGGGTTGCAGGCTCCGCTGAGCAGGTCGCAGATGATCCGAACTTGTTTGGGATTCTTCTTTTCAGACAGGCCGGTGCGTTCGGTGGCACCGTCGCCCCAATATGCGACGGCGGCCCTGACTTCGCCTTGGCGCCGTGAGATCCGTTTCACTTGTGTCTGAATTGCAGAGCCGGTCAGAAATCGCATTGACTTCTCCTGGGTATCTGGTGACGAGTGCGGGCTGCGGGTTGGGGGGGACTGGCCCTTAGTCTGTGCCGTACGCGAATCGGTAGGAAGGTTGGTCGGAAGGGCCTATGAGAATGGATCGTCGACTCCATCGCTAGGATCGAATGCTTGGCGGTGACCCGACAATCCATCGGTTCCCAACGTCCTAAGCCGCCTGTAGTATGTCGTCGAGAATCGCTTCTGAAAGGAGAGCCTGATGGGAGTCCCACCGAGCCGTTGGAATCCCGAAGCGGCGCATGAGGCCCGACGCGAACAGGAGAGGCAAGACCGCCTTGAGCGCGAGGAGTTGCCCCCCGAAGATGGACTTGATCCAGTTGATGAAGAGCTTTCTCCGGGAGAAGAGGCGCTACGGGAGGCTCAAGAGGAGTCCATGGACGAGTACTATCGGGGCGTCCCCCGCGATAATCTCTAACCTCTGACCAGGAGTTCATGTTTCCGGACCGGGCAAAGTCTCAGGGTCACCATCCGTAGCGGTCGCGGTGGTAGCCGTTCCAAGATGCTACATGGTCTCCACTCCGTAACCGTACAGCGCCTGCCAACGCTAACTGAGACACAGTTGCATACGCACGGTCGGGCTGGACGAGCGCTTCTCTGACGATCTCGGAGAGCGCAAGGTACGGAAACCCCCTCGCAAACCAGGGCGAAGTGACTCGATCGCGGTACGCGCGGTTGCCCTCCGGCACGACGACCACGACCTTGGCCTCGGTAACCCCGAGCTCGCGGTTGCGGACCATTCGGTCGGCGAGGAGGCGGAGGCGGAGGATCTGGTAGAAGGGCTCGAAGAGCCACGCGTCGAAGGGGACCTTGCGGTTGAAGGATGGGGACTTCTCGTAGAGGTGGGCGTATCTCTTCCGTCGTGTCTCGCCCTGCGGTCCCTGGCCCTTGTCCTCGGTCCGGTATTCCTCGACGTACTTCCACTCCATTAGATAGGCGCGGCGGCGCCCGCCCGGCGTCTCAGCCACCATGAAGGCGTCGACGCTGGTCGAGTTCGCGCCGCGGGTCTTGACTCCCTCACCCTCCAGAGCGTGGTCGAGGCCTATCCACTCGAGCTCGACCGGAGAGGAGGTCCCCTCGTGTTCGATGTCGACGACGCCGGTAACGTCGCCGTCAATGGCCTTGAGCACCGCGGTCAGCGCCCCGGGAATGCCGACGAGGGGCAGCAGGAAGTTCACGCACGCGATCTGCGAGCTTGCCATGTTCCGGGTCGGACGCTTCCCGTCGGAGGCGTCACCGCTCACGCGCGCCTGCCACCACTTGATGTTGCGCTCCGCGAAGTACCGGAGCGCACCGTGCTCGCCCCGGAGCGTCGGAAACAGGTTCTCTTCCTCGCAGCCGAGCGCGAGCAGGTAGTCGTGCTTCAGCCCGACCGCATCGGTCGGCGTGGTGAGCCCCTTGCGGAACGCGGCCTGGCGCCTCCGCTCGCGTTGTCCGAAGCTCCCGGCGCGGGCGGGCACGCTGGCCGCGCCGCCGGAAGTGGCTGTTTCGTTCATCGGCCGAGCTGTCCCCCGTGATGTGCCGCCAGTCGCGCGCTCATCTCGGAGAGGCGCCGGCGAAGGCGGAGGGGTTCTTCGATGGTGACGCTTTCGCCCCAGGTGAAGAGGTGCCAGCACATCTCGTCGATGCCGCCCGCCTCGAAGCGCACGGTGAGGGAGCCGTCGTCGTTGCTCTCCGTGGACTGGTCCGGGTGGAAGATGAACGTCGAGGCGTCGCGGGCCGCGGCGGCGTCGAAGCGGAGGACGACCCCGACGGGCTTCTCCTGGAACGTCCCGAACGAGCGCTTCGCGTACCGCTCCAGGTCGAATTCCGGATCCCGCTCGAAGGTCTCGTCGCTGATGCAAAGCTCGCTCACGTTCGCGAGCCGCCAGAGCCGCGGTTCCTCGCGCCAGTCGCTCGATGCGACGAGGAACGCGCGGTTTCCGTAGAGGAGCCCGAGCGGTCTCACTCGCTGGCGGCTATGGAGGCCGGTCGCCTGGGCGAAGTACCGGAACTCCACCACGCGGCACGTCGTGACCGCTTCTCGCAACTTGGAGAGCAGCCCCGTGTCGAGCCGGGCTCTCGGCCCGGCGCGCATGGCGAGGCCCTCGGCCTGGACGAGGGCCTCGAGCTCGGACTCGATCCGGGCGAGCGATTCCGTATGCAGGGTCGCGCGTACCGTCGTCGCGAACTCGCGGAGCGTCGCCGCCCGCTCCTCGAGTCCGGCCCGCTCGAGGGCCGAGGCGGCGGATTCGAGCTCCGCGAGCTCCTCGGGCGAGACCGCGACGAGCCGGCGAACCGCGTCCGAGCGCAGGCGCCAACGGTGCTTGCGGTCGTCCGAGTCCACGAGTTCGAGAGGCCCGAACGCCGCTGCGACCGCGTCCCGCATGCGCTCGGCGGTGCTCCGGCTGACGGAGAAGCGGGCCTGAATGTCGTCCAAGGTCAGCCCGCCAAGCGTCCCCTGGAGGCGGACCGCGAGCCGCACGAGGTTCGCTACTTGTTCGTACCGCATCGTGCGGAACTTCTGTTCATTTGCTCCGGCATGTCCGCATGATAGCGGGCGCCCGTCGGGGGTGGAACCGCGGGCGGCGGCACCGGTCGCGCCCGGTCGCCCGGCCCCTACGGCCGGAACCCGATCGGGCGGCGCCGGTCCGGCTTCGCGTCGCACTCGGCGCGAAGCATGTCCGCGAGTGCTTCGGGCTCGCCGTGTTTCCACAGGAACCCCGCCTTGCGGTGCACGACCGCGAAGTCCCCGGGCGTGAGGGCGGCAAGGTCCGTGACGCCGGCGGGGGCCGGGAGAAAGAAGTAAGCCTGGAACGCCTCCTCGATCTGCGCGGGTGTGAGGTAGTCGAGCCGCACCTTGAAGACGAACCGCCGCAAGGTGGCGGGGTCGAGGTGCTCGCCGTAGTTCGTGGTGCAGGCGAAGGGGAGGGGATGGCTCTCCATCCAGGTCAGCATCTCGTTGACCTGGCTCACCTCCCAGCTCCGGTGCGCGTTTCGTCGATCGCCGAGCAGCGAGTCCGCTTCGTCGAAGATGAGGAATGCCTGCGCGTCTCGGGCCTCGGCGAACGCGGCCGCGATCTGCTGCTCGGTCTCGCCGACCCAGGGCGAGAGGAGGTCGGACGTGCGCTTCTGGAGGACCTCGAGCCCCAGGCGCTCGGCGAGGTAGCGCGCGAACGCGCTCTTGCCGGTGCCGGGCGGACCCTGGAGGCAGAGCGAGAAGCCCCGGTCGGCGTCCCGCCTCACGAGACACTCGGCAAGGGTGGCCGGATCGGTATCGGCCTGGATGAGGCCGAGGTCGAACCTGGGCGGCGGACCCTGCGGCGGCCTTTCGCACCCGAGCACCCGGGAGAGGCTCCGGACCCCGTGGCGCACCGTGTCGATGCCCCCGCCCGCGAGCCCGGCGGCCGCGGTCGCCCCGGCCCCCACCCCGGGGGTGGCTTCGAACTCCCGGGCGAGCGCGTGCACGTCTTCATCCGGAGCCTCGATGCCGTGGCGCGCAAGCTCCCGCGTCCAGATCCGGGTCCGCACCCGGGGCGTCGGGCGGCGAAGCTCGAGCGCGAACATCATCCGCCGAAGGATGGCCTCGCTCACCCCGCGGGGGCTGTTCATGGTCCAGAGGGTCGGGGTCGGCGCCGTCTTGAGGAGCCGGTGCATGAACACCTTGGAGCCTGTGTTGCGCTGGGCCATGCGCGAGAACGGGCCGAAGAGCCCCCACGCGGAGAACGGGTCGGAGAGAAGGTCCTCCATCTCGTCGAAGAGGAGGAGGGAGCCGCCGTGCCCGGCGAGGAGACGCTGGGCGAGCCTGAGCTCCTGGAGGCGTTCGCCGCGCACCGGCTCGTCGCCCCCGTCGTCCGCTTCGCCCACGCTGTAGAGCGACACACCGAGCCGCTCGGCGAGGACCTTGCAGAACTCGGTCTTGCCCGTGCCGGGAGGGCCGTAGAGGAGGATGTTCACGCCCGGGGCGCCGCTTGCGAGCGCGCCCGTGATCACTCGCTCGACGTGATCGCGGTCGCGGGCCACGTGGTCGAAGTCCGACCAGTCGAGCTCGCTCGCGGGCGCCGCGTCGAGGAGCAGGCGGTGCACGTCGGTTTCCGATTCCGAGCCGGCGGGCGCGGCGGCGGCGAGCCGGTTCAGCCGGTCGAGCGCCTTCAAGTCCCCGTCGGTGTCGATGCAGACGAGCCCCGACCGGACGAGCGGAGAATCCGCCCGGAGGCGCCCCTGGACGGTGTTCGCCGAGACGCCGAGGAGCGAGGGGAGCGCCGGGTTCTGGACGTTGAGCGGGGTGTATCTCCTCGATGACCGGAACACGTCGTCGATCATCGATTCGATGACGGGCTGGGTCTGGTAGCGAAGGACGAGCTCGAGGAGGTCGACGTCCGTGCGCGAGAGGCCGGTCGTCCTCGCGAGGCGGCGGAGGCGCTGGCCGGTGCGGTCCGGCCGCGCCTTCCGGGCGGCCGAGTGCTCCTCGCGGAGGGCCTCCCCGAGAGCGCGCCACCTGCCCCCGGACAGCCCCTCGTCGCGGCCGCGCTTCCCCGCCCGCATGAGCGACGGCCTCTTCCTGCCCCCGAACGCCACCCGGTTCTCCCGGTCGGCAATCCAGTCGGCGAGGTCCGACGCCTCCCGGTCCCGGTGGTGAAGGGCCGAGGCGGCGTTCGCGAGGTAGAAGGCCATCAGGCGCTGCTCGTAAGCGTTCAGCATCATCGCTCTCCGGACTTGCACTACTTGCGGTCCGGAAGAGCCTACCGCCCCACCACGTCAGATCCGGACGTGCTCAAGGAGGAAGTGATTGTCCGGGTGGAGGAGGCATCCGGAAGAACGAGGGACCACCTCCGGAGGGTTGGCGAGACTCGCGTGAATTGGTGTCAGCAGGAGGCACCGGGAAGGCCGGTACGGTTCAGAATTCAGCTTTCCTCGTCTGGCTCAAGTTCAAGTCGTCTCTGTGCATCTTCGGGCGGTACAGGGAGAGCGTGTACAGGGATCACCTCAAGTCCCAGCGGTTCCCCGAGCGTGGAGATGTCTTCATCGTCGGAATGGATCGTGGTCTGACTTTGGGTCCTGGCAATGGCGATGATCTGACGGTCGAATTTCAGCTTGGCGCGGGTCGCCTGCGTGCCGGCGCGAAGGTCGCCTTCGCGAAGAGCCTCGCGGGTCATCGTTGCGAGTTCCACAGCGGCCCGTTGGTCAAACGGTTCGATTCGAAAGCACCGTGTCGTGTTCAGGATCTCGAGGTACTCCGGCCCGGCTTCGCCGGCGTGGACGAGCACTTCGCTCAGGGCCGGGGTCGGTATCACGATGGTCTCGCGCCGCTTCTCGAGGGTATCAACCAGTTGATCGATTCGAGCTTTGGCATCCGTGACCGGTTTGTTGGTCGCGGGGTCGAGCGGCGCCCGTGCATCTGGCTCAAGGAAGAGCAGCAGCGTCGTGGCGTCGAAGACCGGCATCAGTGTGCTTCTTCAAGGCCACGCAGATGCCGCAGCTCTGCCGTGGGATCTTCGATCTCCTTCCAGCCGCTGCCCTCGACGTCGCGCAGCCTCTGGGCAACCTCGCCAAGCGGTGCGTCGTCGAGTACGTCGAAGCTCGTGATGTTGAACCGCTTCATCACCCAGTCGCCGTCGGCGTCGCGCTCCCAACGTCCGTTGCCGTGCACGCGAAGGGGTGGGCCGTAGAGATGAACGGCAAGACGCCTGGCCATCTCGCGGGTGGCGTTGCAGAGGTGGATCGTTTCGCCGTCGCGAAGATGCGCGGGCACCGTGTCGTCCCGGCCGCCGATACGGATCAGAACCCCGTCCAGGGCGCCGGTCTGATTGAATGCTCCAAACGTCACCGGCGCTGGTTCCTCGCCACCGGGGAACCGGATCACGTCGGCACCTCCGCCTTCTTGCAGGATACCCGTGGCATTGTCGTCAGCGAGGTAGCGGTTCAGGGCGACGAACGCCTTGGCTGCATCATCGGGCGGGTTGTCCTGTTGGAGTGCGTGGAGTCGTTCCTTGACGTCGGGCGCAGCCTCGGGTTCGACACGTTGGACGAGTACGGCACTTCCCTCCTCCAAGCGTACGAAGTGCACCTGGTCCGGCGTCCCCAGGAGCCGCGCCAGCTCGCCCATGTATTCGGCCAGGCGCGCCATGGGCAGGGTGTCGGGACTGCAGGCATCGATGACGAACCGATACTCTCGCTGTTCATTCATGGCTGGGCTCCCGGGCCAGAGACAATCGCGCCAGAACTGCTGCCTCTCCTCGTTGTGATGATTCCGCCGCCGTCGACAGCGAGCGCTTCCGCCCCTTCGACGCCGCTTGCGTTCCGTCACAGCGATTTGAGGAGATTATCGCCGAAGAGTCGCATTCGGTGGCGGTGCCGAGTTCGGAGAAGGCCTTGGACGCGGCCGCGACTCGGCGCCGGTCGTCGCCTTCGCAGGGCCTTGAACGTCCCGTCCTCGCCGACGAAAGGCCCGCCTCGGAAGGCCACTTCGGGGGTTTCGGCGCCGCCTCACCTCCGAGCGCCAGATCAGCGGTCCTGCCAACCCGTGGCCCGCGCCTTCCGGGCGGTCGCGTACTCCTGGCGGAGGGCCTCCCCGAGAGTGCGCCACCGGCTCCCGGACATCCCCTCGGCACCGGTACGGGCCGGTCATCGCGCCCCGGGGCGTCCAATCCAACGCATACGTTAGACTCGCTCATGACCTGTCCTCCTCGATGTCGCCCCATGCCCAGAGGTGTTCTGACCGCGAAGCACGACCCGCGAGTCTCGAGGCAACGGCAGGTCAATCCATGACTGGTCGGAAGAACACGGGGACGTCGATAGCCTGTCCGGAATCCATGTGACGCCGCAGCGCGGAGCGACGATGATCGACACGGCCTGGAAGGAGTGGAAAGCGAGGAACCCCGGTGCGTTCCACGCCAACGGCGACGTGTGGACGGCGCCGGCGGACGAGCGCGACGGTGGGCCCCTCAAGCCGGTGCCATACTGCAAGCTGCTGCCCGAGCATGCCTTCCCGGCCGCGCCGTTCGAGCCACCGCCCCATACCGCCGATCCAAGGGACTATCCTCTGGTGCGCGCGGTCCTCGCGTCGCGGTGCGCCGGCATGGTCCTCGTGCCCAGGGCGCGAGATCTGTACGAAGGCCTGCGGGCCGACGAGCCGTCACCCATCCACCGGGCCGCGCACCGGACCTGGCTCAGCGAGGCGACAGTGCCCGAGATTCTCGAAGGGCTCGGGGCGGGCGTGTACTCGGCACGAGCCCTCGTACACGCCCTGCACGAGCACGGCGGGGCCGCCCCGTGCTTCGATCTTGCGCGCACGCTCAACCGCTACTGTCTGCCCGAATGGCGCGAGACGAGAATGCGCGAAGACCCGTGGCACGACGAGAGGTAGCAACCCACCATTGGAGTCGTTGAATCTCCCCGAGCCCGCTTGCTTGCAATGCAAGCAAGCGGTAGCTTGAGCGCTTCCCGAACCAGGAAAAGGGACGGCAAGTGGCGAGTATCACAATCCGGAATCTCGATGACGAGGTAAAGACCCGCCTCCGCATCCGTGCCGCGGAGCACGATCGTTCGATGGAAGAGGAGGTGCGCGTCATCCTGCGCGAGGCGGTAAGTGACGGAAAGGCCATTCCGCAGGACTTGGCGAAGTTCACCCGCGAGTGTTTTTCTCCTCTTGGCGGCATCGAGCTTGAGCTTCCCCCGCGCGGCCCGATGCGCGAACCTCCGGAGCTCACCTGAGCCACAGCCGATGTTGGTGCTCGACACGAATGTGGTCTCCGAGCTCATGCGCCCGGTACCGGCAGCCGCGGTCGCGGACTGGATCTCGCATCGCGATGCGAAGGACCTGTTTCTGACCGCGGTCAGCGAAGCGGAGCTTCTCTACGGAGTCGCGATCATGCTGGCCGGCAGGCGACGAGACCTGGTTGAGACCTCCATGGCGCGCTGGCTCGATCTCGGCTTTGGCGAACGGATTCTGCCGTTCGACAGCGTCGCTGCCCGGGCGTATGCGGAGATTGCGGCCGACCGGCGTCGTGCGGGCCGCCCCATTGGCCAGTCCGATTGCCAGATCGCCGCCATATCCCGCACCCGCGGCGTTGCCTTGGTGACCCGCAACGTACGGGACTTCGAGGGTACGGGAATCGATGTCATCGATCCCTGGACGGGTGCGAAGCGCGATGGCGTTGTCTGAGTGCGAACGCGTGAGTGAATGCGGGCACCAGGAACCAGCGAGTCCAGCCCACTCCGTATCGTCGCGGTCACGCCCGGTGAGGGCCACGGTCGCATCGGCATCACGTTGTGCCCCGGCAAGACCGATCCCGCCGGCATGACCGGGCTGTGGGCGCGGGACCTCGACGCCGCTCTCGACGCGATTCAGCGTTGGGGCGCGACCGCGGTGGTGAGCCTCATTTCCTCCGCTTCGGAGGTGACCTGGCGGTCCCGGGGGCGCGGCGCCTGGCGAGCTCCCGGTACAGCGCTTCGGGGCTCGTCCCGAGCTCGCTCGCGACCGTCTTCCAGGTACCGCGCGGCGGAGCGCCGCCGCCGTGCCAGGTGATCCAGGCATCGAGGCGCTCCGCGACGGTGCGAAGGGAGAGGATCTCGGCGCGAAGGCGCGTCGTCTGAAGCTCGTGCGCGAGGTGGTGTGCGAAGGACTCGACAAACCCGGGGTCCGAGGCGAGAAGCGTACGCACGCTCGATCTCGCGACGGCAAGCGTGCGCGTCGGCGCGACGGCCACGCCGTCGCAGTGGTAGCGCGCGGAGAACACCGACGCCTCCGCGAGAACCGCGTTCGGGAGGGCCCTTTGCAGCACGAGGGGTCCCCCGTCCGTGCGGTGACGGACGAGGTGTGCCTCGCCGGCCACCACGAGATGGAGCACCGAGACCTCGTCACCGCGGCGAAAGATGGGCGCGCCGGAGGCGAACTCTCTTTCCGCCGGGTCGAAGTGGCGAAGTCGATCGAAGAGGGACATGAACCTGATAGCTATCATGTGTCAGCGGCTCGTGTCCAGGCACGATGCACCGGGGCCGACCTCGGAGCTTGCACATGAGCGGCGTTGTGAACCGCATCCTGAACCACCTTCCAATCGTCGTCGCGTTGGTCTCGTTGTGCGCCGCGCTGTCGGGCGAGGCCGCGGACTTCGGGCCATCGCGTTACGCGGGTGAAGAGGCGCGCCCGGTGAAGAGCCTTTCGCCCGAGGACATCGCGGAGCTCAGGCGAGGCGGCGGCTGGGGGCTCGCCAGGGCGGCGGAGCTCAACGGCATGCCGGGTCCCGCCCACCTTCTGGAGCTCAAGGACGCGCTCGCGCTCACGCCCGGGCAGGTTGAGGCCATCACCGTGATCCACGAACGCATGCGCGAGGCGGCCATCGCCGAGGGTGAGCGCTTCATCGAAGCGGAGCGAGTCCTCGAGGACGCGTTTCGCAGCCATTCGGTCACCGAGGCGAGTCTCGAGAAGATGCTGGCCGACATCGAGCGGAGTCGAGCGCGCCTTCGCTTCATTCACCTCAAGGCGCATCTCGGCACTCCGGACCTCCTCACCGAGGGGCAGATAGCGCAATACGCGGCCCTTCGCGGCTACCATGCCCATCGAGGCGCCGCCGCTCACGCGGGACACGGAGGGCATCGCCCGAAGGGGCATTGAATCGAGAGTCGTTCCCGCTGGGGCCGGTCCCCCGGCGAACCGGCCATCTTGGCATTCTGGATGACAAGGAAATGAAGGTCGAACGCAGTGGCGGCGGACTCTTTCCGGGATCGGGGGCTGGCTCGAGCCCGACGCGGTAGCTGTGTTGAAGGTCTCGCGGTCACGCGGACGGCTTCTCACGTGACGGCCTGAAACTCTTCCATCCAATGATCGAATGCGTTACATGTAGCGCAACGGTCCACCGGGAGACAGGTCATGGCTGCCCCATCCACCGGCGCACAGCGCGTCGCGAAGCGTCGAGCCGCCCTCAGAGCGCAAGGGCTGCGGCCCATCCAGATCTGGGTCCCCGACACCCGCGCGCCGGGCTTTGCCGACGAGTGCGCCCGCCAAGCCGCGCTCGCCGATGCCGCATATCGCACCGATCCGGAACTCAGCCAGTTCGAGGAAGCGGCTGCAGCGGACATCGCCGAACACCTCGACGCCCTCGAGGCCGGGCACCGCGAATGAACCGAGGCGACCTCGTCACCGTCGCGCTCCAGGGCGAGCACGGCAAGCCTCGCCCCGCTCTCGTCATCCAGTCCGATCTCTTCGCCAACCTCACCTCGACCGCCACCATCGCGCTGCTGACCAGCGCCTCGCTCGACATCCCGATTCTCCGCGTACCGATCGAGCCCTCCGAGACGAACGGCCTTCGCACACGCTCATTCGTGATGGTCGACCAGACCTTCTCGGCCAGCACGCTCCGGTTCGGCGATGTCTTCGGACGCCTCGACGACGCCGACATGCTGGCCGTCAACCGAGCCCTCGCGCTGTTCCTCGGCATCGCGAACTGACGGCCCCGGCGCAACGTTCGCGAAGATGCTGGACACCGTGCTTCGGGGGGCCCGCATTGCGGGTGCGGGCGCCGATGCGCCGCTCGTGGACATCGGAATCGCGGGCGGGACGATTGTCGCCGTGGAGCCGAACCTCCGTTCCGCCGCCGCCGCCGCCGCTGCCGCCGACTCCGTCGACCTCGGCGGGAAGCTGGTCTCGCCCGGCCTCGTCGAGACCCACATCCACCTCGACAAGTCGCGCATCGTGGACCGTTGCACACCCGCCGCGGGGCGCGCCCGCGACCACATGGAGCGGGTGTCCGCGGTCAAGCCCGGGTTCACCGTCGAGGACGTGTACGCCCGGGCCGCCGCGACCCTGGAGCAGTGCATCCTCAACGGCACGACGCATGTCCGAACCCACGTGGAGGTGGACCCGAACGTCGGGCTTCGGTCCTTCGAGGCGCTCCGGCAGCTCGCGGCCGACTATGCCTGGGCCGTCGATCTCGAGCTTTGCGTCTTTGCGCAGGAAGGCTGGACCAACGTGCCGGAGACCGACCGGAACGTCGTCGCGGCGCTCGATCGGGGTGCCTCCGTCGTGGGCGGCGCTCCCGGGTACGACCCGGACGCCGCCGGTCAGATCCGGCGCATCTTCGAGCTCGCGCTCGAGTTCGACCGGGACGTGGACATCCATCTCGACGTCGGACCCAGTGCCGACGAAATGGACATCGATCTCGTCTGCGAGCTGACCGAGCGCCACGGATACGGCGGGCGGGTCGCGGTGGGGCACGGAACAAAGTACTCGCTGTTGCCACCCGGCCGGTTGCGGACGCTCGGGGAGCGTCTCGCCTCGGCCGGGGTCGCGGTGACGGTGCTGCCCGCGACCGATCTCTTCGTGACCGGCCGGCACCAGGACCACGCGGTGGTGCG
>JAJDXW010000236.1 GCA_022823045.1 Gammaproteobacteria bacterium
GTGGACGGAAGGCCGGAAGCGGGCCATCAGGGCCGCTGCGTGTAGGACCGGAGCCCGATTGGTCGTAGGCGGTCGCACATACGACCGTCGCTTCATTTTCCCGGACGGGTGCCGGCTTCCCGGACCCATTTGTTCTACATGAAATGCGATCGCCGCTGGTCCGCTTCCTCGCTTTCGGGCAAATCCGGACGCCAGCGGGCGGTGGAACAAAACGGGGCTGGTAGAGCAACCCGGAGCGTACGGCTTTGTGCATTGCATCGCAGACCTTCGGGACAAACCGCTTGGCGCGGTCTTCGCTTCGTCCTTGCAGCGGACGATGAGGACCTCGTCCATAACGCAGGCCACGGCGACGGCGCTGCCGAGGTCGAGGCGGGTCTGGCGGCTCATTTGGGGGTGAGGGCGTCGTGGAGGCCGGAGGAGCGCTCGGTGACGCGCTCCACGGCGGCGGCGACGCTCTCCTCGGAGCCGTGGACGACGACCCGGCGGCGGGCGCGAGTGACGGCGGTATAGAGGAGCTCGCGGGTCGCCACCCGGGAGTCCGCCGGTCCGAGCACCACCGCCACCTCGTCGTACTCCGAGCCCTGCGCCCGGTGCACGGTGAGGGCGAAGAAGCTCTCGTGGGGCGGGAGGCGGGCCGGGGAAACGAGGCGCGGCCCGCCGCCCTCGCCCCGCAGCTCCGGGAACCATACCCGGGCGGTGCCGCCCGCATCGCGCACGACGACCCCCGTGTCCCCGTTCGAGAGGCCGGTCCCCGTGTCGTTGCGGGTCACGAGGATCGGCCGTCCCGGATAGAACGCATCGTGCGCCGGCGCAAGACCGCGCGCGCGGAGCCGCCGTTCCACCAACCGGTTGAAGCGCTCGGCGCCGAACGGACCGACCCGATGCGCGCAGAGCACCCGGAACGGCTGGGCGCGACCCGCGCCGGACTCCGGACCTCCCCCGCGCCGGGCCTCCTCGACGGCCGGCGCGAACCGCTCGTCCGCGAGCCTCGTCGCGAGCCGTTCGAACGCGGCGGGGTCCGCAAGTGAGCGAAGCTCCGCGGTGCCGACGGCGTCTCCGGACGCCTCCCGGAGAGCCGCGATGACGGCGCCGGCGTCCCCGGCCACCGTGGCCGCCGCGACCCGCCCGACTCCGCCCGCCTCGCGGAAGCGCCAGTTGTGCACGAGCTCGGTCACGCACGACGAGAGCGCCGCCGCCCCGCTGCCTGCGCGGCAGAGGTCCGCAAATACCGCGCCCGGCTGGACGGAGGCGAGCTGCGAAGCGTCTCCGAGAAGCACGAGACGGGCGCCGTCGGGGAGGGAGGCGAGCACCCGGGCCATGAGGGGGAGGTCCACCATCGACGCCTCGTCGAGGATGAGGGCGTCCAACGGAAGCGGCCCGCCCCGCGCGCGGGCGAGGAGCCGGTGGACCGTGCTCGCCTCCGCCGCGAAGTCCTCCATCCGTGGAACTTCCTCCACCAGCGCCGCGCGCCCCGCACGCTCCTCCCGCATGTCCCGCTGCACCGCCTCCTGGAGACGGGCCGCCGCCTTTCCGGTCGGGGCGGCGAGCGCGATCCGGAGGGGGTCCGCGAGGCCGAGCTCGACGAAGAGCGCGACCACGGCGGCCACCGTCGTGGTCTTGCCGGTGCCGGGCCCGCCCGACACGACGCAGAGGCGATGGCGAAGCGCAGCGCGGGCCGCCGCGCGCGGCCTAGTGTCCGGGAAGGCGGACTCGGGGAGGAGCCGATCGAGCGCGCCGTCGAGGCCGGCCGGCTCGGGCACGGCCGCGCTCGCGAGGGCGAGAACCCCGGCCGCGGTATCGCGCTCCGCCGCCCAGAAGCGTTCCAGGTATAGCCGGCCGTCACCGTCGAGAACAAGCGGCCGGCGCTCCTTCGCCCCCGCGCTGGCCACCACCGGACTCGCCGCGAGCGCTTCAAGCCACGCGTCGAGATCCGGGAGCGGCGCGTCCCCCGGTTCGGGCCAGGCCCGCCCCGCCACGTCCGGCAGGGAAAGGCAGGCGTGCCCGCCCCGCGACCAGGCGCTCGCGAGGGCGGCGGCGACGGGCACCTCCGGCCCATCCCGGCCGTCAAGGTCCGCAACCATCACTCCGAAGTGCCGGTCGATGTCCGCGATGTGACCCTGGCGGCAAAGCTCGTCGAGGCGCGCGACGGTCATTCCCCGCTCCCCCGGAAGAGTCCGTCGAGCTGGTGCACGAAGTTCGCCGCCGGCCGGTCGAACCAGACCCCGCGCTCGGTCCCGGCCGCGGGGTCCATGCCCCGCACGAAGAGGTAGAACACCCCGCCGACGTGCCGCTCGTAGTCGTACCCCGGAAGCCGGAGGCCGAGATGGCGGTGAAGGGCCACGAGGTAGAGGAGGTACTGGAGGGGATAGGCGCTCGCGCGCATGGCGGCCGCCACCGCCTCGCGCGAATAGTCCTCGGGCGAGGGGCCGAGCCAGTTCGACTTGTAGTCGATGACGTACCAGCGCCCGGCGTGCTCGACCACGAGGTCGACGAACCCCCGGAGGAAGCCGTCGATCGGCGGCGGGGAAGGCTCGTCCGGACGGCCTTCCGGCGACGGCGCGAACGGGTCCCGGTAGCCGTTCTCCCGAAGGCTCGCCCCGAGCCGGGTCCGGTCGAGACCGGCGACCGGAAAGGCAAACTCGAGCTCGACGAGCCGCGGGACCGGATCGGCGAGGCGAAACCCCGTCGAGCCACCGGGACCGGACGATGACCGCGACGCACCCGTCGCCGCGCTTGCCGGCCCGGCCTCCGGCTCCGCGAGGCGCACTGCTCGCGCCCGCTCCACCATCGTTCGGGCGGCCTCCCGCAGGTCGCCGCGGAAGCCGAACTCGGCGAGCGCATCGCGGCAGATGCCGTCGAGGTCGGGCGCGGCCTCCGGCGCCTCGTCGAGCCGTTCGAAGATGCGGTGCAGGCAGCTCCCGGCCACCGGGCCGCGCGGGAAGGAGAGCGCGGCCCCGATGGCCTCGTCCTCGACCGGAGTCACCGCGTCGTCGGACCGCTCCGGCGCCTCGTGCTGATCATGGTCGGGGCGGTCAACGTCGGGCGGGGCGACCGGTGAACCGGTCGACCCGACCGTCGCGGTCGCGGTAAGGGCGGAAAAGCTCGTCAACTGCCGGGTGCGCCGGAGGGGGCGGTCAAGCCTTCTCGCCGCGAGCACGGACGGAGGCAAGGCGGCGAGCACCGTCGGCCGGGCCGGCTCGTCCGGACCACCCGGCACGCCCACCGAGACCAGCTCCGGGCGCGAGCCGGCAAACGACCGGACCTCGGCATGCAGCGCCTCGTCGGTCAGCCCG
>JAJDXW010000415.1 GCA_022823045.1 Gammaproteobacteria bacterium
GCCGAAGAGGGTACGCCGACGCACGACGATCTCCGTTCGCATCGGCAGGCGTTTCAGCCAGGACGGCACCTCACCGTAGAACTGGACGCGCGACCTCCCGCCAAGGCTCAGGTAGTGCGCGTAGCCGGCCATGTCGAGAGCGCTCTCGCCACCCAGATGCACGGCGTACTTCATGATCCATTGCAGCGAGAGAAGTGAGATTTCCCAGGACGCCTCGTCCGTGCCCTGTGCACCCTCCGGCAATGGACGGCGGTACACACCGCGGATGACCCGCTTCAGCCACCCGCGAGCGACGTAGTCGTGGATGGACTTGGGGTCGATGCCCTGGCCCCTCAGCCATGGAGTATCCACCATGAAGCCCGGTGGAACCCTGTCCAGAAGCGGTTTCAGTCTTGGCGATTTTTGATGGTTCATAACCATTAAAATAGCATGATTCCGAAAAACTACCAGGACGTGTTTGGTCGAAACCGCCGAAGCATGGCTAAGAACCATGCGTCTCGGCCAAGTTCGAAACAATCCGGACTCCCAAACCCAGCCAGCAAAGCGGGGGAACCACCGCGTCGCGGATTGGTTTGGCACGCGTGGGCCTACCCCGATTCGATGGACGGTTGAGGGCTGTCCCCACCGGCACTGGGGTGAACGATAGCCGATGGAATGAAATCTCGAGCCTCCGTCCTTGCGGATTCGCAGTCGCGCCTTCGCCGTCGCCTCCCCGTGGCTGGTATAGCATGAGCCGCTGCGCTTCATGAGGAGGACGCCCGCATGCTCATTCGGACCATGACCGAGCTCGAGTCGCAGGGTCGCGTCATTGCCATCTCCCACGGGAAGTCATCGGCGATACGCCTGCTCACCAAGTCCGACGGCGTCGGTTTCAGCGTCTCCGAGGCGAGAGCGAGCGCGGGCGAGAGCTCGGATCTCTGGTACAAGAATCACTGGGAGGCGAACTACATACGTTCCGGCCGGGGCGTTCTTGAGGATCGCGGAACCGGGGAGCAATGGCCTCTTGCGCCCGGCGTCGTGTACTGCGTCGGCCCCGCCGACCGGCACCGGGTCACGAGGAACGCCGGCGAGGGGATGCGCATCATCAGCGTCTTCAACCCGCCGCTCCTCGGCGAGGAGACGCACGACGAGGACGGCGCCTATCCCCCGACCGGCGAGATCCCCTCCGGTCAGCCGCGCATGTTCGTGAAGACGGTCGAGGACGTGCGCAAGGCGGGACGCGAGCTCGTGGTCGCGGGCGGTGCCGCCGTCAGCACCCGCTACCTGACCGCCGCCGACAACCTCGGCTTCTCGCTGCACGGTGTGCGCCTGAGGGCCGGTGCTTCCGCCGAGCTGTGGTACAAGCATCACTTCGAAGCGAACCTGATCCTCGACGGCGCTCTGGACGTGACCGACCATGCGAGCGGCGACACCCATCGACTCGGTCCCGGCGCGCTCTATCTCGTCGGCCCTGCCGACCGACACCGGATAGAGACGCACCGAGGAGTGCATCTCATCAGCGTGTTCAATCCGCCGCTGACCGGGAGCGAGAGCCACGACGAAGACGGCGCCTATCCCCCGACGGGGCCGATTCCACCCGGCCCGGCCCCGACGTAGGACGCGCGGTCCGCACCTTCAACCTCGACGCCCGGCACGGAACCGCGACACCCGAAGAATTCCTCGTTCACCTTCGTCGAAGACGTCGACCTCGACACGGCACCGGCCCGCGTGATCCCCGGCTCGCATCTCGGGCGGGACCACGATTGAGGCGACCCGGCAGGAAGGGCCACGTGGCGAGGCCGGCACGAACGCCATCTTGCTCCGCGCCCAGACCCGCTGGCAGGATTCGGGAGGGCGGCGAGGGGCGGACCCGCCCCTCGCCGGGATGTGCGCGGCCATCGCCGCGCCCCTCCACCGGGGCCGCCCGGTCGCATGGTCCGCCTCAAGCAAGTTTCCTGTCGCCGATACTGTTGCCGGTCACACTTGCTGGAGCTATCGATGACCAAGCTCTTTCGCATCCACATCAGACCACGTGGCGGCAGCGACGACATGCCCGCCACCTTCCAGTACTGCCTGGACAACGGCCTCCTTGGCGTCGGTTGGCGAGTGGACGACGAACTCATCGAGACCAGGGACTGGGACGAGTACGAGCCGCTTGCAACCCAAATCTATGGTGAGTCCCTCCAACAGCCCCGCTACATCCGTCACAACGTCGAGCCGGGGGACCTGGTCTGGACCCGCGACCCTAACGCCCGGTACTACCTCGCCCGGGTCACGTCCGGCTGGGAATATTGGACGTCGCCGCGGGGCCGGGAAAGGGACATCGACATCGCCAACGTCTTTCGTTGCGATTTCCGCGCGGTCCCGCTCGATGCCGTTCCCGGCACCGTCGTCTCCGGGTTCGGTTACTGGTTGAAGCATGCGAGGAACTGTCCACCGACACGTTCATACCGGCTGAACTTGCCCTCGCACCCGGAGCACAACATGTGTTCCTTGATGTGCCTGGGCCGCGGCCGTCTCTCTCCGCTTCCTGTTCGGTGGGGCATGACCCCGCGGGCGAATCGTTGCATGGAACGGAACATCAGCTTCGGGATGACGTGCGAGTTCT
>JAJDXW010000427.1 GCA_022823045.1 Gammaproteobacteria bacterium
CTGAGCTCGACTACCGAGGCGCCGGTGCCGTTCCAGTCGGGGAACTCGTCCCGGATCCGCTCGACGACCGGGGCGGGCAGCGCGGAAGGACCCGCGCTGAAGTTGACGATTCCTTCCATCTCCTCAGCCCGGGACGTCGGCCGCGCCGTCTCCGTCGTGGGCTCGTTCGTCGACGTCCGCCGCATCCCCACCCTCCCCGTTCTCCTCCACGGCACGGTCGAGACTCACCAGGCGGTGGTCCGAATCGGGGCGGATGACCCGGACCCCCTGGGTGTTGCGGCCGACGAGCGAGATCTCCTCCACCCCGGTACGCATCAGGGTGCCGGAGTCGGTGATCAGCACCACCTCGTCTCCCTCCTCGACGAGCAGCGCTCCCACCACGTCGCCGTTCCGCGACGAGGTCTTGATCGCGATGAGTCCCTTTCCGCCCCGCCCCTGGAGCCGGAACTCCTCGACGGCGGTCCGCTTCCCGAAGCCGTTCTCGGTGACCGACAGCACCTGCCCGGAGCTGGCCACGATGAGGGAGATGACCCGCTCCTCGTCCCCGAGCTGCATCCCGCGAACCCCGCGCGAAGTGCGGCCCATGGCCCGCACGTCGCGCTCCCGGAACCGGATCGCCTTGCCCCCGCTCGAGAAGAGCATGATGTCGCGCTCGCCGTCGGTGAGCACGACGCCGGCGAGGGAATCGCCCTCGTCGAGGTGCACCGCGATGATGCCGGCGCTTCGCGGGCGCGAGAACGCGGCGAGCTCGGTTTTCTTGACGATCCCCTCCCGGGTCGCCATGAAGACGTAGCCGCCCTGGCCGAAGTCCCGCACCGGGAGCACCGCGCTGATGCGCTCGCCTTGCGAGTCCGGCAGGAGGTTGACGATCGGCGTGCCGCGTGCCGCGGCGCCCGCCTGGGGGATCTCGTAGACCTTGAGCCAGTAGGCGCGGCCGCGGTCGGAGAAGCAGAGCAGGGTGTCGTGAGTATGGGCGATGAACAGCCGGTCGACGAAGTCCTCCTGCTTGGTGCGGGTGGCGGTCCGGCCGCGGCCCCCGCGCCGCTGCGCCCGATACTCGCCGAGGGGGCGCGCCTTCACGTAGTTCTCGTGGGACAGGGTCACCACCATGTCCTCCGGGGTAACGAGGTCCTCCCGGTCGAAGCCCCGGAACGAGAGCTCGATGGAGGTCCGGCGCGGGTCGGTCGCGAACCGGGTCCGGATGTCGACGAGCTCGTCGCGGATCACCGAAAGGAGGCGGTCGGGGTCTTCCAGGATCTCCACGAGGTTCTTGATTCGTTCAATGAGCTCCTTGTATTCGTTGACGATCCTGTCCTGCTCGAGTCCGGTCAGGCGATTGAGGCGCATGTCCAGGATGGCCTGGGCCTGGGTCGCGGACAAGCGATAGACGTCCTTCCGCGCATCGGCCGCCGTGGCCGACCGCTCGATTCCGAAGCCCTCCTCGTCCTCGGGCCGGGTGAGGTCGGCGCCGTCCTCGAGCAGGGCGACGACCACCCCGGGCGCCCAGAGCCGGGTGGTCAGCCCCTCGCGCGCCTCCGCCGGGCTCGCCGCGGCGCGGATGAGAGCGATCACCTCGTCGATGTTCGCCAGAGCCACCGCGAGCCCTTCCAGCACGTGCGCCCGCGCCCGCGCACGCCTGAGCTCGTAGATCGTGCGCCGCGTCACCACCTCGCGCCGGTGGCGGACGAAGCCCCGGATGACCTGCTTCAGATCGAGGGTACGTGGCTGGCCGTCGACCAGCGCCACCATGTTGATCCCGAACACCGTCTCGAGCTGGGTGTGCCGATAGAGCCGGTTCAGGAGCACCTCGGGGACCGCATCGCGGCGCACCTCCGCCACGACCCGGATCCCGTCCTTGTCCGACTCGTCGCGAAGCTCGGCGATACCTTCGATCTTGCGGGCGCGGACGAGCTCGGCGATCTTCTCGATGAGCCTCGCCTTGTTCACCTGGTAGGGGAGCTCGGTGAACACCACGCGGGAACGTTCGTTCCCCTCCCCTGCCTCCACGTGGGCCACCGCCCGAAGGTAAATGCGCCCGCGCCCGGTGTGGTACGCCTCGCGGATCCCGGCCGCGCCGTTGATGGTGGCGCCGGTCGGGAAATCGGGGCCGGGCAGGTGCTCCATCAGCCCGTCGATGCCGATGTCGGGGTCGTCCAGGTAGGCGATGCAGGCGTCGAGCACCTCGCGGGCGTTGTGGGGGGGCACGTTCGTCGCCATGCCCACCGCGATCCCGGCCGAGCCGTTCACGAGGAGGTTCGGGACGCGGGTCGGCAGGACCACCGGCTCGCGTTCGGAGCCGTCGTAGTTCGGGACGAAGTCGACCGTCTCCTTGTCGAGGTCGGCCAGCAGCTCGTGGGCGATCCGCGCCATCCGGATCTCGGTGTAGCGCATCGCGGCCGGTGAATCGCCGTCCACGGAGCCGAAGTTGCCCTGGCCGTCGACGAGCATCTCGCGCATCGAGAACGGCTGGGCCATCCGGACGATCGCGTCGTAGACGGCGGTCTCGCCGTGCGGGTGGTACTTGCCGATGACGTCGCCGACGACCCGGGCGGACTTCTTGTACGGCCGGTTCCAGTCGTTGCCGAGCTCGTTCATCGCGTAGAGAACGCGCCGGTGCACCGGCTTCAGCCCGTCCCGCACGTCCGGCAGGGCACGCCCCACGATGACGCTCATCGCGTAGTCGAGGTAGGACTGCCGGAGCTCCTCCTCGATGTTTACGTAGCGGATTTCGTGGGCAAATTCGGCCATGGCTCTCGCGCCCGACGCCGCGGGCTCGAGCTGGGGAAGCGGCGGGGCGGGTACGCGGAATCGCGCCACCCGCGGGGCGCCCTATTCTAGCACTCGCGGCCCGTTTCCGCCCCGCCGAAAGGGGTCCGCCGGCCAGGTGCCCAGCCAGTTGAGGGTGGTCGAGAAGAATCCCAGCTCCTCGACCGCGTTGCGCACCGCGGGGCTGCGGCGATGCCCCTCGAACTCGATGTAGAACTCGGCCACGGAGAAGCTCGCATCGAGATAGCTTTCGATCTTCGAGAGGTTGACGCCATTCGTCGCGAAGCCGCCAAGCCCCTTGTAGAGCGCGGCGGGAACGCTCTTGACCTCGAAGACGTACGCGGTGATGCAGGGTCCCGCCGCGGGGTCGACATTCACCGGCTCGCGCGACATGACCACGAAGCGCGTCACGTTGTTGGGATGGTCCTCGAAGCCCTCCCGCACCACGTCGAGCCCGTGCGTCTCGCCCGCGATCCTCGACGCGATGGCGGCGACGGTGGGATCGCCCTCCTCGACGATCTCGCGCGCCGCACCCGCCGTGTCGAAGCTCTCGACCGGCTCGAGATCGAGCTCGCGGATCCGTTCACGGCACTGGAGGAGCGCGTGGGGATGACTCTTGACCCGCCGCAGCGCCTCCCGGTCCGCACCGGGGATGGAGAGCAGGCAGTGCCGCACGCGGTGGAAGTGCTCGGCGACGATGTGCAGGCTCGAGTCCCGGAGAAGGTGGTGAACTAGGGCGACCCGCCCCCCGAGCGAGTTGTCGATGGGGATCATGGCGCAGGACGCGCCGCCCGACTCGACGACTTCGAAGGCCTCCTCGAAGGTGGGGCACGCGAGGGGCTCGAAGTCCGGCCGCGCCTCCCGGCAGGCGGCGTGCGAGTACGCCCCGGGCTCCCCCTGGTAGGCGATGCTCGGACGCTCGCCGACACCCGTCATCGCTTCGTCTCCGGCATCGTCGTCTCCGTGCCGGCGCGCCTCGAGGATCACCTCGTCCCGTCGGCCGCTCGCCCGCGAAATCCAGCCGCGCATTCTATCCGCCCCGCACGTGCGAATCCGGATTGGGGGCCAGCCCGCATATCTCCCCAACTTTCTGCTGCGGACGCCAATCTGCTCGCTGTGACAAGGCGTACTCCCTCAAGCCGCTTCGACGTAGGTACGGCTACGCCTTCAGCGTCGTTCGGTCCGTGCGCCTTGTCACAGCGGCATCTTGACGCCCTCGCGACGAAAGTCGGTGAGATATGCGGGCTAGAATTCCTCCATGGGAAACGGGGAATCGGCGGATCTCGTGCTGAGCGCTTCGTGGATCGTCCCGGTCGAGCCGGCCGGGCGCGTCCTCGAGAACCACGCGCTCGCCGTGCGCGGCGGCGCCATCGCCGCGCTCGGGCCCGCGCACGAGATCGACGCGCGGTTCTCTCCCCGCGAGCGCGTGCACCTTGACGGACACGCGTTGACACCGGGGTTCGTCAACGCCCACACCCATGCCGCGATGACCCTGTTCCGGGGCCTCGCCGACGACCTGCCGCTCGACACCTGGCTCGCGGAGCATGTCTGGCCGGCCGAGGCCCGGTTCGTGGACGAAGGGTTCGTCCGAGCCGGCACACGCCTTGCCGCGGTCGAGATGCTGCGGGGAGGTACCACATGTTTCAATGACATGTACTTCTTTCCGGATGTGGTGGGGGAAGTTGCGAGGGACGCCGGGATCCGGGCCGTGCTCGGCCTCATCGTCCTCGACGTGCCGACCGCGTGGGCGGCGGATCGGGACTCGTACTTCTCGCGCGGGCTCGAGGTGCGCGAAGCGTTCCGGGGCGATGGTCTGGTGACGACGGCGTTCGCGCCGCACGCCCCCTACACGGTGGGCGACGAGGCGTTCGAGCGGATCCACGAGCTTTCCGAGCGTCTCCATCTCCCGGTGCACGTGCACCTGCACGAGACCGCGCGCGAGGTCGAGGACGCGGTCCGCGAGTCGGGCGAACGCCCCTTCGCCCGCCTCGCCCGGCTCGGTCTCGTCAACCCGCGCCTCGCCGCGGTCCACATGACGGACCTTCTCCCCGACGAGATCGGGGAGCTCGCGGACCGGGGCGCCTCGGTGCTGCACTGTCCGGAGTCGAACCTCAAGCTCGCGAGCGGGGTCTGCCCGGTGCCACGCCTCGCCGCGGCCGGAGTGAACCTCGCCCTCGGCACGGACGGGGCGGCCAGCAACAACGACCTCGACATGCTGGGGGAGATGCGCACCGCCGCCCTCCTCGGCAAGCTCGCGGCGGGGGACGCGACGGCGTGTCCCGCCGCGGACGTGCTGCGCATGGCGACCCTCGGCGGGGCCCGGAGCCTCGGGCTCGGCGAACGGATCGGGAGCCTCGTGCCCGGCAAGTCGGCCGATGTCGCGGCGATCGATCTCGGCGGACCGGACACCCAGCCCGTGTACCACCCGGTGTCCCAGATCGTCTATGCGGCCACCCGGGCTCACGTGCGCGAGGTATGGGTGGCCGGCCGCCGGGTGGTCCGGGACGGAGTGGTCGAGACCCTCGATGCGGACGAAGCGGTCCGCGAGGCCCGGGAATGGCGAGACCGGATCCGCTAGGTGGCGAGGCCCGCGCGGCGGGCTCGGGGCCGGGCGTGGAAGCGGAGCCGGAACTGGAGGCGACCGTGGAGGCGGAGCCGAACGTCGACGCCGGAGAGCTCGGCCGTTTCGAGCGCATCGCGGCGCGCTGGTGGGACCCGGAGGGAGACTTCCGCCCCCTGCACGACATCAACCCCGCGCGGCTCGACTTCATCGACGAACGGGCGCCGCTCCGCGGCCGCAGCGTGCTCGACGT
>JAJDXW010000097.1 GCA_022823045.1 Gammaproteobacteria bacterium
CGGTCGTCGTGTCGCCGCTCGTGGCGCTGATGCAGGACCAGGTGACGGAGCTCAAGCTCGCCGGCGTCGCGGCCGACAGCATCAACTCCGCAAGCGGGCGGGCGGAGAACGTGGCGGCGTGGAGGCGGGCCGCATCGGGCGAGACCCGGCTCCTCTACATGGCCCCGGAGCGGCTCATGACCGAACGCATGCTCGCGGCGCTCGCCCGGTTGCCCATCACTCTCTTCGCCATCGACGAGGCGCATTGCGTCTCGCAATGGGGTCCATCGTTTCGGCCCGAGTACGCCGATCTCTGCCGGCTTCGCGAGCTCTTTCCGGCAGTTCCCATCGCCGCGCTGACCGCGACCGCCGACGAGGTGACGCGAGAGGACATCGCCGAGAAGCTCTTCGCGGGTGCGGTCGAGCCGTTCGTGCTCGGCTTCGACCGTCCGAACATCGCGCTCGCGGTGGAGATGAAGCGCGACTGGAAACGACAGTTGCTGAGCTTCGTTGCGCGCCATCCGGGCGAGAGCGGCATCGTCTACTGCCTGTCGCGGAAGAAGACCGAGGAGACGGCGGCGTTGCTCGCCGCCTCCGGGGTGCACGCGCTTCCCTATCACGCCGGCATGGAAATGGAGGCGCGCGAAGAGCACCAGAACGTCTTCATGACCGAGCCGGGGGTCGTCATCGTCGCCACCATCGCCTTCGGCATGGGGATCGACAAGGCCGACGTGCGCTACGTGTTCCACACCGATCTGCCGGGCAGCATCGAAGCGTACTACCAGGAGCTGGGCCGGGCCGGGCGTGACGGTGCGCGCGCCGAGGCGCACATGCTCTACGGGCTCGCGGACATCCGGATGCGGCGCCAGTTCATCGAAGACGAGGACGCGGGTGAGGACCGGCGGCGCCGCGAGCACCGCCGGCTCGACGCGCTGCTCGGCTATTGCGAGGCATCGGCGTGCCGGCGGGTGACCCTGCTCGAGTACTTCGGGGAGCGGATCGAGCCCTGCGGCAACTGCGATGTCTGCGCAGACCCTTCCGGGCGGGCCGACGCGACGCAAGACGCGCTCAAGGTCCTCTCCGCGGCCGAGCACTCGGGCGAGCGCTTCGGAGCGGCTCATCTCGTCGACATCCTGCGGGGATCGGAGACCGAGAAGATCGCGCGCTTCGGCCATCGCCGGCTGCCGGCGTTCGGGGCCGGGGCGGACCGAGGCAAGAACGAGTGGCGCTCGATGATCCGCCAGATGGTGGCGACGGGGTTCCTGCGGCTCGACATCGCGGGCTACGGCGGGCTCGGGATTACCGACAAGGGCCATGCCCTCATGCGCGGCGAGGGCGAGTTCCTGTTTCGCGAGGACCGTGTCATCGCGCCTTCGGCGGCACGTGCGACCCGTGCGCGGCCCGACATGGCGGAGCCGGAGCGGCCGCTCGACCGCGACGAGGAGGCACTGCTGACGGTGTTGAAGGCACTGCGCCTCGAGCTCGCCCGGGAACGCGGCGTCCCCGCCTATGTCGTGTTCCCCGACCGGACCCTCGTCGACATGACGCGGCGCCGACCGCGCACCGATGCGGAATTTGCCGAGGTCCACGGGGTCGGCGCGGCGAAGCTCAAGCAGTTCGCGGAGCCGTTCCTCGCCGCCATCGCGAACGCACCCGGGGCTGCAGACCGAGAGACGTAGCACGGGACGGAAACGCGGCATCGCGAGGCCGCAGGACGTTGTCCACCATTTCCTCAGTCGTGCGCGAAGACGTCGGACAGGTACGCGTCATGGCGCACGGAGACATCAGTCGCGTCGTCCGTGGCCCGACACGATCCGGCGGCGGCCAGAAAACGGTCCCAAGCCGCTTCCCTCCGCTCGGCGGCAAGGAGACCGTCCACCCCCTCGCGAACGAGCTGAGAGAGTGACTTCGACTGGCGGGACGCGAGCTCCGTAAGGCGCTCGTACTGTTCAGGACTGAGCTGAATCTGAATATGAATCATGATGTCAGGATAGCGTTCGCATGCCTGCGTGGCGACACGGGCGGAGCCCGACGGATCAGCGACAGCACCGAGCGCGCGCGGCTCATGGCCACGTAGTGGGCCGCCTCGTTCCCACCCGCTCCGCTCGGAGCGGGCAGATCCACCACCACGATTGCCTCATTCTCGAGCCCCTTGAACTCGTCAATTCGCGCGAAACCGACCTTGTCGACCGGGGGGTTTCGCATCGAGTATTCGTCCAGACGCCGAATTCGGCGCGCCGCATCCACTGGCATTTCTGCAATCGATGAATCGGCGAGATCGAGCGGCGAAAGAATCGTCACCGAACCGGGCGTGAGGCCGCCCACATCCACCAGCTCCCGGATCTCACGGGCGGCTCGCTCTGCGGAATCTCTCCGGTTCTCGGCTGTCTGGCAGCGCACGGCGGGACCAGCCCCGGCACCCCGAACGCCGAGATCGGCATCCAGCTCATCTTGTATCCATTCGAGGATGACCCGGGTGTTGCGGCAGTTGATCCGGAGCGGCATCCGCACCGGCGCGAGCGACTCGAGGTGCTCCTTCGCCTCCGACTCGAAGCGATGGGTCAGCGACTGGTTGTTGAGGTCATGAAACCAGCACCAGCGCCCTGAATCCAGACCACCGCCAAGGACGCCGTCCAGCGTTTCGAGGCAGCGTTTCTCGAACAGATCCTGCCCTTCGTCGACAATCAGCGCATCGAAGCGCGTGAGACCCGCGCGGCGGCAATCGAGGCGTACTCCGTCGATCAGCGACACGGTGAGCCCAGGCGCCGACAGGCGTGAGGCAAGGAAGTGTCTGAGCCAGGGAGACCGGCATACCACGGCGATCTGTGCGCCCGCGTCGGCCCACCGCCGGGCGAGCCGTTCGGCAAGGAAGGTCTTTCCTGTCCCCGCACCGCCGGCACAGAGCACCCTTGGATTCGCCTCCGCTACGTCTGCCATGCGCATCTGGTCTTCGGTAAACCGCTCGACGCGACGCCAAGCGTCCTCCACCTGATCGACAAGCGGAGCCTCTTCCTCTCGACGCCGGGTATCGACGTCGGGGCGCAGATACTCCTGGAGCGTTCGCAACGTCTCGTCATCGGGAATTGAAACGCTCCCGCGGCGCCTTCGCCAATACGTGAACAGGCGACGCAACCAGCCTTCAAGGTCACGGCTCACACGCGCATCGGCGACCATCGCCCGGTCCCACTCGGCCCCCTCGCCTCCGAAGTCGCAATCGGGGAACACCACCCCGTAACCGATGGTGAACCGATCGACAACCCCGGCCGGAAGACCGGCCCGCAAGTCTTCCATCAGGCCGTGAAGCGCGGTCTCCGCCTGGCGGAACGGCCCTTCCCAGGATTCCACCGTGCGGCCGTAGCGGTTCTCGTACCGCCACACGCCTTCGTGGCAGGCGACCTGTCCGCCCTTGACCTCGAGGACGCAGAGACCCTCGGGGCCGCAGACTACGAAGTCGATCTCCGGGAACCGCTTGTGGGGATGCCGGGTCGGCTTGAGCGAGTGGCAGGCCACCCAACGGTCGTCGAAGGCGCGGCGCAGCCGGTCGAAGATCCGTTTCTCCGCCTGGCTACCAGTGTCGTAGGGTGAGCTCGGCACCATGCGCATGGCGGTGCTCACCCTCGCAGCTTTGCCCGGACCTTCGCCTCCGTCCCGGAATCGAGACGCGCGCCCGCGAGGTAGTCGAAGAAGCGCTCCGAGTCGATATCGGGCGATATTCGCGGCTCGCCTGGCAGCTCGATCACGGTCGAGCCGCCCTTGACCGTGAGCCGGTACTCCCCGGGACCGAGGTTGATCCGGGTGCGGACGCAATCCCATTTCTCGGCTCGGGAAAGCTCCAGCGCGGCGGATTGCTCAACGGCCCGCCAAACGGTGCCGTCGCCGAACAACTCTCGCAGCGGGCGGACTCTCGCCGGCGGTTCGCCGAGGTCGAGGCCGGTGCCGGCGATGCGATGGGACATCTCGGCCATGCGGTGGGAGACGGCCGCCGGGAGCCCGGGATGGGCACGAATCCGGAGCGGAAGGCTCAGCCACCCGTCACGGACCCCGAACAGGATCGCGGCGGCGAGCCAATCCGGCTCCCCCAGTCGGTCGCTCCGATAGTCGAAGATCTCCACGCCGGCGCGGCGGAGAAAAAAGAGCGTCATGGCGCGCCCGAGGGGGGTATCGTGCCTCTCGAACAGCTCGCTCGCGGTGGCGTCGCCGAGCCCGGTCAGGGATTCGAGGGTGTCATGGAGCTTTCTGATCCCGGCCTGCACCCGCGGGTCCAGGCTTGCGGATGCCTCGGCAAGGTGGTCGAGCAGCACGCTCTCCGCGCTTCCGGCGCAGCCGTCTTCGCGCCAGCGGACCAGCCGCTCCACCGCTTCCCAGAACAGGGTCGCCTGGAACACGCGCTGAAGGGTCGTCCGATCCGCCTCGGGCGGAGGGGGCATCGGGGGCGGGGCGGCTCCCCTGCGAACCCAGGTCGCGAGTCCGGCGAGGATCGGGTAGCCGTCGAAAGGGCGCGCCGGGTCGTCGGCCGGGTCGAACGCATCGCCGCACGCCCGGACCGCCCGCTCCCCGAGGTTGCCGAAGAGGAGCAGCATCGCCATGACCCCTCCGGCCGCGAGCGGGCGCTCCAGGGGGACGGCAGGCCGCACGGCGGGTCCCTCTCCGGGCGGCGGCCAGGGGAGGTTCGGGGCCTTGGCGAACAGCGGCTTGCTTGCCCTCCGCTTGAACGGCTCGAGCGTGACGTTGCCGAAATCCCTTGCATCCCGTTCGCACACCTGCCGGTCGCCCACCGACGGGAACACGATGGACTCGATCCGGGACGCGGGGAGCGGAGCCGGGACCAGGACGCCGCGCTCGGTCCCGTCGAACCCGTCCGGGAACCGCCGTTCCACGGCACCATCCTCCCCGATCGCCATCACCCGGCCCGACAACCGCGAGAGGTCGATCTCGACGAGAACCGGCTTCAAGTGCGCCGCCTCCCGGGTGGCCGACTCGATCGCCTCCCTCGGCACCTTGCCGAAGAAGAGAGGGATCCAGCCCGGGAAGCACCCGAGAGAGTCCCGATAGTACTTGTCGCCGAACCCGGCGGGCGGCATCACGAGCCCCGCCGCGAGCATGTACATGAGATTCAAGTGATTGGTGGCGAGGAGGCCCGCTCCCGGCGCATTCACCGAGGAGGCGGGGGTGTCTCCCGGCGCGAACAGATCGGCGGTGGCCATTCAGAGATCCTCCTTGCGCCGCAGCACTTCCGGGTCCGTCGGGAGGAGCTTATCGATCTCCCCGCCGCAGCCCCGCTTCATGAACAGGAACACCCGCTCCCTTGCCCGTGCGACCATGACGTAGAAGAGACGCCGGGTGACGTCGGGATCGTTCCGCCGGACGAGGTGCTCGTCGATGTCCGCCAGCACCACGGTATCGAACTCGAGCCCCTTGCAGGCCTGGGCGTTGATGACGAGGATGCCGCCCTCGTCGAACGAGACCTCGCTGCGCTCCCCCATGTGGTAGGTCGCAATCGCCGGCCGCGGGTTGTCGAGCCGGACTTCGGCGGACCGGAGCGCCTCGAGGTAGCGCTCCCTCACCCGATTGTTCGGGGCGAGGACCCCGATGAGCTGGCACGGGTCCCGGTCGGCGAGACGCAGGATGCCCCGCGCGACCACCTCGATCCGACCTTCATCGTAGTAGTACAGCAAGGGAACCACACCCGGCGCCGGCGCCGGAAGATCCGGGGGCGGACTCGCCGGGTCGCGGGTGTGAAACTCCCGGGCAAGCCGCGCCACCCGATAATGGTTGCGGTAGTTCTGCCGGAGCTCGATGACGTCGTCCGGGTCGATCGCCAAGCAGTCCTCGATCTCCTTCCGGCTGCTGTTCGCCTCCGTAATCTGCTGGTTCTGGTCGGCGACGACGAAGAAGCGATCGAATCCGAGTCCCGCGAGCGCGGTGTAGAACGCGGGCGGCATGTCCTGGCCTTCGTCGATCACCAGGAACGGATGCGGCCCGGATCCCTCCTCCGGCAGCTCCTGGATGATCTCCTCGACGCCATGCCAGTCGATCTCCCGGAAACCCTTGCCTTCCGACGCCAATCGGGGAACGGGCCGGCCGGTCTGCTTTTCGAACCCCTTCAAGAACCACCCGATCCAGGTTCGGCTCTCGAGACCGTCGCCGAACAACTGGCCGCTCGCCCGATCGAGGAGATGGTTGAAGACGAGGAACCGATAGTCGTGCCGCTCCCGCTGGTGGCGGCGGGCGCGGATGAGTGCGAGCACGGACTTCCCCGTCCCCGGCCCGCCGATGATGAGATGCTGGCCTTCCTTCGGCAGGGCGCGCGCCGCCTCCTGATCCTTGCCGAGGTCCTGGATCCCCGGCAGCTCGAACTTGCGCTTCGCCATCAGCCGGTCGTCTCCACATGATTCGTGATCGCCGCGATGCCGGAGCCGGAACCGCCGCCCGTGACGAAGACCCGATCGAGGAGAACGTTCCCGTAGAGGCAGCTCGGCTCCGGGAGGAGCGCGCAGGCGTAGCACGCGGCCCGGTTGAGGAGGTCGGGCCCGTGCCCTTCCTGCTCCGCACACACCGGGTCGAGCGAGCACCAGGCCGCCGCCTCGAACGCCCCGACAAGGAGGCGCAGGAAGCGTTCGGGCTCCGCGAGCTCCATCAGGCCCCCGAGGGACCCTTCCTCGTCCGGGACCGCCACGTAGACGAGAACCCCCGCCATCGGCTCCTTTCCGGTCGCGCAGTAGATCCGTTCCTTGAGGGAGGCGGCCGGATAGCCCGCCTTCGCCTCCAGCTCGCGGATCAGGAGATGGGCAAGGGTGTGGCAGAGGAGAAAGCGCGGCGACACGTCGACCTCGAGCTCGGGGACGCCCTGCCCGGCGCGCTGGACGTAGCGCCGCGCGAAGGCGTCCGCCCGCTCGCGAACTGCGTCGCCGGACTCCCACCGTTGCAGCACCTCTTCGTCGAACGTGAAGAAGAGCCCTTCTCCGTAGAGCTCGAGGGCCGGCAGCCACGGGCTTTCGCCGGTGAGGTCCGGCGGCGTCAGCCGAACGCCTCCGCGCCGGAACCCCGTGAGCACCATGATCTCCTTCAACCGGTGGACCGCGACCAGCCGGGAGACAACGGCGGCGGCGCTCCGGGCGAGCCCCGGTTCGAGCTCGCGCCGCCGCGCCTTCCAGGCGTTGGTGTGGTGCTCGGTCACGAAGTCCTCGTCTTCGCGAACGTCCGGGATCTCCTGGACGAGCGCCCGGTACTCGTCGGTCAGGAGATCGCTTGCGGTGACCGCCTGCCCATAGAGGGGATAGCCGGCTTCGATCTCCGTCATGGCCTTATCGATCTCGCCGGTCGTGCAGCGATACTCGCTCGCGAGCCGTCTGACCGCGCCTTTCCGCGCCAACGGAGTCCTCGCATTCCGGACCTGACCCTGATTCCTTCCGCTGGCGTGCAGACGGTCGAGGACCGTCCCCCGCCGAATCCGCGACTCCGGCGGGATGACCAGTGCGCTCCGGATCACCGGGGAGTGCACCCGGACGTCGTTGACCTCCATCAGCCAAGCCGTTGCCTCGGGAGCCTGGGCCGGCGGCTCGCGCAGCCACGGCTGCTGCCAGGTACGGGGCGGAAACGGACGCCGCGACGCGCCGCCGGATCGCAGGAGCTCGTTCGCGCCGCAGCGGGTGCAGCGAATCCGGCGGCCGGTCGGGATCTCCTCCAGTCGCAGGTAGGGCTCCGTCCAGTCGGGACGGCACTGGCGCTGCTCCGGGTCCCGGGCTGCCTCGTGAGCCAGGTCGTGCCAGGGCACGTCCGCGAGATAGCCTTCTTCGTGGACGAGGACCCATGGAACCTGCTCGAGCCGGCCGCCACAGCTCGCGCACCGGTACGTTCCTTTCGCCTTCACCGGCTCGACACCGTCTCCCGCACCGCGCCGGCCTCGCCAGGGTGCAGCGTGCAGCAGGCCGCAACCCCGACCCGGGCAGCGCATCCAGGTCGGAAACCGGAGGGCCGGAATCCACCCGATCACCGTCCCGTTGCGCACCGCCGCGCGCGGCGGTGCGCACAGCGCCTGGTCGATGCCGAGAGCGCTCCGAACCCGGTCCACGTAGTGGAGCTCGCGGTCCAGGGGATCGCTTCCCGGGCGATCCCAGGTACGGGTGTCCTGCACCACCATCAGGCTGTCCGGGCCGCGCACGATGGCGCCTACCGAGCAGTGGCGGAGGAGGTGCGAGAGCCGGACCGGAACGTGCTCGTCAGCCATCGGCCTTCGCTGTCATCGTCGTCCCTCGAGCTTCCGGGTCCGTGAGCCGCGGGGTTGCGCACGCAACCCATCCGCACCGGCGGCGCGGAGACTGGCGCTCCGGCTTCCCGACCATGCGCTCCGGAGAACCGTTTGCGCGGGGACTTTCGCTCGCCGTCCGGTGGCGCGGCCCGCCCGGACGGATTCCATCGGCGGCATCTCCGTGCAGCGCATCGTCATCGGGGCGGCCAGTCGTGGACCCTGAGCACGCCGGTGCCCTCCACGTTGCGCATGGAATGCAGGGTCGCCCACAGCCCGCGGCGGGTCTCTCCGTGGGTGAAGAGCAATCGTTCGGCGTTGCGTTCGCCTTCCGGCGCTTCGTAGCTGAGCTGCTGCTTGCTCTGCTCGCAGCGTCGGGCTTCGTCATGCCATTGTGCCGCAAGGCGGTCGAGGTGGGAGGCGATCTCGGAGCCCTGGCCGGCTTCGTCCGCCGCCCGCGCGCAACGCCGCGCGAGCTCGGCGATCACCGCTCGAACCTCGGGCGAATCGCGGCCGAACGTTCCCGCGGACTTGTTGTCCCGCAGGCCGGGACAGGCGTGCCGGACGGCGATGACGAGGGCGGCGTGGAGGGCACGGGTCCGCACCTGGTGCGTGAAGGGAGTCACGCTGCCCGGCTCCACGAAGCGGTAGAACGACTCGTGGTAGGGGCGAAAGCTCTCGTAGTGGGAGAGGCTCCGAGCCTGGTGCCGGTAGTAGTTGGCGAAGACGAGGCCGGGCACGTCGGCGCGGCCGACCCGGCTCGTCGCCTGGATGTACTCCGCAGTGGTGAGGGGCTGGCCGTTGACGATCATGAGCGCGAGCCGCGGGACGTCGAGGCCGACCGACACCATGTTCGTGGCGAGCACCGCGTCGAGACACTCTTCGCGCCCTCGGGGAAGCTCCAGGCGCCCGAAAGTCGCCGCGTTGTCCTCGGGGGTCCGCAGGCTCGTGAGCTGCTCGATCCGTGGTTCCCGGAACCGCGGCACGGCCCCGCCGGGTTCCTCATCCGGGGCGCCGGACTCGCCTTCGGGCAGGTTCCCGCGCCCTTCCCCGATCTCGCCGGCGAGCCGCTGACCGAAGTCGCGCACGTCGGTGTCGAAGGCGTTGTGGCTGTTGCCGACCCCCTTGAGGCTCCCGTGGTAGACCACCTGGGTCCACCATGCATCGAGCAAGGCTTCCCGATCCGCGTTTCCACCGAACACCGCCCCCGGGGCGGCGAGGAGCGCGGCGGCGAGAGGTGCGAAGCAGTGCTGCTGATCGAGCATGGGAGCGAGATAGCCGACGTAGAGGCGCCTCGGGCGCTTTCGGTCGGTCCGCGCGAAGTACGAATCGTCATGCGACAGCCCCGGGGGCGGGAACACGGCAAGGTCCCGCGCGTAGAGGCGGCGCACCTGCTCGGCCGCCATGCGGATGGTGGCGGTGGAGGCCACGTACTTGGGGCGGACGCCGCGCCGGACGAGCAGCGTCTCGAGGCCCGCTTCGTAGAGCCCTGCGACCGATCCCAGGGGGCCGGTGATGAGGTGCAGCTCGTCCTGGATGACGAGCTCCGGCGGCCGGGCGCCGCTGTCGGCGTCGAAGAACGCCCCGGTGCGCGCCTCCCACGCGATGCGCGCGAACTTGTCGATGGTGCCGACGAGGAGCGACGGCGGGCGCCGGTACAACGCCTCGTCCACCACGTTGCAGGGGAGCGGCCGCTCGTCCGCACCGAACTCACACCCCTCGACGACGCAATGGAAATGGAAGTCGTCCTCCCCCGCCTCGTAGCCTCGCATGGGCTCGAAGGGCGTTCCGCACCACGGACAGCGCCCCAGGAGAAGCTTGTACCGCGTCTCGGTGCGGCCGCCCCGGATCTCCTCCACGAGCTCCTTCGCCTCGCGGAAGTGGTTGGGACTGATATCCCGGCCGACCCAGATCCCGATGTCGACGGGCTCCTCGCCGAGCCGCGCGGGATCGCCCCTTCGAATCAGCTCCAGGGCGCACACCATGCGCGCCGCGCGTTCGAACTGCTGCCGGGTCAGCAGGCGCAGGGTGTAGCGCATGAACGCCACGGTACCGGCCCCGGAGGCGGGATATCGGAGGCGCCGCCACGCGATCAGGAATGCGATGAGGCCGAGATAGGCTTCGGTCTTGCCGCCGCCGGTCGGAAACCAGATGAGGTCCAGCACGTCGCGATGGTCGTCATCCTCCCGGATCGTGGACTCCAGGGTGGTGAGCAGAAACGCCAATTGGAAGGGACGCCAGCGATAGCCGGCGGGCGGCGCCTCCCGCCCGGCGACCCGGTCCGCCTGGCGCATCTGTTCCCGCATCACCCGGTTCGCGAGCCGAAACGACTCGGCGGCGAGCGGGTCGGTGCGAAGCATGTCGATGCACCCTCGCATCCGCTCGACGGCCACCTGCATCCGGCCGCAGATCCGGGCCGCGGTGGCCCGCTCGCCGGGGCTCGCGAAGGCGGAGGCAGCGCGCTCCTGTTCCGCGACCCACTCGGCGTACCCGGCGACGAAGCGGGCGAGTGCATCCGCCATCGTCGTCTCCATCGGCGCCTCGGCGAGATGCGCGAGATCGAGAACCGCCTCCTCGCCGCCGATGTCGACGGTCATCATCGGCACCTCGGCCTCGGGCATGAAGTCGCAACGGATTCGCGCCCTGGCGCACGGCTCCGGCCCTGCGTCCCAATCCGCGGCCGCCCCGTGCCCGACCGCGTAGATGCGTTGCTCGCGGTACTGAAGCTCGAGCTCGCGCTCCTCCTCGCCAAGCAGGCTCGGATCGACCCGCGGGTATTCGACGAGCTCGCCCTTCTCGACCACGCACTCGAGCTGTGCCTCGAACAGCGCCTTGCCCACCCGATCCAGGGTGCGTGCGCGCGGCGGCGCATCCGGATCCAGCTCACTCCGGTTGCACAGGGTCACGGTGAGAATGAGCCCGTCCCCATGCGGGCGGGCGCGAACGTCGATGCCGGCGCGCCCCTCCCAGATCGCCTCGATCGAGCCGTCGTGACCAGCGGCGCTCGACCACGCGACGGACTGCTCCGGCAGCAAGGTACGGGTGTACTCCGGGCTCCGGAATCGACCGCCCTCGCCTCGCTCGCCGGCGCCTTGGTAGATGGCTGCGGAGGCGGTGATCTCGAGCCGCACCTCCCCCCGGACGTAGCAGGAAAAGCCGACCGATGACGGCGGAACGTACCGCCGTCGGCGAGGCGGGCGCGCAAGTGGTTCATCGTCGGACTCGCCGCCCGCACCCGGCTCATCGGCCGGGTCATCGAGGAGGCCCGGCTCGGCCTCGCCCTCTCCTGCCGAGGCGGGATCGATGCCGGACAGGCCGGGGTCGATCGGGTGCAGCACCCCCGTCGGATATCGGTCCAACGGCGACATCCCGAGGCTCCCCTCGCTGGCCGGCCCGACAAGCTGCCGGCGCAACCAGGCGACGAGCTTCCTTCTGGCTTCGACGTACATCGCGTCCGGCGCGGGGTGAACGATAGCGCGGCTTCCTGCTACGAAAAATCGGAAGCCGGCGCACCCACTTGATTCTAGGTGATCGAATTCTCCGTGCAACAAGAGCGCTGACCGGGCTTTGGACGTTCTCCGCCGCAAGCATCGACTTCTGATCTAAGCTCCAGCCGGACCGAACCTGCCGTTGCACCGTCTGGAGCGTTACGCTACATATGACGCATGCGAATCGTCGTCGACACCAACGTTGTCATCGCGGCGTTACGGTCTCGGCGCGGCGCCAGCAACGCCCTGCTGATCGAGTTGCTGCACGGAAGGGCGACATGGCTCTGTTCGGTTCCCCTGTTCCTCGAATACGAAGAGGTCATGATGCGCCCGGAGTTCCGGCTGGACACCGGGCACGGCGAACCTGCGCTCGCGCGGTTCCTCACCGACATCGCCTCCGTGATCGAGCCGGTCGGGCTACATTTCCTGTGGCGGCCCCAGCTCGCGGATCCGAAGGACGAGATGGTGCTGGAGGCTGCGGTCAACGGCGGCGCCGAAGCGCTCGTCACCCACAATGTCCGGCACTTCCACGAGGCCGCGGACAGGTTCGGCATCAACATCGCGACACCGCGCGACATTTTGGAGAGGATGACCCGATGACTGCCACCGTGAAGGCCCGCGTGTCCCTCAACCTGCCCGCTTCTCTGAAGGCCGCGGCTGAGCGCTACGCTCGGCGGGACGGCGTTTCTCTCAACCAGTTCATAGCGACGGCGCTGGCGGAGAAGATCGGTGCCCAAGGCGCCGCTGCGTTCTTCGCGGAACGGGGGCGTGGCGGCGACGCCGCCTCGGCCATCGGGTTTCTGCGCTCCGCACCGGACGTCGCGGCCGATGATGGCGACACGATCAGCCCATGAGGGAAGGCTCCGAGCCAGGAGCCCGTAACCACACGTCAAACGGACGCGTCGCTCCGGTATGCGACTGGCCGGCGTGGCTATGCCTTGGTGGCCAGCCGGGATACGAATTCACCGTGTTCCGGTGACCGGAGCCCCTCGTCGAGCTCCGCGAGCGCCCCGGCCAAGTCCCCTTCCAGCAAGGCGCGAGTGGCGAGACGCAGCCCGGGGAAGGCGCGGCTTCGGAGGACGCCCTCACGGTCCTCCGGCAACGGACGGTACTCGCCGTCCACAAGCTCGAACCAGTCGATGCGTCTCTCATGGGTGCGCCAGACGACGTACTCCCGGACGCCGTTTCGCCGATAGACGTTGCGCTTGGCGTGCATGTCGATCGAGGCGCTGGTTGCGGCGACCTCGACGACCAGCTCCGGCGCACCTTCGAGATAGTCGTCGTCGCTCACCCGGGACTGGCCGCCCACTCCCTCCTCGATCCACAACAGCACGTCGGGCTGGGGCTCGTTGTCGAGATCGAGACGGACGGTGGCGTTGTCGGCCACGGCGACTCCCGGTGTGTGGGCGGCATACACGAGTAGCACCCCTTGAACCGCGGAGTGTGGTTTGGCATGGCCGGCCAAGTGGACGGGCGACGGCATGTAGACGACTCCTTCGATCAACTCCGCCTTCTTGACGTCCGGGCACGCGGCGTACCGGCGCTCGAATTCACAGCGCGTGAGACGGTCCCCGTTCTCCAGCGCCGGTATCGGCTCCTCGGACGGATGCGGGACAGCGCCGCGGGCACCCGTCACCGAATGAACCTCGTACTCCGCCATGCGTGGTCCCTCCGGCCGCGAACCCGAATTTCATTATGGCACCGCCGCGCCGGTGTACACCAACCGATCCGGTCTCCACACCTGTCGGATTTTCACTACGTGTAGAAAGCCATCTACATTGTAGCGACGGGCGCCACGTCCGGGCCCGTGCGACGTATTCGAGGTCACGGGCCGGGCGGGCCGATTACAATCCTTCGTTTCGCGCCCCGCCCGCCCCCGACTTCGTGTCCATCCGGCGTGACCGTCGGCGAATCAACCGGCCCCGGCCGATCGGTCGCCGCACGCCGGGCCATCGAACCAGTCCCGGAGGACTTGCATGAAGCCCGGAACGACCAGCAACGCCGCCGCCGCCGCGGGCGGGAACCTCATCACGGGGCGGTCCGCCTTCCTGTCGCTGCTCCGCGACGAGGGGGTCGATCGCCTGTTCGGCAATCCGGGCACGACCGAGCTTCCCATCATGCACGCCCTCCGCGACGAGCCGGACATGGGCTACGTGCTCGGTCTCCAGGAGGGGATCGTGGTCGCGATGGCGGACGGCTACGCGCGGGCGAGCGGCCGGCTCGCGGCCTGCAACGTGCACGTCGCGCCGGGGCTCGGGAACGCGATGGGCTCGCTCTACAACGCGAAGTTCTGGGGGTCGCCGGTGCTGGTGACGGCGGGGCAGCAGGAGATCGGGCACGGCCTCACCGAGCCCCTCCTCTACGACCCCCTCGTCCCCATCGCGGAGCCGCTCGTCAAGTGGGCGGTCGAGGTGCACCGGCTCGAGGATCTCCCGCGCATCGTCCGGCGGGCGGCCAAGGTCGCGCTCACCCCGCCGACCGGCCCGGTGTTCATCTCCCTCCCCGGCGACATCCTCAACCGGGCGGCCGCCATCGACCTCGGCGCCCCCACCCGGGTGGACGCGGCCGGCCGGCCGGGAGGCGAGGCCCTGGCCCGGCTCGGGGAGCGGCTGCTCCGCGCCGAGCGCCCGGTCATCGTGAGCGGGCACGAGGTGGCGACGAGCGACGCCCTCGCCGAAGCGGCCCGGCTCGCCGAGGTGCTGGGCGCCCCTGTCTACCAGCAGACCGTGCCCTACGGCGCGCACTTCCCGTCCGAGCATCCCGCCTTCCTCGGCGCCCTCACCCGCGTCCAGAAACAGGTGCGCGAGGCGCTCGCGCCCTACGACCTCGCGGTGTTCCTGGGCTCGGACGTCCTCCGGATGTCGGTGTGGAGCGAGATCGAGCCGTTGCCGGACGAACTGCCGGTGGTGCAGATCGGGCTCCGCGACTGGGAGATGGGCAAGAATTACCCGGCCGAGACCGCGGTTCGGGCGGACGTGAAGGAAACCCTGCGCGCCCTCCTCCCGATCCTCGAGAACGGCCGGGACGAGGCCGGGCGGAGCGCGGCGGCGGCCCGGATTGCCGCGTTGGCCGACCGGAACTGGGCTGCGAAACGCGCGCGCCTGCGCGCGGCGGCGGGCGAGGCGGAGGCGAAGGACCCGATCGCCCCTGCGGCGGCGGTGCGCCACCTCGTCGATGCGCTCCCCCCGGACGCGGTGTTCGTCGACGAGGGGCTCACGACCTCCAACACCCTCCACGGGCAGTACCCGTTCCGGGACCCGAAGAGCTACTTCGGGCTCGCGAGCGGCGGAATCGGGTTCGCGGTGGCGGGGGCCATCGGCATCCACATGGGGGTCCCGGACCGTCCCTGCGTCGCCCTCATCGGCGACGGCAGCGCGATGTACAACGTGCAGGCCCTCTGGACCGCCGCCCATCTCGACCTTCCGATCACCTACGTCATCGCGAACAACCGGAGCTACCGCATCCTCAAGGACCGGCTCCTCGCCTTCCACGGCGACGACAACTTCACCGGCATGGACTTCCAGTCGCCCCGCATCGACTTCGTGGGGCTCGCGGAGTCGATGGGGGTCTCTGCCCAACGGGTCGAGCGGGCGGCCGACCTCGGCGACGCGGTGCGCGAGTCCATCGCGAGCGGCAAACCGCGCCTCCTCGACGTCACCATCTCCAACGGCTACGACTCCTGACCCGCTCTCCGGATCAGGGGTCGACGGGGGTCAGAAGGGGGACCTTGGCCTTGGCGTAGGTCTGCTTCTCGACGAGCTGGCCGTCCGTGAAGTGCAGGATGTCGAGGCCGCGCCATCCGCCCGGCCCCTTGCGGGTGGTCATCGTGCAGGTCCAGCTTATAAGGACCTTGCCCGCTTCGGGGTCCGCGAAGAGGTCCTCCTGGTCGAAGCGGACCGCTCCGTACGCGCCCCGGAACTGGGGCTCGAAGGCGGCCCGGATCGCGTCGCGGCCCTCGTGGCGGGCACCGTGGAACTCGTCGTAGACCGCGTCTTCGGCGAAGAAGCTCATCACGCCGTCGAGGTCGTCGCGGTTGAACGCGTCGGTGAACCGGATGGCGAGGTCTTCGAGGGATTGCTTGTCCATGGGGTCTCTCCGATGCGCGGCGGTGGTTGGAAATGGGGGGCGGGGGCGGGGGCGGGGCGCCGCTCCGGCCCGGTGAATTCGAGGGTCGAACTCGCTCGCCCGTCGCGACCTACGGGCGATAGGTGAAGCGGGTGGGGCCGGGCTCGCGAAGCGGCGCGGCGAGGTTCGCGAACTCGCAGAGCAGGGCGCGGGTGTCGCGCGGGTCGATGATCTCCTCCACCCAGTAGGTCTCTGCGGTCCGGAACGGCGACCGGGCTCGCTCCAGGCGTTCCTCGATGTCGTGCAGGGTCGCCTCCCGGTCGTCCGCCGCCTCGAGCTCCGCTTTGTACGCGGCCTCGATCCCGCCCTCCACCGGGAGCGAGCCCCAGTCCGCGGACGGCCACGCGTAGCGGTACCGAAGCCGCGCGGTGTTCATGTGGGCGGCTCCCGCCACCCCGAAGCACTTGCGAACGATGATGCTGCACCAGGGCACGGTGGTCTGGAAGACGGAGGCGAGGGCGCGGGCTCCGTGGCGGATGGTCCCCGCCCGCTCGGCCTGGGTGCCGATGAGGAACCCGGGGATGTCGACGAGGTGCACCACCGGGACATGGAAGGTCTCCGCGAGCTCGGCGAAGCGGGTCATCTTGAGGGACGCGTCCGCGGTCCACGCCGCGCCGTAGTGGTAGGGATCGCCCGCAACGACCGCGACCGGCCAGCCATCGAGGCGGGCGAGCCCGGTGATGAGGGAGCGGCCCCACGCCTTTCCGATCTCGAAGAACGAGCCCGCGTCCACGAGCGCCTCGATGATCGGGCGCATGCGGTAGACCTTGCGCCGATCGCGCGGAATCGCGCTGATGAGCCATTCCTCGCGCCGCGCCGGATCGTCGTCCGTCGCGCCGCGCGGCGGCAGCTCGTACACCGACTGGGGAAGGTAGGAGAGGAAGCGGCGGGCGTGGGCGAACGCTTCCGCCTCGGAGTCGACCACCGCGTCCACCGCCCCGATCCCGGCGTGCATGTCGGCGCGGCCGAGCTCCTCCTTGTCGACCATCTCTCCGATCCGGGCGACCACCGGCGGCCCCGCCACGAATACCTGGGACGTACCTCGCACGAGCACCGAGTAGTGGCTCGTCACGAGCCGGGCGGACCCGAGCCCCGCGATCGAGCCGAGTCCGAGCCCGATGACGGGGACGGTCGCGAGGTTCGCGACGGCGTGCTCCCAGCCGATGGCCTGGCTCACGTAGGTGCGGCCCTCGGTCTCGATGGTCTTGACCGAGCCGCCGCCCCCGGTGCCGTCGACGAGCCGCACGAGGGGGAGGCGAAGCTCGCGGGCCATCTGCTCCGCCGCCACCATCTTGTCCCAGATGGACGCGTCCGCCGCACCGCCGCGCACCGTGAAGTCGTCGCCTTCGACCACCACCCGGCGGCCGTCGAGGTCGCCTCGGCCGTAGATGAAGTTGGCGGGCCGGAGCCCGGTGAGGCGGCCGTCCTCATCGTAGGAGGCGACGCCGGTGACCGAGCCGATCTCGTGGAAGGTCCCGGGGTCGAGGAGCCCGTCCACCCGCTCGCGCACCGTGAGCTTGCCCTGCCCGTGGTGGCGCGCGACCTTCTCCGGTCCACCCATCTCGCCGACGAACTCCTGCCGCCGGCGAAGCTCCTCGAGCTCGGGCTCCCAGCCTGTCGCCTCGCTCGCCGCCCGGGTCTCGGATGATTCCGGAATCGTGCTCATCGTCCTGCTGTTGCGTTGTCGTGCTGCTGCTTCGTCCTGCTCCCGCGCCGCCCCGCGTCCGCCCGGTCACCCGAGCTCGATCGACGAGGCCCCGCGCGCCCTTCAGGCCCCGAGCGCGGCCAGGAAGCGGCGGTGCGCGTCGAGATGCGCGCCCGGGTCGGCAAACCCGCAGTCGATGGTGCGGAAGGTGACGTGGGTCGCCCCGGCCGCCTCCCAGGTCCGCGCATCCTCCGCCCAGCGCTCCGGATCCTCCCCGTGCGCGTGCACCGTCGCTTCGACCCCGATCCCCGCCGGATCGCGGCCCGCCTCGCGCGCGAAGCCGTGGAACTCCTCGATCGCGGCCCGCCCCTCGTCGCCGCAGGGGGTGCGGGGGTTCATGAGCCAGCCGTCGCCGAGCCGGGCCGCCCGCCGGATCGCGACCGCCTCGAACGCCCCGATCCACAGGGGAATGGGGCGCTGCAGGGGGGGCGGGTTGAGCCCGACGTCGCTCAGCCGGTGCCAGCGGCCCTCGAAGGTGACGAGGTCCTCGCTCCAGAGCCGTCGCAGCACGTCCACCTGCTCTTCCACGCGGCGCCCGCGGTCACGGAAGTTCTCGTTCAGGGCCTCGAACTCGACCGCGTTCCAGCCGATGCCGATGCCGAGGCGCATCCGGCCGCCGCAAAGCACGTCCAGCTCGGCCGCCTGCTTGGCGACGAGCGCGGTCTGGCGCTGCGAGAGGATGAGGATCGCGGTCGTGAACTCGATCCGCTCGGTGACCGCCGCGAGGTGGGCGAAGAGGAGGAGCGGCTCATGGAACATCCGGTCCCGCGTATAGAACTTCGCGTGCGGCGGTCCGCTCGGGGTGCGCGCCCCGAGCACGTGGTCGATTGCGGTCAGGTGGTCGAAACCGAGCCCCTCCAGCGTCTGGACGTAGTCCCGGATCACGGCCGGATCGGCTCCGATCTCGGTCTGCGGAAAGACCGCCCCAATTCGCATCGTCTCCCTCCCCACCTGCCTCGACTGCGGCCAGCATAGCCCGGTTCAGAACCGGCGGGAACCCGATTCCTCGAACCGACCGGCCGAGGCAACACCTGTCAGCGGACGGTGCGAGGTCTCGATCCACGAAGAATCGGGCCTGAGAAGACTCGCACTCGCAGTCGGTCTGGATGGGCCCTGGACACTGCATCCGGCACAAGGCTACACACTGGACGGGTACATCCAGGGCTTTGAGGTGAAGCCTGGACCGCGCAAGGACACCTCGCCGCCGCTCAACGTGTAGCAGAGTGGGACGGGCCCGAACAAGCACGCGCCGAAATCCTGCAAAGACGAGGCGGATGTCCTACGGCTGAACGGCGCCGGAGCCTACGGATCCGTCCATGTACGCAGGCCCAGCCATGCTAGATTCCAGAGTCCTGACGGCAACGACGTTGCCGGATATCCGCAGGGGAGGCTGGTCCGTGAGCGAAAAGCCGTGAACGCGAGGAGCGGAACATTCCTGGCGGCCAGACAAGTCCCAGCCAGCGTTACCGGCTCAGGATGGAGGTGTCGGCCGGAAGCCGAGCTCCGCCGGTGCGCCTGAGGTGGCGGCCAAACCTTTCAAGAGCGCCATCGGCTTTGTCGATTGGAACACGGCAGTCATCGCATCGGGAGCCAAGGTACGGGCCAAGCGGGTGGAGACCATCACCGAGCGAGCGCTCGAACACGTGGAACGGGTCGTGGCCGACCATCTCGTCGGTTCCGGTGCCGACTCGAAGTTCCAGGTCCGGCTTCGCCTGTACGCGGGATGGCACAGCGGAACGACCCCGTCCGACTATCTTCAGGGCATCGCCAGCGTGACCGAGGGATACGCGAGGAGAGCCCGGTTGTATCGTGAAGACCGCGTAATATTCCTGGGAGGACACGACGGCTTGCAGCCCGGTAACCGCCTGGCCCTGGTTCCGCGAAGATTAGCGCCCAGGCATGACGTTCATCTTCTCGACACGCTGCGATATCGCGACGGGGTTCAGCACGAGAAGATGACGGACACGGCGCTTGCCGTCGATCTCCTCGGCCTCGCGCACCGGAAGGCGGCGGACCGGTATATCGTGGTCTCGGATGACGACGACATGTTGCCTGGGATCTTCGCGGCGGAGGCCACCGGCGCCGACGCGAGGATGCTGAGCCGGCCGGACATGATCAGCAGATTCATGGCCCATGCCAAAGACCTGGTCCACACATACGAGAGTGTCGGGACATGAACGACATCCTGCGGGAAGAGCTCGAAGACCTCCGACTCTTTGCCGATCCCTTCGAAGAGTTCAGGAGTTCGCTGGCTATCGGCGGCTGGACGGCGAGCCTCGTGCGCAAGGGCGAGGAGATCGCGGTTCGGCGCGAGCCCAACGGCGTGGTCCGCACCTTGTCCGGACCCGGACAGGGGCAATACCGCAGCCTGAAGGGGCTACTCGTCGGCGAGGCTTTCGCCAATCTCGAACGCTTGGCCAACGCACAGGTTCACCTCGCGAGAAGCCTTGTCGATCGGGAGACCGGGGAGCTGAAAGAGTTTCTGCCGAATGCGGGGGAGATTCGGTTCGAGGGAAAGGCTCCGGAACCCCTAACGTTCGATCGAGTTCGCGAAATTCTGAGGCAATCCGAGAACCGACTCCGGGTCTTCGTCGTGGACGGGGTCGCGGGGGTCGGCAAGAGCTGCCTCATCGAGCGTATCGTTCGCAATCGAGCGCAACCCTCATCCTACAAGAGCGGACATCCTCTGCTGCTCCACGTCGAGAGCCGGGGCAAGGTGCTCACGTCCTTGAACGACCGGATCGCGGGGACGCTGTCGAGCCTTCGTGCGAGCTTCTTCGAAGAGGAGTTGAAACCCCTGATTCGCCGCGGTGCGGTTCAACTGGCGATCGACGGCTTCGACGAATTGTCCGACAGCCGGGGCTACGATCGGGCGTGGGGTGCGTTGAGAGACTTCATCCGCGATCTTGGAGGGAGGGGCACCTGCGTACTGGCCGGGCGGGACACGATGCTGGACACGCGGGCTGTCCGCGAAGGCTTGGGAAACACGATTGGCGACGACGCCCTCATCTTCTTGCACCTGCGCCACCCTCCGGCGACCGAAATCAAGAAGTGGATATCCCACAACCCGGATTGGCATGGCCGAAAGGCGGAGCTGAGTCTGTTGGAAAAACAGACCGAGAGCAACGAGTATCTACGCCGGCCTTTCTTCGTCGCGAGGATCGCGGACCTCGGTCCCGACCGCTTCCTGGCTGCCCAGGGAGAACCCATCGTGGAGGTCATCGATGCCATCGTGCGCAGAGAAGGCCCCAGATTGACGGGGGATTCTTCCAGGATCGATCCGGGGCTCGCGTCCAAGCTGTACGGCGACGTCCTCTCCGAGGTGGCGAGAATGATGATGGACGACGAGACGGATGAAATCGAAGAGGAATTCGTCGGATTGCTTGTCGAAGAAGTGTTCGACGGGCATGCCGAGCCCGAAATGGTGAAGGCGCTGGCCCAGCGAGCCCAGGCATTGGCTCTCCTCGAGGAGAACTCGGGCGACACGCGCAAGCGTTCGTTTCCCCACGAGACGGTCAGATCCTATTTCTTCGCACGAAACATCTTCGACTACTTCCCCGAGCACGGTGCGACCAACGGCCTGTATCGGGTCCCCTTGAACGCCGACGATTTTCGGATATTCAACCGAGTCGCACGACAGAGGCCCACGGCCGAGCAGAACCGCCTTCGCAAGAGCTTGCTGGAGAAGCTCCGCAAAGCGCCCGGCTACGATTACCTCCGCTCGAACATCGGCGGTCTCCTCCTGTCTTTCGTACCGTTGGAGGGGGAAGAAGACGGACTCGGCGACGATCCACTCGTACTCGCTCACCTCGAGCTGCGAGATGTGTGGCTGGCCGATCTCTTGGGCACACAGAAGGCATGCCTGGACAACTGCCTCGTCCACCGTCTCGACGTGAGGGGCGCCGATCTCGGCAAGGTGCGCTTTTCCAATACCGACGTATTCGACTTGCTCGTGGACCCGTACGTCAGATTCGGAGAGAGCGTCCCCAAGGTCCACTCCCTGCTCGTATACGAGCACTTCAAGGAGACTCGCTGGCCAAACCGGCCGGAAGACTGGATTTCGGATAGATGTACCAAGGCCGGGGGCAAGAATGCCGAGCCGGACGAGAGACTGGACCTCTTGTACAGGTTCGCACGCATTTCGATGCGGCAGTACGCGATACGGTCCGAGCCGGACCTGAACGATCCGGCGGCGCGGAAGATCATCGGGTCACCGCTCTGGCCCGATCTGCGCACGCTTCTCGAAAAGTACGACCGGCTCGAATTGACCGGCAATACCGCTGCGGGACCCAAGTCCGACTGGTTTCATCTGGTCGCGGGCGCGGAATTCCTATATCCGGAGACCGCTACCCTGGAAAGTACCAGGGCCGTACTCGAAGAACTAAACGCAAATCCGTAGTGGCGGAGTCGACCGACCGGATGGCCGGGAGACATGCGCTGCTCGGACGGCATTGCGACGCCAAGTGCTTCAGATCCGGATGGTCTGGCCGGGGCGGGCGGTCGTCCATTCGCGCCCCGGCTCGCGGAGCGCGGCCACCGCCCGGTGAAGCCTCGCCTTGTGCTCCCGGGCGTGATGCGAGACGACCACCCGCCGCACCTCCGCCCGGTCGGCGAGGGCGCGGAGCTCGGCAAGGGTCGAGTGGCCGGAGTACTTCCGCCGCACCGAGTAGAGCTCGTGAAAGAGGACGCCCACGCCCCGGTAGAGGGCCTCGGTCGCGGCGCTCGGCGCACCGTCTCCGCTGAACGCGCACGACCGGCCCTTCGCTTCGAAGCGCACGCTCAGGTTCACAACGCCGTGGTCGGAGCGGGCACAGGCGAGGGAGAGCGTCCCGAAGTCGACGCGCTTCGCGGGCGAGACGGCGATGAACTCGAGCGGATACGAAAGGTGCTCGCGCATCCCGGGATACCCGAGGTCGAGGGCGCGCCGGACGAAGCTCGCGACCCCCGAATGGCCGATGACGGGAAGCGGCCGCTTGCGCCGCTCGATGAGAAAGCGCCCGAGGAGGGGGACGATGCCGAAGGAGTGGTCCGCGTGGGTGTGGGTGAGGTAGACGGCATCGAGCCGGCGGTGGAGCCCCTTCGCCCAGAGCCGTTCCGGGATCTGGTAGCCGCAGTCGACGAGCACGGTGGGCAAACCCGCCCCGTGGAGCAGGTACGAGTTGTTGCCGATGCCGGAGTCGAACGCCTCGCCGCAGCCGACGACGGTGACCTTCATCGCCCCACCCCCCTCACGCCGCGGCGCGCAGCTCGAGCTGCTCGCGGACCTCGCCGGGGTCCATCACCCGGACGTTCATCGCGCGAAGGATCTCGACCGCGCGGGTGACGAGGTCCGCGTTCGAGGCATGCACCCCGCGCTCGAGGTAGAGGTTGTCCTCCAGGCCCACCCGGACGTTTCCGCCGGCGAGCACCGCCATCGCGACGTAGGGGAGCTGCATCCGTCCGATCGAGAACGTCGACCAGTGAGTGCCGGGCGGAAGCTGGTTGACCATGGCGAGCAGAGTCCCCGGATCGTCCGGCGCGCCGTACGGGATCCCCATGCAGAGCTGCACGAGGAGCGGAGACTCGATGAGCCCGTCGTCCACCATCCGCTTCGCGAACACGAGGTGCCCGGTATCGAAGACCTCGAGCTCGGGCCGCACCCCGAGGTCCTTCACCCGCTTCGCCATCGCGCGGAGCATGGACGGGGTGTTGGTCATGACGTAGTCACCCTCGGCGAAGTTCATCGTGCCGCAGTCGAGGGTGCAGATCTCGGGAAGGAGCTCCTCGACGTGGGCCAGCCGCTCAAGCGGCCCCGCCATGTCGGTCCCCTCCGGGTCGAGGGGGAGCGGGGTCTCGCCCGGACCGAGGGTGAGGTCCCCGCCCATCCCGGCGGTAAGGTTCAGGACCACGTCGGTGCCGGACGCCCGGATCCGTTCCACCGCCTCGCGGAAGAGCGCCGGGTCGCGCCCTCCCCGGCCCGTCTCCGGATCGCGCACGTGAATATGGACGACGGCGGCGCCGGCGCGGGCCGCTTCGATCGCGGACTCGGCGATTTCGGCCGGAGTGACCGGGATCGCGGGGTGCTTGCCCACGGTGTCGCCGGCGCCGGTGATCGCGCACGTGATGAAGGCGTTCCAGTTCATCGCTTCGTTCCTCGGGCTTGCCCGCATATCTCACCAACTTTCTGCTGCGGACGCCAATCTGCTCGCTGTGACAAGGCGTACTCCCTCAAGCCGCTTCACCGTAGTGTCGACTACGCCTTCAGCAGCGCGAAGCGCTCTCTCGGTCCGTGCGCCTTGTCACAGCGGCAGCTTGACGCCCTCGCGACGAAAGTTGGTGAGATATGCGGGCTAGGCTCCGGGGCGGAGGCCAATCGTGCACCCCGGCTCGGGGGAAAATCAACCTCGGCCCGCCGGGGATCGGGGAGCGATGCGGCTATAGTTCGTCGTTTGCAACCGCCTGGAACCGACGCGCATGCTGTGCCACGAATTCGAGACCCTCGAGCAGAACGGGATCACCTCCGTCGCGCTTCCGCGGATCGCGGACCCCTCGGTCATTCCCCTCTGGTTCGGGGAAGGCGACACGGTCACCCCGGAGTTCATCCGGGACGCGGCGAAGCGGGCGCTCGACGAGGGTCGCACCTTCTACGATCATCCGGCCGGACGGGCGGACCTGCGCGAGGCGATCAAGGCCTACCTCGATCGGCTCTACGGCATCGACCTCGCGGTTGGGCGCATCGTCGTTCCCGGCTCGACCATGCTCGGCATCTACATGGCGGCCCGGATGTCGCTCGGCGCGGGCGGCCACGGGATCATCGTGTGTCCCGCGTGGCCGAACATCGACCGCTCGTTCCAGATGACGGGGGGAAGCTTCGACTTCGTCCGCCAGCGGCTCGAGCCCGGGGGATGGCGACTCGAGCTCGACGACGTGTTCGAAGCGGTGAGGCCGGACACCACGACCGTCTTCGTCAACAGCCCGTCCAACCCGACGGGCTGGGTGATGCCGAGCGAGGAGCAGCGCCGCCTGCTCGACTTCTGCCGGGAGCGGGGCATCACGCTCATCGCGGACGAGGTCTACCACCGGAACGTGTTCGAGGGAGAGGTCGCCCCCTCGTTCCTCACCGTCGCCGCCCCGGAAGACCCCGTCATCATCGTCAACGGATTTTCGAAAGCGTACGCGATGACCGGCTGGCGGCTCGGCTGGATGGTCGCTCCGGCGGGCTTCGAGGAGCAGATGGATGCCTACTCGGAGTGCTGCAACACCGGCGCGCCCAACTTCATTCAGAGCGCAGGGATAGCGGCCCTTGCGGGCGGAGAGTCGTTCGTGCGGGAGATGCGCGAGCGCTACCGCGCCGGGCGCGCGGCGGTGATGGAGATCCTCGCCCCCCACCCCCGCGTCGAGCTCGCCGAGCCGGTCGGCGCCTTCTACGCCTTCCCGCGGGTTCGCGGCCTCCGGAACAGCCTCGACTTCGCACAGGGTCTGCTCGCGGAAGAGGATGTCGGGGTGGCGCCCGGCTACACCTTCGGTCCCGACAGCGAGGACCACTTCCGGATCTGCTTCGCGAAGTCCCGCGAGAACCTCGAGACGGCCCTTCACCGCATCGTGCGCTACCTCGACCGACACGACAACGACTTCGGCTGAGCCGTTGCGCCGGGTTCGAGGCGCGGGTTCGGGCCGAACCCGCTGGCCGGCGGGGATCGGCCCGGATCGCCTCCCTACCGTCGATGACTGACGTCAGTCACTCCTCTCGTCAGAGGCGGCAGTCGGTCCACGCGCCGCCCGCCTCGGCCGACGCCTTGGCGGCGGTGATGAAGGCGAGGCCGCGGGCGCCGTCCTCGACGGTCGGGAAGTCGAGGGCGAGGGGGTCCGCCCGCGTCCCCGTGATGCGTGCCACGACCGCCTCGGCCACGTCCGAGTAGACGTTCGCGAATGCCTGGTGGGTGCCTTCAGGATGGCCGATCGCGATGCGGCTCGCCCGCTCCGCGGCGGGCTTCAGCCCCGGCCCCCCACGGCTCAGCATCCGGCGGGGCTCTCCGAGGCGCATGTGGGTGAGCCAGGACGGATCCTCCTGGTGCCATTCGAGGCCGCCGTCCGCCCCGTGGATCCGGAACTTGAGCCCGTGCTCGGCCCCCGCAGCGGCCTGGGTGACCCACAGCACCCCGCGTGCGCCGTTCGCGTAGCGGAGGAGGACCCCCGCGGTGTCGTCGAAGCGGCGCCCGGGCACTACCGCGCTTACGTCAGCCGAGACCGCCTGCGGCTCCATGCGGGTGACCGAATGCAGCAGGTGCCATGCATGGGTGCCGATATCGCCGAGGATCGCCGACGGCCCCGAGCGCTCGGCGATGAAGCGCCAGTAGTCGGGGTCGTCGAGGTCGGGACGCACGGCGAGCTGCGGCTGGATGTACTCGACCTGGGCGAGCCGGAGCTCCCCGATCTCGCCGTCCCCGACCATCGCCCGCGCCTGGCGGACCATGGGATAGGCGGAGTAGTTGTAGGTGGTGCAGAAGACGAGATCGCTCGCCCGCACCCGGGCGACGAGGTCCCGGGCATCCTCCAGGCGGGTGGTGAGGGGCTTGTCGCAGATGACGTCCCGGCCCGCGTCGAGCCAGCGGCAGGCGAGCGGGTAGTGGCTGTCGTTCGGGGTCATGATCGCGACCACGTCCACCCCGTCCGGCCGGGCGGTCTCGGCGGCGAGCATCTCGTCGACGTCGCCGTACGCCCGCTCCGGAGCCCAGCCGAGCGCCCGCCCCGCGGCACGCGACCGCTCGGGGTTCGATGACAGCACCCCGCCCACCACCTCGTAGCGGTCGTCGAGACGCGCCCCGGTGCGGTGCACCTCGCCGATGACGCTTCCGGGGCCGCCTCCGAGCACCCCGAGACGCAGTCTCCGGCCAAGCTTCTCGATGACGGGATTTGCGGTCATGGTGCCCTCCGAAACGCCTTTCTGGTTAGTGATTGCGTACAACCCTCGAAATCGGGGTCAGCGTGGGGTAGCCGGTTTCTCATCCGGCTCGCTCCATCGCACCGGAAACCGGACCCCTGACCCCGATTTCGGCGGCGGCTGCTCGTTGGCGCAAGCGCCCGCCCGCCACCGGGACGGCGGGCTGGCCCTCTACCAGTCTTCCAGGGGATAGGTCGAAATGAGCTCGTGCCCGGTCTCGGTGACGAGCGCCTGCTCCTCGAGCTTGACCCCGCACGAGCCCCCTTCCGCCCCCGCGTAGACCTCGACGCTCACCATCATCCCCGGCTCGAAGACGCCGTCGTAGCCGGAGCGCTCCCAGTCCTCGGGATACTTGATGCTCGGATACTCGTCGCAGAGTCCCGTGCCGTGGGCGACGACGGAGTACCGGCCCGCCCGGTACCGTTCCGGCAGCCGGTGGCTCTTCTCGGACATCTCCGCGAACCCGAGCCCCGGACGGAGCAGCGCGAGGTTCGTCGCGATGTGCTCGCGGGCGACCTCGTTCGCCTCGCGCTGCTCGTTCGTCGGGCGCGCCTCACCGCAGATCCAGGTCCGCGAGATGTCGACGCAGTAGCCGTAGGGGCCGATGAGGTCGGTGTCGAAGGCGACGATGTCGCCCTCCCGCATCACCCGCGGCCCGCACTCCTGGAACCAGGGGTTGGTGCGCGGGCCGGAGGCGAGGAGCCGGGTCTCGATCCACTCCCCGCCCCGCTTGATGTTCTCGGCATGGAGGACTGCCCAGAGATCGTTCTCCGTCATCCCCGGACGCATCGCGCGCCGCATCTCCCGCATGGCGTTCTCGCACGAGACCATCGCGCAGCGCATGGCGTCGACCTCGTTCGCGTCCTTGACCTTGCGCGCGTGCTCGGTGATGCGCTGCCCGTGCCGGATGTCGATCCCGAGCCGGTCGAAGGCCCGCACCCCCGCGATCTCCATCTTGTCGACGGCGAGACGCCGGTTCCCGCCGCCGTGCGTGCGCAGCAGCTCGTTGATCTCGCCCGCGAAGCGGCCCGCCATCTCGTCGGTGCGCTCGCCGGACGCGAAGTAGAAAAAGGACCCGAAGGGCCGGGCCTCGTCGACCAACGGCAGGTGGCCGGCGAGGTGAATCGCCCGCCCGAACTCGAAGAGGACGACGGGGCCGTCGGTCGCGATGAAGCAGGCCCTTGCCGGGTTGTGGGCGATCCACACCTGCATGTTGGTCGTGTCGGTCGCGTAGCGGACGTTGAGGGGGTCGAAGAGGAGGAGCCCCGCGCAGTCGTCGCGGCGGAGTTCGCCCCGCAGCCGTTCGAGCCGGTACTCGCGGAGGGCGGCGAGGTCCGGCACCCGCACCCCCGCCTCCTCCCACTCCCGGAAGGCGAGCGGGGTGGGGCCGATCTCGACGCGGTCATCGTCGTCGGGCGTGCCGTCCGGCCGGCGCCCCGCGCCGCTCCGCGGGGCAGCCGGTCGCCGGCCGGGATAGATCTTCGGTTCCGGAACGGACCAAGCGTTCATCGCCCCTCCTCTCTCCGGCTGAACGCTTTCCGATTCAACGTATTACGTATCTCTGGATGGTGGTTGTGCGGACTCGGGACGTGCTTGCGAGCGTACCACCTGCGGAAGGCCGGAAACAGCCCGTCGGACTCGGTACGGGACCAATTCATGCTCGCCGAGCCGCAGGCCCGAACGGACCGGAGGTCCCTTTACCCAAGCAGGTTCCGCGCAGACCCGAGGAAGCCTCCACGGCTGAGACCGCGTTGGCGGAGGCGGAAGATGCACGAACGATGTACCCGACGTTGAATCCGGGTTAACCTTCGCGGTGCCGGAGGGAGGTGGTGTCCAAGTGATGGAAGGAGCGTGCCAAGGATGGTCGTGGACCCAACTGGGGAGCCGATGGGGCGGCTCTTCTCCGCCCCGGACCGACGGGCTGTGCGCCCGAGCCGGACGGATACGCAGGGAGGGCGGCAGACCCTCGTGAAGACCATCAAGCAGGCTTGCCGGCCGCGGCCCGGCGTCTTCGACCCGACCCGCCGCGATACCGTCCTGGACCTCTCCGACTTCGTCGCCGATCGCATCGATCCGGCCGGGTTCTTCGCCGAGAACCACATCACCGAGGGCATGAAGACTCTCCTCACCGAGGGGTTCCGGCGCCTCGAAGGCAAGTCCACCCAAGGCGTGTTCAAGCTCACCCAGGCGATGGGTGGTGGCAAGACCCACAATCTGCTCGCGCTCGGCCTGCTCGCCCGGTGCCCGGAGTACCGCGCTGAAGTCATGGGCAGCTTCTACACTCCCGACGCTGGCCTCGGCCCGGTGCGGGTAGTCGCCTTCTCCGGTCGCGAGAGCGACGCCCCGCTCGGCATCTGGGGGGCCATCGCGGAGCAACTCGGCAAGCGGGAGCAACTCGCGGACTACTACTCGCCGCTGGCCGCTCCCGGCCAGACCGCTTGGGTAAACCTGCTTCAGGGCGATCCGCTGCTCATCATGCTGGACGAGCTGCCGCCCTACCTGGTCAACGCGGCCTCCAAGACCATCGGCCACTCGGACCTCTCGGCGGTAACGACCACCGCCCTGTCGAACCTCCTGGTCGCAATCGGGCGGGACGAGCTGTGCAACGTCTGTCTGGTGCTCTCCGACCTGAAGGCGTCCTACGGCGCCGGCGCGGCGAAGATCGCGAGCGCCCTCGAGGATCTCGAGGCCGAGACCGGCCGAAGCGCGATGAACCTCGAGCCCGTCCGCATGAACACGGACGAGTTCTACCAGATCCTGCGAAAGCGGATATTCGATGTATTGCCGGACGAGGCGAGCATCCAGGCGGTCGCCCAAGGGTATGCGAGAGCCGTCCGCGAAGCGAAACAGATGGACGTAACGAACGCCTCGCCCGAGCAGTTCGCGGGCCGCGTCGTCGAATCCTATCCGTTCCACCCGGCCATCCGGGATCTCTACGCCAGGTTCCGGGAGAACCAGGGCTTCCAGCAGACCCGCGGCCTGATTCGCCTCATGCGCATCGTGGTGTCCCGGATCTGGGAGTCCGACCGCGACCCGTACCTCGTCGCGGCTCACGACATCGACCTCGGCAGCCGCGAGACCCTGACCGAGATCAACCGGATCAATGCCACCCTGGACAACGCCATCGCGCACGACATCGCCTCCGGCGGCAACGCGGTGGCCGAGACCCTGGACGGCGCCGGTTCGGGCGGCGGCGAGGACGCCCAGGACGTCATGCGGCTTCTGCTGGTGGCCTCCCTCGCCAACGTCCCCAACGCGATCAAGGGGCTTACCGTCCCCGAGATCATCGGCGACCTCTGCGCGCCGGGACGCGATGTGTCACAGCTTCCGAACGGGGTCATCGCGCGCCTTGCGACCGCCGCCTGGTACCTGCACTCGACCAACGACGGGCGCCTGCATCTGCGCAACGTGCAGAACCTCGTCGCCCGGGTCACCACCACCGCCGGTGCGTACCTGCGCGACCAGGCCACGCAGGAGCTCAAGGCGCGGCTGACCGAGATCTTCGATCCGGTCGACAGGGCGTGCTACCAGCGCCTGCAGGCGCTCCCGGCCGTCGATGACATCGACGTCGACCCGGGCCGGGTGACCCTGGTGGTGGCCGAGCCCCACCCGGCCGGCCTGCATCCGGCCCTCGTGAGCTTTTACGAGCAGCACACTTACCGCAACCGCCTCTGCTTCCTCACCGGCCAGCGCGCCTTCGACTCCCTGCTGGAGCGGGCGCGGGAGCTGAAGGCGATCAACCAGATCATCGCGGAGATGCACGCGGAGGGCGTGGCCGACGGCGACGCGCAGATGCAGCAGGCGCGCGACACCCTCCTGCCGCGCTTCCTAGCGCAGTTCCATAGCGCCGTCCGCGAGACCTTCACGACGCTCTACTACCCCACCCGGGACCGGCTCGCGCGGACGGACTTCCTGATGGAGTTCAGGGAGAACCGTTACGACGGCGAGGAGCAGGTGCGCGCGGCCCTCGCAAGCCGGCAGAAGTACACGACCGACGTGGCGGGCGAGACCTTCCGCAAGAAGGTGGAGGCCCGGCTGTTCACCCAGCGCTCGATGTTGTGGACGGAAATCGAGCGCCGGGCCGCGACCGCGCCGGTGTGGCAGTGGCACCGCCCCGACGCGCTGGCGAGGCTGAAGGCGGACTGCATCCACCGGGACCTGTGGCGGGAGGAAGGGAGCTACGTCAACCGGGGGCCGTTCCCGAAGCCTGCGACCACCGTACGTATCCGGGAGCTCGCGCGGGACGACGACACCGGCATGGCGAGGCTGCGCCTCACCCCGGTCAACGCCGACACCCTGTACGCGGAGCTCGGCGCCCCAGCGACCCCGGCGTCCCGAAAGATCGATGGGCGCGACTACGAGACCGCGGACCTCCAGGTCTCGTTCCTGGCCGTGGACTCCACCGGCGAGCACGAGACCGGTGACTCCGTGGAGTGGCGAAACCGTATCACTCTCAAGTCCCGCGAGTACGCCGGCGGAGGAGAGCGACGGGTAGAGATCCGCTCCGCGCCTCCCGCCCCCATCCGCTACACCACCGACGGTTCCGACCCCAATGTCGCCGGCGGCGCGTACGACGAGCCGTTCGCGGTCCCGGAGGGCACCCGCCTGGTCCTCGCGGTGGCCGCGAAGGACGGCATCGTCTCCGAGGTCCACCGGCGCGAGATCGCCGAGACGCCCGTCGAACAACCCATCGACCGGAGCCGGCCGGCGGTGTGGACACCGAACCGCGGTATTGCGTTCCGGACCACCCGCACCGCCTACGGCTTCACCGCCCGCCTGAAGAAACACCTGGCGAGCGCCCGCGACCTGCGCGTGAGCGTCGAGACCACCGATGGGGGGACGTGGAGCGAGCTCAACCTCTCCGACGACATCGCGTTGAGCGGGGAGCTCATCGAAGAGGCAGTCGAGCATCTGCGGGCGCTGATCGCCGACGGTGAGGTGTCCATCGAGGCCAAGCATCTTCGCTTCGAGACCGGACAGCGATTCCTGGACTACGTCGAGGAGATCAAGGCGGAATACCTGCGCAACGAGGTGGGGCAGGAGCCATGAGCGCGCCATCCCGGCCCCGGCCGCTCGGGTTCGGCTTCGACCCCGGGGAGTCCGAGCACCACTTCGTGGTGACGGTTCCCGGCGGCCATCGCCGAGACGTGCTGATCGCCGAGCACCTGAGCTTTGGACCGGCTTGCTCTCCCGCCTTGGGGATGGGCGTCCAGGACGCGCGATTCCGGGTGACCCTGTCACGTGCCAAGTGGGAGGCGATCGCCCATGAGGCCCGCGCCGAGCTCAACCGCCGGCTGAGGAAACAGGGCCTGCCGCCGGGGCGCTGGAAACGGGGCGACAACCCCGTCGCCCGCCTGCTCGGCAAGGAGCTGACCCTGCTCGCCTGGGCGGTGGAGGACGCCGACCCGGCGCTCATCCCCGCCGCAATCCGAAACTGGCTCGGCCTCGCCCCGGAGGAGCGGTGGTGGCTGTTCACCATGACCAGCGCGGCGACCGGGCACGCCCTGCACGGCCGGAACAAGGGGTGGCGCAAGGCGGTGCGGTTCGCGCTCACCGAGAACCCGGTCACCGGCGACCGCGAGGAGCGGCAGGCGGAGATCTTCCGGCTGGTGGCCGCAGAAGAGAAGGCGTCTCCCGGTGGGCGGCCGGCCCGGAGCACGACCCGGCAGGCGCATGATGTCCGGTCAGCGTGAAGTGGCCCTTGGGTACGGGGGCACCCCGCCGGCGGCGGGAGCGAGACCCGGCATCGGACCGCGCGGGCCGGAGACCCCCGCATCAAGTCGCGCACTCACGGAACCGCGTGCGCCCGGGGACGCGGAGGTACGTCCGGCCAGCGAGGGCTCCGGCGCGATCTCGAGCTTCATCGAGACCCAGCTTCCCGTCTCGCGACTTTCCAAGGAGAGCTACAAGGAACGTAGCGCCAAGAACAGCCAGACGCTGACCCCGCTGGGCAAGTGGTGGGGCCGTAAGCCCCTCGTCATGGTGAGGGCGGTCATCCTCGGGCTGCTGATGCCCGCCTCGTCGGACCCCCGCAAGGACCGCGACGTCTTCCTCGCCCTTCTCACCATGGACGAGGCCGGGCTCCGGCGGCGCAAGAACCGCAACATCCCGTTGAAGGAGATCTACCAGCGGCTCTCGCCATCGGAGCGGAGCGAATGGTTCGCCCCCGGCTGCACTTCCGAGCGACCGAAGCTGAGGGGCGGTACGAAGGCTGCGGCTAGAAAGCGGCTCCAACGACTGGTCTTCGACCGCATGGGCTATGACGAGAAGCTCAAGTGGTGTGATCGACCGGAGCGGATCGACGGCCCTTCTCCCGAGGCATGGAAAGCCATCAACGAGCACCTCGGCACGAGCGCGGAAAGCCTGCCGGAACTGGTGCGAGCCCTCGGTGAGCGGCGGTTCGGACGCGTGCCCCGTATCGGGGACGCCTTCTGCGGCGGAGGGAGTGTCCCCTTCGAGGCGGCCCGCCTCGGCTGCGAGGCATTTGGCTCGGACCTGAACCCGGTGGCGGCCTTGCTCACTTGGGGCGCGCTCAACATCGTAGGCGGCGGCGAGGCGGTTGCCGAGCGGGTGCGGCAGGCCCAGGAGCGGGTCTTCGCAACCGTGGACCACCAAGTCACAGAATGGCGTATCGAGCACAATGATGTCGGCTGGCGCGCCGACGCCTATCTCTACTGCACGGAGACCGGTTGCCCCGAGTGTGACTGGCGGGTTCCCCTCGCCCCGAGTTGGGTCGTCGGCGAGAAACCCCGGACCATCGCGAGGCTGCTCCCGATCCCGGACGAGAAGCGCTTCGCCATCGAAATCCGTTCCGGCGTCGGAAGGGACGCGCTCTCGGCGGCGCACAACGCTGGCACGACGAAGCGCTCTCGGAATCAATCGCGGGTCGAATGCCCGCATTGCCATGCCTCCACCCCGATGGCCGCCATTCGCGGCGACCGGCGCGATCCTGCCGAACGGCCAGCCGGCGAGATCGGGCGCGGCTACGGTCTCCGACCTTGGGAGAACGAAGATCTCGTTCCTCGCCCGGACGACGTGTTTCAGGAGCGGCTCTACTGCGTACGCTGGCGGCTGCCTCCGTTGGACGCCCTGCTGTGGGCCGAGCAGACGGGGGGCTCACCGGAGTCGGTGCCGGAGTGGGTGGATCTTCACGAGTCGATTGCGGCGCTGATCGAGCTGCTCGATCCGAGCCGACAGGACGAGATCACCGTCCTCCGCGAGCGCGACTGGCTGGCCGAAGACCGAGCCTGCGAAGCGGCTCGGCATGCACTTGAGACCGCAAGAGAGGCGGGCCATCCGCAGCATGAGCTGACCGACATGGCGCGAAAGGCTAAGGAGCTCGATCAGGCGGTCGAGAAGAGAAACCGGCAAATCGAGACGCTTACGAAGTCCCTGCCGAGAGCCCTGTACCGCTCCGTCGAAGAGGCTGATCAGGAGCGGGAAGACCGTGCGCTCGCCCTACTCCGGGAACGCTTCGCAGACTGGCAGAACCTTGGATACCTCCCCAGCCGGAAGATCACATCAGGCGCAAAGACGGACGAACCGATTCGAACTCGAGGCTGGACACATTGGCACCATCTGTTTACACCGAGGCAGTTGCTGACCCTCGGCCTGTTGTCATCGAAGATTCGCTCCGGAC